>METI01000094.1:38270-38846 GCA_001771285.1 candidate division NC10 bacterium RIFCSPLOWO2_12_FULL_66_18
GCCTCGCGCCTCCAGATCTTCCTCCGGATCATCATGCCCATCGCCTTGCCGGGAACGGTGGCCACCCTGCTCTTCGCCTTCCTGCTCGCGTGGCAGGACCTCCTCTGGGCCCTCTGCCTCATCTCCATTGACGCCAAGCGCACCGTCACGCTCGGCGTGGCCTTCACCGTGGGCGAGTTCGTGATCAAGTGGCCGATGCTGACCGCCGCCTCCCTCATCGGCAGCCTGCCTACGCCCATTCTGTACCTCGCCCTCCAACGTTTTTACGTCGAAGGTCTCGCCCGCGGCGCGGTGAAGGGCTGATCGCCCCGCCTATCCCCCGAAATCGCAGCCGCGCACCGTGTCTTATGATTTGACTTCCCTTTTGACTCTTGCATCCCGGGATCACGTGAGGTATCCCTATGGGCGGTCTCCGGCCGACGCCATGCGGCGACTACACGGCCGGACGATCCTGTGCGAATATCTCACCCGAGTTACTAGAAAAGGAATCCTATGCATCCCCTTGCCATGTTTCTTCCATTCAATCGCGAGAGCCTGAAGGGAAAGTTTGTCCTTGCGAAGAATGGTGATGTGCCC
>METI01000095.1 GCA_001771285.1 candidate division NC10 bacterium RIFCSPLOWO2_12_FULL_66_18
AGGACGCGCACGAGGTCGAGGCATCCCCCGAGAGCCGCGTGTCCCAGAAAAGGAGCTTCCCAAGCTCGACCTTGCCGGGAGACATCGGGTTGTCCGGGGGAACCGGAACGGGTGGCAGCAGACCGATTGCGCGGTCCCGCTGGCCTTCGCCGAGGGCTCCGCTCGTCCAGAGTCCAACACCGAGGAACAGCCCTCCCAGGAGGAGGGCAGTCCATCGCGTCGTTTGCATGACCCGTCTCCTCAGTTCTGGCCAAGCTTCTGGGGCTTGTAGTCGGGCAGCTCCGGCCGCTCGACGATTACTGGGTCGCCGGCGAGGCTCTTCAGAAACTCCACCAATGCCTGCTTCTCGCCCGCGGTGAGTCCGAGCGGCTTCAGCAGCGGGCTCTTGTTGCGGTGCTGCCCCCCACCGCGGTCGTAGAAGGCGACCACATCCTCGAGGGTGGCGAGGCTTCCGTTGTGCATGTACGGCGCCGTCCGGCTGACCTCGCGCAGGCTCGGCGTCCTGAACTTCCCCCAATCCGCTTTCTCCTTGGTCACGCCATAGAGTCCTGGCTCCTCCCGATAGTTCTCGGCGTTCGGGGCGCCGAGCGTCCTGAAGAAGCGGCGGAACGTGATGTGGCGGAAGGGGTCGGCGAAGATATCCGGGTTCTCGGGAACACCCAGCGCGTGAAACTTCTGGTCGGAAAGCAGCGCCCCGTTGTGACACTGTGCGCAGCCCGCCTTCCCCTGAAACAGCGCGAGGCCTTCCTTGGCCTCCGCTGAGAGCGCGCTCCTGTCGCCTCTCAGGTAGCGGTCGATGGGCGCGTTCCGGGAGGTGATCGTTTTCAAGAAGGCGGCCACCGCGGTGAGCGTCCGGCCAAAGGTCGGCTCCCCGCTGAAGGCCTTCTGGAACAACTCCACGTACTCGGGGACCTGCTTGAGGCGCTCGGCGAGGAGCCGGCCATCCACCTGCATGAAGTGGGCCTCGGTCAGGTGATCGCGGACGAGCGTGGGCAGGTCGGACCCTGCCATCCGGCCATCCCAGTAGTTGCGCTTGTAATACGCCGCATTGAGGAGGGTCTGGGCATTCCGGAAGTACTCGCTGCCGGGGTAGCCCGTCGAGAGCGCCTTGCCGTCGCCCCACCCAGTCGCCGGATCATGGCAGGTATCACAGGAGACGCCCCCGTCCCCCGAGAGCCTCGGCTCGAAGAAGAGGTACTTCCCGAGCTCCACCTGTTCCGCCTTCGGGGCCTCGATGGGAGGCAGCGGCTGGAGCGCCTGCCCCCACGCCATGGAGGCAGCGCCGAGCAACAGGGGTATGCACCAGCTCGTCAGACGTCGTCGCATGGACCTCTCCTGGATGAGTCGGTCACTTCGCCACGATGAAGGTGCCGCGGGCGTCCTTAACCATTCACGGCCACACATAGGCAGGCCAGATCCTCAGGGCCGGGCGGGGGCGTGCGGGGCGGCTACTTCTTGCTGGCCAGCGAACGCATGTAGTGCAGCAGGCTCCAGCGAACGCTCTCTGGGAGGTGCTTCCAGGGGGGCATAACCCCGCGTCCCTCGGAGATCTTCCAGAAGAGTTCGCCGTCACTCTGGCCCTGGATCACCTTATCGGCCAGGTCCTTCGGCTTCGGGTTCAGGGCCGCGCCGCCGGGACCATCCCCCTTTCCCCTGCTGCCATGGCAGACAGCGCAGTTGGCGTCATACGCGGCCTTGCCATCCTTTAGCCCGGTCGCTCTGGCCACGGGATTCTTCGTGGCCTTGGCCTCGGCCGGGGCCCTCCATTCCTCTGCCGCCGCTACGCTGGCGGCAAACAGAACCATCGCCACGGCCGCTGTCCATCGCCTCATCACTGTCCCCCTTTCCCTGCCTCAGGCATCGGATGTCTTTCTGGTGCCGTTCGCGCGCCTTGCACCAGGGATCGGGATGGGCCCATATGGCTGGCTCGGCCGGTTGAACAAATCTAGCCCGGATTATTCACGAAGATGTGAATAATCCGCCCTCTGGGCTTCGACTTCGCCCCGCGTTTGCGGGGCTTCGCTCAGGGCTAGCCTTGAGCAGGCCGCGGGAGCGGCCTGTCGAAACCTGCCGGTGCGGCGGAGCCCGCACCTGCAGGCGCATTATTCGCGAACGGAGTCCGTTCGTGAATAATGCGGGCTAGCTGTGATCCCATACGCGGCACCTTGTATTCTAAGGATAACGTGGCAACAAAATGAACGTTACCACGGCCAGGACCCATGGTGAAGCGAATTCGAAGGTCTCCTCGGATCCTGTTGCCAATAGCCAGCTCACAAGGGCATCAACAAGGCAAGATCGCGACGCGGTCGGAATGGTTCCCGGAGCAGGACACAGACTCGCTAGCGGGGATTCGGCGTTTTCAACGTGGCCCTGAAGCCGTACTGGGCCACGGCCTGGCTCATATGCGCGATCGTCACGATGCCCTTCTCATAGGTGACGATGGCCTCGCCCCGTTCGAAGCTGACCTCGGCGCTCCTCACCCCCTTGAGCCCCTCCAGGGCCCGCTTGACCAGGACAGGTCAAGCGCCTCAGGTCATGCCCTCAATCTGGAGATGGGCGATGGCAAGCTCCGCCGTCCCTGCGGCCACGGGCAGGAGCGCGAGCCAGAGAGCAGGAAGAACGCCGAGGAAGGTTCGTCGGTTCATGCAGGCAATGCCCCCTTTACCGAGGTGAACCCATTGGCATGTCCATCGTGGGTGGCCCGCCGCTCCGCTTGGCGGTGGCCCACATCAAGAGGGTGGCAGAGGTTTCTGGAAGCAGGGTAAAGAAGACGGCCGCGGCGACGAGCACAGCCGATACCACGAGGATCGCAAGGTTCCAAGTGCTACCCGCCATCGGGCATCCCTCTCGCCTGCAGCGGCGCTTTTCGCGGAAGTGAAGATAGAACCCGGCACTCACGCTGATAATGCCGATGGGGACGAAGACCGCCGTATACTTCATCGTCGTGGCCATGAATGCGCCGCTCCCCAGCCCGAGCAGGACGATGGCCACGGGCAAGACGCAGCAAAGCGAGGATACCACTGCCCCCCCTGCGCTGATGAATCCGCCCAGCAGCCCGCGGAGCCTGCCCATTATTTGACCTTCACCAAGGCGTATGCGCCGTACTCGTAGGTCACCCGCTGCTTCACGCCGTGGCACTCGATGATGTCCCCCGGTTGCACATCGTCCGGGAGAATCACCACGTCATCGCCCACAGCGCAGCTTGCCTTCTTGACCTCGGTCACTGACCAGGGGCCATCCTTCTCGCTCGCCCGGAGCGAGAGGCCCGCTCAGTTGGGGCAGTCGAAGACATCCCCGCTCCCGATCCCGACCGGGATCTCGATTTCCTGCGCTCACCCCTTGCAGAATGCGATCGGCACAGAGATGCCTCCTTGTCAGCAGCCGCATTTGATGTGAGATTCCCAGCCGTCACTGCCGGCCAGGCGTTTCCAATTCATGACCTGTGGCACCACGTGCGGCAAGAGCCGCAGCCCTAGCCCGCTTGGGAGGATGTGGAGACCAACCCCATCCGTTAGCAGCATGAGGGCACAGGCCCGCTCAACAACTTGCCGCCTTTGCCACTCGATCCACGGGGCCACGGGACCGAACTGATCCGCGAGGAGCGCGCGAAGGTTCGAGAACACCGCTAGGCCTCCTAATTGATACCCAGTAGGCGTTCTAGCTTTCCCCGATCGAATCCGACAACAACCTCGCCGTCAATCACGGTGACCGGCGTGGCCCTGTAGCCGAGCTTCAGGAGTTCCTCGAGCGCCTGGCTGTCGGCCCGGATATCCTTCGATTCGAACGGGATTCCTTTCCGAGAAAGAAACTCTTCCTCCGCGCTGCACGCGCCTCAACCGGGTTGATGGTACACGATGACTTGTCGTGCCATGCTGTCCTCCTCGTACGAGGGTGGAATCTCACCGTTCGGCGCGCGATCGCCCCGTTACCGCAGTAGGTTCTCGAAGATCATTCGTCCGGCCTCCACGGCATCGTCGAGGCTCAAGGCGGTGCCCTGCTCACCTGGACCGGTATCCCGCCACGCTGCCAGGTGATCTGCGGTGCAGAAGAAATTGATCAGGACGCAGCGGGATGTCGCCACGCAGCCACAACTGTCTTTCTCGGGATACCAGGCAACCAGACCGGCCGGCCGATGCGCACGAATCTCCCCGTCAGCGACGTCCACCTCGACGGCCGCATGGCACCAAAAGCATTCGGATCGAATCTGTGCGGGAGTATCCAGCATGAAGGGGATGCCTAGGGCATCAATGGCACAGAGCGCGTGCAGTGTTCGATTGTGTATTTCCACTCGGTGACTCGTCGGCTTGGCTGAGAATGGGTAGGCAGCGGCAATGCTCGCCTTGGCGGCGTCGTAGACGATCAGGTCGACCGCGTGCAGCTTGGTGAGCATTGCTGATGCATCCTCTCGCGATGCGAGCTGAAGGTGTCGTTGAATCTCGGGGATCCGTGGGCCTCGACCCGTGTCCGCGAAGTGCCGAAGGATGTACCGACGCGCCCGGTCCTCGACCTCGGAAAGCTTCGCCCTGGTCAGGCGCCGGGCTACCGTGTCAACGATGGCGGTAATGGCCATGCCCCGCCCTTCTAGCGGGAAGCCGCGACGCTGGCTCGGAAGCCGACTCTTTGGACTGCCGCAACGAGCTGTTCCGGCCTCACCTGCGCCGGATCGTATTGGACGACAGCCTGGCCTTGCTCCCACCGGACGTCCACCTTCGCGACCCCATTCACTCTCTTCAATGCGCCGGCGACCGCCGCGCCGCAACTCGGTCAGGTCATCCCTTCCACCTTGAGGACGACCTGCTTGGTGGCCTCCACCGCAGCGATAGCTACCGGCACAAAGAGGACAGCCAGGAACGCCGCGGTCACGAGTCGACGGTTCATGGTGCCTCCAACAGTCCCGATTCGCTCCGGGCCTGCCGGTCAGGGCGAGGGGAGCAGGTTGAGAGAGGGGATGCTGGCGATGACCAGGACGAGAACGGTGGTCACCCAGAGCGTGAGCTCCTGTCGGGTCGGTGGCCACCAGTGTATCCCCTTACCCTGCTGCCACTTTGCCCGGTACGTGATCACATACGAAGAAGCCAGGAAAATCATTGTCACTGTGAGAAACATCGGCCGATATGCCGCCAGACTGGCGAGCGCCCCGAAACTGGCGATCCCGAGGTTGATCGCCAGCAGGGGCCCGATTCAGCAGGCCGAGGCGAAAAAGGCGCTGCCAAGAGAGCCGACATGGGCGAACAACCGTTTCATAGGATCTCCTGTCTCCGTTAGGCGAAGAGGTCAGTGGGCGGGAAGCCAGCGATGGGCCCCCGCCCAGAACCCCCCGAGGCCGCCAGACAGCGCGCCCAGCACAATGCCGCCCATCAGGGAAAGCGTAAAGAGTCCTGGCAGCGCGCTACACACAATGATGATATAGGGGAGAATGAGGACGGCGAAGGTCGTACTCGCCGCCGTGCCGTGGACCAGGGGCCGCGTCTCCAGGAGCCTGCCTGAGAGGAGCCCTACGACAAGCAACGGGACGAGGCCGTAGAAGATCCCCACCACGAAGAAGAAGCTGCTGTCCGGGAGATCGACGAACAACGCGTAGGCCCGGAGGGTCCGGCTGCACCACTGGAAGGCGACCTCGTACGGCAGGAGAAGGGAATTCCCGATGGACAATGCCACCGCAACCAGAGCGGCCAGACCCACCCCCCGCCATCGCACCGCGGCGGACGAAACCTTCCGTGCCTCCCCGACCTCCGCCGCTACTTGTGCCAGGATCTGATGGTCAACTGTTGGGTCTAAGGAGGCAACAGGGAGGTCAGCCAGCGCCGCCCACATCCGCCGGAATGCTGCCAGTTCGAGCCGACAGGGCTCGCAGGAAGCGACATGCCCCTCCACGGCCCGGAGGTCCTCGGCGGCGAGGTCGCCGCTCAGGTAGGCTGTCATCTCGGATTGCGCGTCGTGGCAGTCCATCGAAGCCTTTTCCCTTTTCTACCCAGTTAAACGAGCCGGCGGAATAAAGGTTACAGGAAAAAAGCTTGTGACCAAACAGGCCGTTTTGGCGGGCGCTTACTAGAGGAGTTCCCGGCGGAGAGCCTGGAGGGCCCGGTGAGCACGCACCTTGACGGCGCCCTCTGAGTTGCCGAGGATTTCCGCGATCTGGGCATAGCGCAGACCCTCGAACCGACTGAGGAGCAGGATCGCCCGCTCCTCCGCCGTAAGGGAGGTGAGGGCCCGGCGTAGCGCCGTGTCGGCTTCCCGGCGCTCCAGGCCCTGGAGGGCATCGGGTGCCGGATCCGGAACGACTTGGATCGCCGCCTCCGATTGAACCGGCTTGGCGGCGGGTTTCTTCAGGGAATCCAGGAACAGGTTGCGAGCGATGGTGAACAACCAGGTGGCGAAGGCGGCCCGGGGCTCGTACCGTGCCCGGTCGCGGAAGACCCGGAGGAAAGTCTCCTGGAAGAGGTCCTGCGCAGTGGCCGGGTCACCGGTGTAACGCACCAGAAATGCGTGGAGGCGATCGCGATACCGCCGGTACAGGGCCTCGAAGGCGGCCCGGTCGCCGGCTTTCAGGGCCAGCATCAGCTCCTGGTCGCTCGGCTGGCTCATACGCGCGCTCCCCGTGATCGCCGGCGCCGTGGCGGCGGGTCAATCCGCGTACATGTGGCGAGGTGCGCTGCGTTCTCGGCGGCCAGCTTGTGAGCCAGCTCCACGAGCCCCCGCACCCTCCGGTCGATCACCCGGTAATAGGTGAACCGGCCGCGCTCCTCCGCGGTGACGTACCCGCACCAGCGCAAGCAGGCCAAGTGACTGGACAGTCGCCCTTGCCGGATCCCGAGGCGCCGGAGCATGGCGCTCACGCTCAGCTCCCCCTCGACCAGAAGCAGCTCCAGGACCTTCAGCCGCGTAGGATCACCCAGGACCCGGAAGAACCGGGCGGTCAGGTCCAGACGCCTGAACTCTCCCCACGGCAAGTGCCTTCGAAGGGCGCGCATCCTGGAGACCGTCGGTCGATTCATATACGGATAACCGTATACGACAGACTCGTCATCTGTCAAGCGAGGAGGACGGCGCCTTTAGCGGTCAGGGAACGGCTTAGCCGAGGGGGGAATCCGATCTGCGTACCGGGTGGCCGGAGGCAAGTGGGGGAAGGTGGGGAAATCCTGTCGATGCGCCTAGCCCGGATTATTCGCGAACGCCTTCGCGAATAATCGCGGGAATGACCAACTCCCAATGACGAATGACCAATTGTGGATGGTATTTCAGGGAAGCCCCTTGACGGCGCGCGGTGCGCGCCCACCATCATTGGTCATTGGAAATTGGTCATTGGTCATTTGATCCGGAGAATTTACGAGGCCCTTCGTGAATTATCCGGGCTAGTAACCCTGGTGCCTGACGCAGGTCCAGAAAATCCGACGAACACTTCCGGGCGTGAACTCAGACAAGGCCCTTGAGGTGCTCACGCACCATGAGCGCCGCCGTGGCCCCTTCTCCGGCGGCGCTGGCTACCTGCTTGGTGCTGCCGGCCCGGACGTCGCCGCACGCGAAGACGCCCTTCAGACTGCTCTCCAGGTTGGGCCCGGTCCGGACGAAGCCCCATGGATCCAGGTCAATGGCGCCCTTCAGGAACTGCGTGTTCGGCTCCATCCCGATGAAGACGAAGACCCCGCCCGGGGCAAGCTCCTCCGCCGCCCCGGTGTCCAGGTGCCGCACCCGGATCCCGTCGAACTTGCCGTCCCCGCGAAATTCCTCCACCGCCGTACGGTAGCGGACCTGGACCTTCGGGTGATTCCGAATCTTCTCGACCAGGATCCGGCTGGCCTTCAGCTCCCCTCCCCGGACGAGGAGCGTCACCTTGCTCGCGAACCGGGTGAGAAAGAGGCCCTCTTCGACGGCGCTGTTGCCCCCGCCCACCACCGCCAACTCCTGGCCCTCGTAGAAGGGGCCATCGCAGGTGGCGCAGAAGTGGACCCCCCGGCCGATGAACCTCTCCTCACCCGGGACACCCAGGCGCTTGTAGAACGACCCCGTCGCCAGGATGACCGCCCAGGAGCAGAATTCCTCGCCGCTATCTGTACGGACGATTCGGTATTCCCCATCCCCCTCGATGGCTTGGGCGGCGCCAAAGTGAAGCGTGACCCCGAAGCGCTTGGCCTGCCGCTCCAGCCTGCCCGCCAACTCGAGGCCCCCCACGGCATCCGGAAAGCCCGGGAAGTTCTCGATGCTCTCGGTGATGGCGGCCTGCCCGCCAAAGGCCTGCTTCTCCAGGACCAGGGTCTCGAGGCCCTCGCGGGCCGCGTAGATGGCGGCCGTGAGGCCGGCCGGACCGCCGCCCAGGATGACGAGGTCGGCGAACCGACAGCGCGCCTTCGCGGGGAGGTTCAGACGGCGGGCCAGCTCGTCCCGCGACGGCTGCACGAGGACCGTTCCGTCCTCCAGGGCCACGACGGGAACGGCCTGCTTCCCCGCAACCTGCTCGATGAAGGCGAGCCCGCGGGGGTCCGTTTCGACGTCAATCCAGGTGTACGGGACGCGGTGCTCCCCCAGGAGCTTCCCGACCATACGGCAGTCCGGGCACCATCCGGTGCCATAGACTTTGAGTCCACTCATCGCATCGACCCTCTGTGTCAGGAGCTGTGCGTGGGCCACCCAGGGTTACGCCAGGTCGAGCAGCCGCTCGATCTTGCCGCGATCAAAGCCAACCACTGCCTCCCCGTCAATGAGAGTGACGGGCGTGGCCCGGTATCCCAGCTTCAGGAGCTCCTCCATCGCCGTTCTGTCTTCGCGGATATTCTTGTCGGTGAACGGGATGCCCTTCTGAGAAAGAAACTCTTTCTCTGAATGACACGCCCCTCACCCAGGTTGGCTGTATAGGATGACTTGTTTTCCCATGAATTCTCCTCCCCGGATTACGAACGCTTCGGCTTTCCTCAGGTTTCCCAATCAAGGCTAGGGAGTGGCAAGAGACACACTGCGTCCGCCGCCGGCGCTGATCGGTCCGAGGCCCTAGCCGTCAGCCTCTAGCGAGGAGGTGATCTACATCACACCGGAAAGTTTCGCGACAACCAATGCCACGCCCATGAGGATGACGATGCCGACCATCATCTTCTCGTGGCCGCACATCCCATGCTTGGCCTTACAGCCGTCCAACGGGCACATCATTGCCATTGGATATCACCTCCCCTCTTCGGGTTCAGCCTCGGCAGATCCGGGGCTGCCTCGATCTGCTCGCCCGACCATTAGATGCCGCAGCTTTCGAAGGGGTTCCCGGAAATCCCGGGCTTTTTCGCGGGGAGCCGCTCGGCCGGGGAAGATGCATCAGCAGCCAGGCCCTCGGAACGCGAGGCGAGAGGGAGGGACTACGACGTGATCGAAGATAGCCAGAACGAGGCTGGAGCTAGGTCGTAGGGCTGGATCGTCCGCGCTGGAGGTTGTTTCGGAGGAAATCGCGAAGACGCACCTTAAGTTCCTCAGGCATCTCCTCGCACGCAGCCTCCTTCGCCAGTGCCAGCGTCTCCTTGAAGGTTCGCAAGAAGGCCGTGCACTCTGTGCACCCGCGAAGATGTGCTTCGAGTTGGCGGGCAAGCGTCGGCTCGAGATGCCCATCCACGTAATCAGAGAGCAGGTCCACCATCTCGCGGCAGGTGATCATTCAGCAATTCCTTTCGGTGTAAGACGGCCGCGCTTTTCGGCATACTCGCCCAGGCGGCCTCGGAGGAACAGGCGCCCGCGGTGCAGTCGCGCCTTGAGGGCCGGGACCGTCAGGCCCAGGGCGTTGGCCGCCTCGTCAGTGGGCAGACCCTCCACATCCCTGAGAAGGACCACTGCTCGGTACTCGCCGGGGAGCTCCTCCAGGGCCTGTCCCAATACCGTCCGGAGCTCGGTTTGTAGGAGGGCAGCCTCGGGGTCTTTCGACCAATCCGGGACCGGGGTGAGGTGGCTCCCCTCCTGGCTAAACCGCGGAAGGACCTCGTCCCACGGGAGTTCCACGCTCCTCGCCTTGCCCCGAATCTTCATGAGGGCGGCATTGGTCGCGATCCGGTAGATCCAGGTCCCCAGCGAAGACTTCCCCTCGAATCCCTCGATGTTCTTGAACACGTTCAGGAAAACGTCCTGGCAGACCTCCTCGGCATCGGCCGAGTTCCGGGTGATCCCCAGGGCAAGCCGATGCGTCCGCGCCTCATATTTCGCCAGGAGGCTCTCAACGGCCCCCGGGTCCCCGGCTCGGAGGCCCGCGACGAGGAGGTCATCGGGAGGGGGCGTGGTGGTTTGGGCCCCCGCTGATTTAGATGCAGTGAGCCGCGAGAAGATACGCCGGGCCTATTGTCGGATGCCCACGGATCGCTCCGATTGCCTTCAGCCGTATAGGGATGGTCCCTCTTCAGATCATCGCCCTAGGTCAAGCTCGCCGCCGGGATAGCGAAACTCAATGAATCTTAGCCCGAGTTGCTCGCGAACGCAACCCGTCCCTCGCCCCCTGAGTCCAGCAGCATCTTCCATCTGATCCCTC
>METI01000096.1 GCA_001771285.1 candidate division NC10 bacterium RIFCSPLOWO2_12_FULL_66_18
GAAACGGCCAACCGATTCACCGAGGACATGGTCACCCTGAGGAATCGCGCGACCTCGGCACCGGACTCGCCCGTCTTCTCTAGGGCGATCCGGCGGAGCGGGGTAGCGGGATGCGCGGCTTCGGCGTGCCCGGGCCACCGTGACCCGGCAGAGCCGCCCGGGTCCCCCGAGGCGAAAGTTGTTTTAGAACCTACGTCCCCACTTACGATGCGCCGACTGCGGAGCGCCGCGCGGTCCGCGGCCAACCTCCCCCGCGCCGCCGGGCTCGGGGCGAGGGAGCCACCCGGGGGCACCCGACTGGGCCGCAGCGACGGCCGCGCGCGTCGGCGCATCGCCCCGCTCAGCCGCGGGCGAGGCTCGTCGGCTGGAGCGGCGAGTTTGGCGCTCACTTTCGTAATGTCACACTCCACCACCCGGACAGTTCACCAAGCGCAGCAAGGCAACTCTCCCGCACCTGTTCCGCGAAAGTGAACCGTATCTTGATGAAGTGGTTCTTGTATCCGGTTACATATAGATGCGACTCCTCCCGCTTGCCCCGTTCCACGTATGAAAGCACTGCGTGGCGAACCTTCGGGCTGCCGGCACCGCCAAGATGGGCGACCTCACTTCTCTGCACGCTGACGTCCTGATAGGTTCCCGTACGCTCTTGGGTCCGGATGTCGCCTAGGGCCTGTTGAAGCTGTTGCGCGATTACTTGGTCATCCGGGTCCGATGGAATCTCGGCGAGCCCAAGATTGTAGACGAAAATGTCACCGCGACAGCCCTTGTTCGTTGTGTATCGCACTGCAATTCCAAGCCCCGGGTCCCGTTCGGCGAAGCTTACAACGCCCCAGCGGCGCAGAGACCCGATTGCCGCCGGGAAGCCAATGCCCGTCCGACGCTCGACGTATTCATCCTTTGTTGATTGCGCGCTCGCCAAAGCGGCGAAGAGGACGAAGACGGCCGCAAGCGTGAGACCACTTCTCGTCCACCTATGATTCCTCTGACTCATCTGGGGTACTCGCGAATCGCCCAACGCCAGCATCAGCCGCGCGCGTCAGCGCGGCGGCTGCATGCAGTAGTTGGGCACTCATACTGCTCGACGTGCTTGGTGTCGCCATGCACGTCGAAACCCACGATGCTCGGCCTCTTTGACCGTCGCCACATAGCACTCACCCTGACGTGACACCTGGGTCCGATCGTATTGCTGATCAAAAGGAAGATGATAGATCTTCTCTCGCGTCGAGAGATTGATATTGCACTTGATCATTGGGTAGGAGGACGGCAATGAGATGGAGTCAACGCGAATACCGAGCGCTCGCGCTACTTCAGCCGCTACCTCCGAAAGGGACGTCGTTGTCGCCAAGACTGGTGTCACCTTGACGCCGACGTTCGCTAGCCTGTAGTGAACAGTGGTCCCAAAGAGCTGGAAGAGGTGCTTCTCATGGATACTCTTGGACCTACTCCAACACTTTGCCTGAACGATTTCGACAGCTCCGTTCCTGGCACAAAGGAGGTCTCGCCCAAGGTCCTCAAATCCCCGCAGAGCTCCGTGGTAGGTCACGACCCATCCACTCGTTTCCCGAAGGGAGCCGAGATACCGCTCGTAATACCGCCCGATCTCCCAGTCAGATTTTGACCGGGCAACGTACCGATCAAGAGCAAGTTGGTTTCTCTCGGAAGCGGAGAGGCCCTCCCATTCTTCACGGGACAGGAACAACTGGGACGGGTCGGTAGTTTCAAGCTCTTCGAGATTGTCGGAACCCGCAGATAGGGGCACGCGCTCGTCCAGGATGAGGTCTCGGTACTCTTCCAGCTGTGGGAAGTACTCCTCGTAGGATTTCAGCTGGAACTCCACGAACTTGAGCCGTTCGGCCAATGCGCGCTTCTCCTGCTTGACCTCCTTCACGATTTCAGCAGACTTCCGCGCGGGGTGAGACTTGGACCGGAGGTAGTCGTCACGCCGGTCACGCGCCTGCTCGGCTTCCGCGATGAAGCTCGCCAGCCAGCGACGGCCCGTCAGAAACCCGGCCTTGAACGACGCGTCTCGGCCGTCCAAGTAGGTACGCAGTCTGGTGTTGTGGGCGTTGTCCCGGAGGCGAGTAACGAAACCCCGGGCAATGCCGAAGGCGATGCCGAGGCCAACGAGACCCCAGAAGATCGATGCCCCGGATAGCTGCCACTCGCTCATGTTGTTCGTCTAATGAGTCGTGTCACCGTCGATGGCTTGGTCTGGATGTGCCCAACTATTGAGTATATGGGTCCGCGTAAGAACGAAACACCTGAATCCCTGTCAGGATAACACGCACGTTCATAAGCGGATGTCTCCGCACGCAAGTGGCGAATTCTTGGGGCTTTCGATCGGTTGGCGTCATCTTATCACAGCATCTTTACGGATCGGCATAAGACAAACACAAGTCGGCGTCATCACAGCGTATCCGCCGGACTGCGGACACCCTTGCCGCCCCGATTGCGGGCGGCCGGCTTGACGGCTCGTTGAATCACGAATTCGTGCAGGTCGTGGCGGGTACGGACATCGAGGCGGACGCGGTCGAGGAGGTTGGGCCCTTGCTGCCCGATGAGGGGGCGCGCTCTGTGACCGGCGTCCCCGAAGCCCATGGCGGAATCCTGGGCGGAAGGCCAGAGGCAAATCAAGAGCGTTCGTTCGCCTAGGACGTGGGAGGTATATACCAAAGGCCTGTATGGATATCAATGCATTTCCGCAGGGAGCGCCTCCCGCAGCCAGGCGGTCATATCCTCGGGTCTGGTCCTTGGGAGGTAGGACGTCTTGGCGACCATGGCGCCTTGGCGGTTCGTAGTTTTTTCGGATTGGGGCTAATAGGGAGCGCATTGACTCCGCATTCGGGCTGGCATACGATGCCGACGCGTTGGGATGCGTCAGAGCGTGTGCGAGCGCCTCGCGGGGGACGGCGAGAAGGATCGTCGGGGGATGCCGAGGGGATCCGGGGTCAGGTCAGCGAGATCTGGTGGTCGTCCAGAAGCTTTCGGAACTGGCTGGCGTTGATCAGCTCGACGGGCGGCCCTTCGGAGAGTATCCCCACCTCTTCGGCGAAGTAGCCATTGGTGATGAGGATACCCTTGCTGGCGCCGTCCGCCCTCACCGTGTCGGCCAGGGACTGGACGGCGCTGGAATCCACCGGGCGCGCCTCCTGCGCCAGCAGGCAGTGAACCAGGACGTCGCCGCCGATGATCGGCTGGGGATTCACCGCGGAGATCTCGATCTCTTGCGCCCGGCGCCGCACGGGCCCGTTGATCACCAGGCCCAGCCCCTCCAGCAGACGGAGGCACAGCGCCTCGAACTGGGCCAGCGTGAGTGATTCCACCACGGCCTGGGCCATGTCGCCGTGCTCGCCTGTCGGGCGGGCGGCCACGTGCTGCACGGGCGATCGGCCGGCGATGGCGATCAGGATGAATCCCGCCAGGATGGCCAGCGCGACGAGGAGGATGACGCCCACGGGGATTTTCCGCTCCGAGGTTGGGGGTGGCCCGTCCGCCGGGGGAGGGCGCTACTTGATCATCTCGTCGTAGATCTCGTCCTTGCGGCCCCGGGTGATCAGGCGATCGTGCCGGAAGGCCTGCCGCATGGACAGGTACAGGCAGAACAGGACGGAGATCAGCAGCAGAACGATGGGGATGTTGTCGGGCTGGCTGATGATGCGAAGGAAGTTATCCATGTGTGATCCCTCTGGGTGCGCTCCCTCCCGCGCCGCCGCGGCCGGCCGCCCGGGTCACGAGGACTGAGTGTGTATTACCTGGCCAAGACCCTGCAAGCGATCGGAATGGTCAACCTGATGGTTGCCCTGTATGCCGGCATCACCTTGGAGCACGGGATGGCCCTGGAGTACGCGCTCCTGGCGGCCGGAACCCTGTTGTTCCTGCTCGGGCGCTACCTGGAGCCCCGGGACTGATTCCGCGCCCGAAGAATAACCCCAATCCGAAATTATCAACCGCCAAGGCGCCAAGAATGCCAAGGCTGAACGGTTCATTCAACGAAAGGAACCGAAATCCTCAGAGCCCCAAGAAGCCCGTTCTGGGTTCTCCGATCGAGAATCCGCAACATCATACCCTTGGCGACCTTGGCGTCATGGCGGTTCAAGGTTTTTCTCGGATCAGGGCTAACTCTCCGCCTCGGTCACGCGCAACCCCAACCGCTTCTGCTCCCGCGCCCGCCAGATTCCCATCAATGCCTGGCCCGACCGGCAGACGGCGATCAGCGCGCCCAGGCAGAACAGTGACAGGATCCCACCGAGGGCGGAGAACGCCGCGAAGAGCGGGAGGGTCTCGGAATCCAGGATGGCGCTCATCAGCACGCTGGGGGTCAGCGGCAGGCCGAGCGAGAGGGGTTTGGCCAGCACGATCCGGGCGGTCATCCATCCAATGAAGGCGGTGATGACGCCCAGGACGACCAACCCTCCCACGTACTCCATGAGCTTCTGGCGTCCCGCGCGGAAGGCGTGCTCGAACTCGATCCCCTCGATGGCCCGCAGCAGGGCGCGGGCCAGCTCCTCGCCCTGGCGGAACGTGATGGACTTTTTTTCCAGGTCGGCCAGGACGGAGTTCTCCTTGCCCATGGCCTTGGTCAGTTCCGCGCGGAGGTCCTTGGCCATCTGCTCGGCTTCCTGCACCTTCTCGGCGGTGAGACGGCCAGCTTCCTGAAGGGCCACGACCTCGCGCAGCAGGTCCAGGCCCCGGCGGTATAGCGCTGGCGCCAGTTCTGTGGGGCCGGCCGGCTTCACCTCGACTTTGCTCGGCGCAGGCACCTCGGGCTTCTTGACTGCGGGAGGCGCTGCCGGCTTTGCCTCGACCTTCGGCGCGTCCACGGCAGGAGCAGGCGCAGGTGCGGGGGCCGGTTCCGGCTTGGCCTCCACGGCCACGGCGGCCGGCGCTGCGGCTGTGGCAGCGACCGCCTCGCGGCAGACGGCGAAGGTGTCCTGGTGCGCCTCTTCCACCTCGGTCTTCGTCTTGGCCAGGACGAGGTTGGGGGTGCCCTTGACGAATTCCGCGTTCTTGGCGATGAAGGAGTGCCATTCCGCGGGGACTTCTGACTCCACAAAGATGGCCGACACAGGGCAGACTGGGCGGCAGGCGTCACAATCCACGCACTCGGCAGGATGGATGATCAGTTGGTCCCCGCCCTCGTAGAAGCACGCCACCGGGCAGACCTCTACACAGGCACGGTCAATGGTCGAGAGGCAGGGTTCGGCGACGACGTAGGTCATGCACGATTCCTCCAGGACGCGGTTTCGGCGGAGAAGTCGGGAAATGTTATCCCGGTGAGCCAGTGATTGCAAGGGAAACCGGGCCGCTTCGGTCCCCTTCCTTGCAGTGAGACAGTGTGAAGGCGGGCGGCCGCACCGGTAGGCGCGATCCGAGCGAAGCAGAACGAGGCAAGGAGAGATCGCAGACGGCGGCTGCGGGTGGACCTCGGCTTCCACGGGCGATGATCCGCCGCAGCGTGAGGTGTCGTGACCGATCCCTCTGCCTCAAATCCTTTTCTGAGAAATCGCGGAGTTAGGACAGCACCCCTGCCCTCCATGCCTGGCCGGGAGCCCACTTTTTCCTTGACAAGCCCAATATCTAGGGCGTATGTAGGGGTCCCAGCCCAACACTATGGACCAATCGGATGTTTAGCTATCTGACGGTGCCCGCAAGGAACGGAACCAAGCCACTCGGCACCTGGGGGTGGCGGCCGAAGGCAATGCCGCACAGAGCCCCAGGTGGCTCGTCTGCAAACCGCTCGGCTCGTTGGTGACTCCGAACGCAGAAGCTTGACCACCGTCCACCCTTGACGCCCAACGGGGCCGCCGCCATGGCGCGGTGTCCCGTGCAGTTGAACGGAGGATTCGATGGCAGAGCTCAGCCGCCCATTGAAGCAAGGCCAGTGGTCTGATTCCGCGCTTCGGGTCCTTCGAGAACGGTATCTGAATAAGTTCAGGAAGGCCGCCCCCGGCGAGTCTCCCTCCACCCGAGACGTCGCCGAGACCCCGGAAGACATGTGCTGGCGCGTGGCCATGGCGATCGCCACCGCCGAGGCCACCTGGGGCAAGACTCAGGAACAGATCCACGACATCGCCAGTCAGTTCTACGAGCTGATGGTGGACGGCGACTTCCTGCCGAATTCCCCGACCTTGATGAACGCCGGGAAGGACAACGGCCTCCAGTACTCGGCCTGTTTCGTGCTCCCCGTCGGGGACTCCATGGACCAGATCTTCGAGGCGGTGAAGCGGGCAGCCATCATCCACAAGAGCGGTGGCGGCACCGGTTTCGCCTTCTCCCGGCTCCGCCCCAAGGACACCCTGGTGAGTTCCACGGGCGGGAAGGCCAGCGGCCCGGTCAGCTTCCTGCGCGTCTTCAACGGAGCCACCGAGGCGGTGAAGCAGGGGGGCACCCGGCGGGGCGCCAACATGGGCATCCTCAAGGTGGACCACCCGGACATCCTGGAGTTCATCCAGTGCAAGCTGGATGGGGGGATCGCGAACTTCAACATCTCGGTGACCGCCACGGACGCGTTCATGGAGGCCCTGGTAGCGGACGGCGAGTACGACCTGATTGACCCCCATACCCGGCAGGCCACGGGCCGGCTCCGGGCGCGCGAGGTCTTCGACAGGATCGTGCACGCGGCCTGGCGCACCGGGGACCCCGGGCTCGTCTTCATCGACCGGGTGAACCGCAGCCCCGCCAACCCGGTGCCGGAGTTGGAGACGATCGAGGCCACCAACCCCTGCGGCGAGCAGCCACTGGCACCCAATGACGCGTGCAACCTGGGCTCCATCAACCTGGACAAGTTCGCTCGGCCCGATGACCCCTCGGCTCCCATCGCCTGGGACGAGCTGGAGCGCGTGGTGCGCCTCTCGGTCCGGTTCCTGGACGACGTGATCCAAGTGAACCCGTATCCGCTGGACGAGATCATGCAAGAGGTCCACGCCAACCGCCGGATCGGCCTGGGGGTGATGGGGTGGGCCGACCTCTTGATCCAGCTCGGCATCCCCTACGACAGCGAGCCGGCGCTGGAGCTGGGCGACAAGGTGATGGAGTTCATCACCACGATCGGCCGGGATGAGTCGGCCCGCCTGGCGGAGGAGCGGGGCCCGTTCCCCAACTGGGCTCGAAGCACCTATCGCGAGGGCCAGCCGATCCGGAATTCCACGGTGACGACCATCGCCCCCACGGGGACGATCAGCATCATCGCCGGCTGCTCCTCCGGGATCGAACCGCTCTTCGCCGTCGCCTTCAGCCACATCGTGGGCGACCGGCACCTCACGTTCGCGAATCCCCACTTCGAGGCGGTGGCGAAGCGGCGGGGGTTCTACACCCCGGAGCTGATGGAGCAGGTGGCCAAGCAGGGGACGCTGCACGGCCTGTCCGGGGTGCCGGAAGACGTCCGCAAGGTGTTCGTCACCGCCCACGAGATCGCGCCGGAGTGGCACGTCCGGATGCAGGCGGCCTTCCAGCGGCACACGGACAACGGGGTCTCCAAGACGATCAACCTGCCGCAGTCGGCCACGGTCGAGGACGTGGCCCAGGCCTACCAGTTGGCCTACGACCTGGGCTGCCTGGGCATCACGGTGTTCCGGGATGGGTGCAAGTCCGGGCATGGGGGCCAGGTGCTGCACGTGGGGACTGGCATGAGTGCCGGGAGCGAGAGGAAGGAGAAGGTGGGAACGGAAGAGACCGTACCGGTGAAGGCGGAAACCTCGGTCAAGCCGCGCCCGCGCACCCTTCGCGGGGTGACCTACCGGGTGGACACCCCGCTGGGGACCGGCTACGTGCACGTGAATCAGGGGCCGTCGGGCGAACCCTTCGAGATTTTCCTGAACGTCGGCAAGGCGGGCAGCGACGTCCAGGCGGATGCCGAGGCGCTCGGCCGCCTGATCTCGCTCATCCTGCGCATGCCCTCTCCGCTGTCGCCGCGCGAGCGGGTGGAGGAGATCGTCAAGCAACTGGACCGCATCGGCGGCCGGCGAGACGCGGGGATGGGCCCAGGGAGGGTCCGCTCGATCCCCGACGCCATCGCCCAGGTCCTGGCGGAGTACGTCGGATTGCGCGAACCGGGGGTGGAGCACATCCGGGAGGCGCGGGAGGGCCGGGTGAAGGCCACCGACATGTGCCCGGACTGCCAGAACTTCACCCTGGTCTTCGAGGAAGGCTGCCAGAAGTGCCACGTGTGCGGCTTCAGCGAGTGCTAGGGAAAGACTAGGCAACCGCAGATACACGCAGATGAACGCAGATGTGTCGGAGAGGTGAGGGGTTACATAGTCTGCGTGCGTGTTCATGCGCGTTCCTCCTGGGCTGAACCCAGGGGGTTGGGGCTTCGCCGATGATTCTCCCCGGGCCCAAACCCGGGCCTTCCGGGATTCGACCATCTGTGTGTATCTGTGTTCATCTGTGGTTGCTTTGAGTTGTGCCGTTCCAGAGGAGGGGAGAACACACACAGAAGCGAGGAGACGGTGGACGAGGAGTTTACCGACGCAGAGATCCGAGTGCTGCTGAAGAAGGTCGCCTCGGATCGCCGCCGGAACGAGATGCGCCAGCGGCTGGAGCGAGCGGGAGACCCCCAGGACAAACCAGAGAACGGGACCACCACCGAGACCCCGCGCGAGGCTCCGCTCGAGAAGAAACCGGCGGCGTAACCACGAAAACGATCCCCGGCCAGGTCAGGGGCGGAGCACCCTTCTGACCACGCCGGGGTTTTTCGTCTTCCGATCGGGTTCAACCGCCAAGAGCGCCAAGGACGCAAGGGGATACGCAGAGGGTTCAGTCTCCGAATCTCAAGATTAGCGTGAATTGGCGTTCATTTGCGGTTGCATTGAGTTCCGTGTTTAGATTTGGAATCAGCGTGTATCTGCGTTCATCTGTGGTTGCAATGGATTCTGTCCGTGCCTTTCCGAATTAGCGTCCATTTGCGTTCATTTGCGGTTGCAGTTGTTTGAGAGGGGAGGGCCACATGGCCATCAAATCGGACAAGTGGATCAGGCGAATGGCGCGGGAGCACCGGATGATCGAGCCGTTCTCGGAAACCCAGGTCCGGGATGGGGTCATTTCGTATGGGGTCTCGTCCTACGGCTACGACATCCGCGTGGCGGACGAATTCAAGATCTTCACCAACATCAACTCCACCATCGTGGACCCGAAGCATTTCGACCAGCAGTCCTTCGTGGATTTCAAGGGCCCGGTGTGCATCGTCCCGCCCAACTCCTTTGCCCTGGCGCGCACCGTGGAGTATTTCCGGATCCCGCGCAGCATCTTGACCATCTGCGTCGGCAAGTCCACCTATGCCCGTTGCTTTCGCGGGGACACGCGAGTTGCCCTGGTAGATGGCACGGCGCCCACCCTGGAAGAAATGGCGCGGCGGGCGGACAACGGGGAGGTGTTCTGGGGGTACGGTGTTGGCCTGCACGGTCGGATCATCATGCTTCTGCTTGAAGCGCCCCGGTACATTGGGCGAGACAGTCTGGTCGAAGTGGACCTAGACACAGGCGAGTCTATTTTCTGCACGCATGATCACCAATTCCTGGCAAGAGATGGCAGGATGGTTGAGGCGGATCAGCTTCGTCCCGGCAGCTCGTTGATGCCTCTATACCGGCCAGTGGCGCGCGGCTACGAAATGCTTTATCAGCCGCTCGAAGGGTATATGTACCCCACTCACCGTCTCGCCGATGAATGGAACTTGCGGCATGATCTCTATGACGAGCTGCCCGAGACGCACCGTCACCACCTCGATGGGGACCGGCGCAACAACAGGCCGTGGAATATCGCCCGGATGGATTCCGCTGAGCACGTTCGGTACCACAACCAGCAGTCGTATGGCCCGGATTTCGATCCAGACGAACACGGCGCGGCCATCCGCGAAGCGTTGGAACGTCTGGCTCAAGACCCCTCGTGGCGAGAGCAGTACAGTCAGGCGCAGCGAGGGAAGGCAGTGCGCTTTTGGCACGATGATACCTACGCCGAATCACGCGGGCGAGCGCTCGAGCAGAGACAAAATCCCACCGACGAGACTCGACAGGCGCACCGCCTCGCCATGCTGAAGCGGTTTAGCGATCCGGCGGAGCGTGAACGTCAATCCAGCCTCATGAAAGCAGCTTGGGCCAAGGACGACGGGATACGGCGCCAGCACCAGGCAGAAGTTGTGCGGGGACTCAGATTACGCGACGAGATCACGGAAGAGGCCGTCCGTTCAGCGCTGGACCAAGCAGGCTCGGTCCGTGGAGCGGCCAAACTGCTCAACTGTGATCGCTCCGTCTTTCGGCGCTTCCCTCACATCATCCGGATGTTCAAGGGCATGCCGCAATATAACAACCATAAGGTTGCTGCCATCCGTGAGCTTCCCGGTGATCACGACGTGTACTGTCTGACCGCACCCGAGGCGGGGAACTTCGCCCTGGAGGCTGGAGTCTTCGTCTCCAACTGCGGCATCATCGTGAACGTCACCCCCTTCGAGCCCGAGTGGGAGGGGACGGCCACCCTGGAGATCAGCAACACCACGCCGCTTCCCGCCAAGATCTACGCCAACGAGGGCATCGCCCAGGTCGTCTTCTTCGAGGCCGACGAAATTTGCGAAACCTCGTATGCGGACAAGAAAGGCAAATAT
>METI01000097.1:0-3088 GCA_001771285.1 candidate division NC10 bacterium RIFCSPLOWO2_12_FULL_66_18
TGGGACCCGCGGAATTGGGTTCGCAGACTCGCCTACTTCGCGCGAAAGTACATGGCAGAGAGACGCATTGTCACGCTAATCCGGGCAGCAATTCGTGACGGCCGGTTGACTTCTCCATTTTCGGCGTCTGACGTCTCAACGGCAACGGATCTCGACCGAATCGTGGCCGATCGTTTCCTGCCAAATCATCGCGTTGGCAATCCGGGAGACGAGCGTGAGTTCTTCGTCGAGGAGTCGAGCGGCCGCTTCCGTCTCAAGCGCCGGAACGAGTAGGATGTGGCGAACTGCTACGCAGCCTAACCTCGGCTTGGAGCCGGCGGCGCGGAACTGACGCCGGCGCGCCGCGGCTCAAGCCGCACGTTAGCCTACCAGGCGGGCGGCGGACCAGGATCGAAGCTCCCCCAGCGACGGCGACACTGGAAATGGCCCGGAGAGTTGGTCCCTACACGCGAGGTCAACGTCATGGCCAGTAATGTGTCTGACACGCCCGTGGCGGTACGGGGACCTTTTACTTTCGACGCACCGAAAGCGATCCAGTCAATTCGCTACGTTGCCAACCGGGTGAGACAGCCGGCGGACATGTATTGGGTGCTGAAGAGCCTCTATTTCGCCGACAAGTGCCACCTGCATCGATACGGGCGATTCATCTTTGGTGATCGCTACGTTGCCATGCGGCATGGCCCCGTTCCGAGCGGAGCGTATGACCTGTGCAAGATCGCTCGCGGCGAGAGCCCGTTGCAGCAATGCCCCGAAGTCCGCAGCGCCTTCTCGATGGACGGAAACCACGTCATCTCATTTGTGGATGCCAACCCCGACGTGTTTAGCGAGTCTGATCTGGAGTGCCTTGACGAGGGCATCAAGGAGTGTCGCGACCTATCTTTTGGCGAACTGAAGTCCAAGAGCCACGACGGGGCTTGGCAGAGTTCCGACGAGAATGATGTGATGACCATCGAGAGCATTGCTGCCCTCGCCCCCGACAAGGACATCCTGCTCGAATACCTCCAGGATCCTCATCCCGGCCGAGCCTGATGGTTCTGGGCGACCGCTTCCCAGAACACGAAGGCTTGGCTTCTGTTCGACGGCAACTCACGCCATAGCGAGTCGTGCGCCTCTTTTGCCATTTCACGTCCCCTCCGAAAGACAAGCTCGTTGTTGAGGACATGAGCCGGATTCGTGGAGAGGTCTCGGTGCAGGCCCGGCCCGCGGTCCTGGAAGCCATCCGAACCAGTCGGACCCTCACCCGGGAACAAAAGGGCCAGCTTCTTTCGTCATTGGAGAAAACTGAGCAGCGGGACGCCGAGCGGCAGAACTGATCCTGGGCTGCCGTCGGGCACCGATGGATGGGTGGCAGAACCAAGAACGTCGAAGCCCCCTCGGGAGACTTCTGAGAGGGCTTCGTGCTTTTCGGGGGAAGGTCGGCCTACGGCAGCAGCCGTGGGTCCTTGCCGCGCTCCGCAACCATCACCGCACGCGCCCCGTTCACATCGGCCCGGTCGTGGACCAGCGCCGCCACCGCCGCGGCCATGGCGCGCGGGTCGTCGGCACCGGGGAAGATCACGTTGCGGCCGATCAGGGCACCCCGGATGGTGGGCCCCGCCTGCATGGCCGCCTGGAGATCCTGCAGGACCGGGACGGGATCCCCGGTCACCTCGCCGCCCAGGATCAGGATGGGCAGGGTGGTCGCCCGGGCGACTTTCTCCAGCCCCTTGCACGAGGGGATCTTGAGCCAGGTGTTCAGCGACGAGGCCCCCATGGCCGAGGCGATGCTCACCATCCCGGCCAGGTCCGCCACCGTTCGCTGCACGACGTACTTCCCCCGCACGCGCTTCACGGGCAGCGGCTCCAGGAAGGCGGTCAGGTCGGCGCGGACGCACTGGCTCACCGCCTCGGCGCAGGCCAGGATGGTCCGGCCCGAGGCGGGGTCGGTGGGATCCAGGCGGAACATGAACTTGGCCCCGTCCATGCGCAGGGCCTGCATCCGCTCCGTCGTGAAGGCGGTGAAGGTGTCCTCCATCTCGAACGCCGTCCCGCGCAGACCGCCCCGGTTCATACACCCCACCAGCAGGCGATCGTCCAGCAGGCTGGATCCGCCCCGCTCCTTGATCAGCCGGGTCAGGATGAAGAGGTCCTCGATGAGGTCCGGGGTCCCCATGATCCCGTCAATCCCGGGAGAGGTCAAGACGCGGAGGATGCGGGCAAGGTAGCCATGCCGATCCGCCATGCCCAGGGGGTCGTCCTTCACGTTCAGGACGTTCCGGCCCGGGTGGTCGGCGGCCAGGATCACCAGGTTCCCGTCCGGCACCTGGACGGAGCGGCGCTTGCGCCGTTCCGCCTCCTCCTGCACGATGGCAGGCCGCTCGATCCGCACTTCGGTGATGGCCGCGTACAGGTCGAGGGGGAGGAAGGCGACGGGATCGAAAGGCCTCGGAACGTTCTTGCGGGCAGGCATGGGATGACTCCTTCCGGTACAGCAGGTCAGGGGGCATGCAGACGCGGGAAGAGGGGCGTCAGGGCCTGATACACGTCCTCGTACAGGGCGCGTCGCCCGGCGTAGAACTCGACCGCTTCAGGATCCGGCGCGACCGTCTGCTGGATCGGGTTCCATTCTCGCGCAGTTGCATCCAGGTCGTCAATCAGATCCACCGCGCGGGCCGCCAAAAGCGCGGCTCCCAGCGAGGCCGCCTCGGTGTAGCGAGGACGCAGGATCGGCACGCCCAGGATGTCCGCCTTGATCTGGATCCAGAGATCGGATCGCGCGCCGCCGCCCACGGCGACCACCTCGCCGGGCCCCAGGGCCAGGGCCCGCAGACCCTCCAGGCAGGCCCGGGCCTCGTAGCCCACCCCCTCCATGATGGCGCGGGCGATGTCCCCCCGGGTGTGGCCCAGGCTCAACCCCAGGAAGAGGCCCCGGGCATCGGCGTTCCAGCGCACCGAGCGGGCGCCCATGAAGAACGGGGCCGCCAGAAGGTTCCGTGCACCCCGGGGGCTCGCAGCAGCCTCGTGCTCCAGGGTGGCCATCCCCCCCGGCGGAAGGTCGAGGAGGTCCCGGAACCATCGCATCACGGAGGCGGAGGTGGTGATGCCCAGC
>METI01000097.1:3154-12657 GCA_001771285.1 candidate division NC10 bacterium RIFCSPLOWO2_12_FULL_66_18
CGCAGGCCCGATCCCCGGCGCCCAGGGAAACCGGGATGCCCTCCGGAATCCCCAGCGCCTCCGCGGCCGGACGCGCAAGGCGATAGGGTGCCTCGGCCGATCGGTGGATCGGGGGAAACTGGTCCTGACGGACGCCCACGCGCCGGAAGATGTCCGGCCACCAGACGTGGCGGCGGAGGTCGAACATCATGGTGCGCGAGGCCAGCGTGTAGTCGGTGACTTCGGCTCCCGTCAGGCGGTGGTAGACGTAGTCGCGGGTCTGGAAGAACCGCGCCGCCCGGTCTAGGAGCTCGGGTTGGTGCTCGCGCAGCCAGAGGAGCTTACAGGCGGTGTAGTTGGGGTCGGGGGGCAGGCCCGTGTGATGGTGGAGGAATTGAACGCCGAACTCCTCGCCCAGGCGCACCGCCTGATCCCGGCAGCGGCGGTCCATCCAGATGATGCAGGGGGCCAGCGGCCTCCCATCCCGGCCCATGAGGACGACCCCCTCTCGCTGGGAGGAGAGCCCGAGGACGGCGATATCGCCTGGATCACAGATCGCCAGGCACCGCTTGGCCGCCGCCACCGAGGCGCGCCACCAGTCCTCGGGATTCTGCTCGGCCCAGTCCGGCTGCGGATGGTGGGTGGGATAGCCCTCGTCGGCCGAGGCCAGCAACGTCCCGCGCGCGTCCCACAAACAGACCTTGCAGGCGCTGGTCCCGATGTCGAACGTGAGGATCGTGTCGGCTGGCATCGCCTGGTCAGAAAACCACTTTCAACCGCAGATTACGCAGATTACACAGATTTTCACGACGGGAAGCCTTCCGGAATAAATCTGCGTAATCTGCGAAATCTGTGGTTTCCCTTCGGGTGTCTTTCCTACGGTTTCACCAGGATCTTGAGGCCCTTGCCCTCGCGCAGGCTGTGGATGGCCTGCTTGGCCTGGCTCAGGTGGAACTCCACACCCAGGAGGGGGCGCAGGTTCAACACGGTGAGCCAGCGGACGGCCCGGGCGAAGGTATACGGGCGCATGTAGGAGGCCTTGATGGTGAGTTCCTTCTCGAACAGCCGGTACGGGCTGATGGAGGCGGAGAGGGCCGGGTCGGCCACGCCCACCTCCTGGACCGTGCCCCGCCTCTGGACCAGCTCCACCGCCTGCTCGAGCAGGCGCGGGTGCCCGACGCAGTCGAAGACCACCTCCGGCCCGTGGCTGCCCAGCCTGGCCTTCACGACACCGGCGAGATCCTCGGTCTTCGGGTCCACCGTGAGGAAGCCCATCTCCTTGGCCACGCTCCGCCGGTGCGGCAGGGGCTCCGAGACCATCACCTGGACCGCGCCGGAGTGCGCCGCCAGGGACGCGGTGAGGAGGCCGACGGCGCCTCCGCCCAGGACCAGCACGTTGCAGCCGGACGGGAGCTGCGCCATGTCCACCGCGCGCAGGCAGCAGGCCAACGGCTCCGCCAGGGCGCCGACGTCCAGGGAGACCCCTTCGGGCAGCATGTACACGAGCCGGTCGCTCACGCAGGTGTACTCCGACAGGCCGCCCGGGTGGATAAACCGGTTGAGGCACATGTTCTCCTTCGCCTCGCGGCAGAAGAAGCACTTCCCGCAGCAGAGCCCCGGCTCCACCGCCACCGCGTCTCCTTCCTTCACGTGGGTCACGGCCTTCCCGACGGCCACCACGGTCCCGGTGTACTCGTGGCCGATCACCCGCGGCGGGTCGTACACCGGGAATTTCCCCTCCAGGATGTGGACGTCGGTGCCGCAGATCCCGCACGCGTGCACCTTCACCACCACCTCGTCGTCAGCCGGCGTGGGCATGGGGCGCTCTTCGATTCGCAGGTCTTCGATTCCGTGCCAAACGGCTGAGATCATGACATCCTCCTGATGAGTTCGACATGCCGCGCGTCAGGCGTGGCAAGAACTACCCGCATGTTGCCGCGAACGCAAAGACCGGTCCGCCCCTGGAATGCCCGCCTGGCTGCCGGGATGGGTGGCCGTCAGCGCCAGCACCCATCGGGGTGCATGAGTATATCCCGCGCCTCCCGGCGCTGCAACAGCCCATGAAATCGTACAAGGTTCGAGGTACAAGGTTCAACGTTGAACCTCGCACCTTGAACATCGAACCTCGACTCAGTTCAGTTGCAGTCCGCCGCAGACGTTGTAGGTCTGGCCGGTAATATAACTGGCCTCGTCGGAGGCCAGGAACGTGTACAGGTTGGCCACATCCTCGGGGGTCTCGATCCGCCCGAGGGGGATGGCCTCGACGCGGGTTCGCTTCATCTCCCCGGGTGGTTTCCCCGCCAGCGTCCCCCACTCTCGATCGATCTTCACCCACATGTCCGTGTCCACGATGCCCGGGGCCACGGCGTTGACCCGGATCCCGTGCGGGGCCAGCGCCAGGGCGGCGCTCTGCGTGATGGCCACCACGGCGAATTTCGACGCGCAGTAATCCACGAGCATGGGCCGGCCGACCCGCCCCGAGACGGACGAGGCGTTCAGGATGACCCCGGTCTTCCGCTTGACCATCTCGCGGGCGACGGCCTGGAGGCAGAAAAACACCGCCTTGGCGTTGACATCCATGGTCCGGTCCCATTCCGCCTCCGTGAGTTCCAGGAGGTCCCGGACGATGACGATCCCGGCGTTGTTGACCAGGATGTCGATCTTCCCGAATTCTCGCACGGCCGTCTCCACCATCCTGTGGATGTCGGCCATGCGGGTGACGTCCATCTGCATGGGGACGCCCTTCCGGCCGAGGGCCTGGATCTCTTTGGCGGCGGCCTGGCTGCTCGCCAGGTCCAGGTCGGGCACCAGGACGTCCGCCCCCTCCCGGGCGAATCGGAGAGCGGTGGCCTTCCCGATGCCGCGGCCGGCGCCGGTGACGATGGCAGACTTTCCAACGAGTCGCATGGACTCCTCCCTGACTAGCGATAACGGGTGACGGCGGGTCCCAGGTGTCAGGCAGGAGGTTGCGTTGCGGCCGCCGCGTGGCCCCGGGAGACCGTCACCCCAGGGTTCAACCCTTGAGGGCCCCGAACGTCAGACCTCGCACGATGTGCTTCTGGATGAAGAGGGACAGGATCAGCACCGGCAGCGTGATGATGGTGGCCGCCGCCGTGAGACCGCCCCAGTTGATCTCCTCGTAGGACATAAAGTTGTAGACCGCGATGGGCAGAGTGCGCGTCTTGAAGCCGGCGATGATCAGCGAGAACAGGAAGTTGTTCCAGGAGAAGATGAAGCTGAGGATAGCCGTGGCTACGATGCCCGGCTTCACCAGGGGCAAGGCCACCCGCAGGAAGGCCGAGAAGTTGGAGCAACCGTCAATCCGGGCGGCATCGATCAGCTCGGCCGGCACGTCCTCGAAGAATCCGATCATCACCCACAGGACCAGCGGCAACGCCACGATCAGATGGGTCAGGATGAGGGCGATGTAGGTGTCGATCATCTTCATCTTGGTGAACAGGATAAACCAGGGGATCAGGTAGCCGATGCCCGGTGCCATGCGGGCCGTGAGGATCGCCAGGGCGATCCCGGTCCGCTTGAATCGGGCGATGGCGTAGGATCCCGGCAGGCCCAGGACCAGGGCCAGGCCGGTGGAGCCGGCGGCGACCACCAGGCTGTTCCAGGTGAAAGTGAAGAACGGGTTCTTGACGAAGACCTCCCGGTAATTGTTCAGCGTGGGCGGGAAGATCCAGACGGGCGGGAAGGCGGTATTCTGGACCTGGGTCTTCAGCGACGACAGGAACATCCAGGCCAGCGGGAACAGGAACGGGATCAGGATCACCGCCAGGAGGAGGTAGGTCCAGGGGCTCTCGCCCGTCTTGCGCGGTGTGCCCATCGAGCACCTATTCCAGAGCCGTCAGGCGGAAGGGGTCAGGGGTGAGGGGGAAATCCGCCCGTCGTGTCCCCTTACGCCTTCCGCCTTACCCCTCACGGGAGAATCACCAGGCCCCCCTGCGGACCTTGATCAGGATCAGGCTCACCCCCAGGACCAGCGCGAACAGGATCACCAGGAGCGAGCTGGCGTACCCGATGTGGAAATAGAAGAGGCCCACCTGGAACGTGTAGACGTTGAGGGTCTCGGAGGCGAATCCCGGCCCGCCGGCGGTCATGACGTAGATGATGTCGAAGGTCTTCAGGCAATCGATGGAGCGGAAGAGCAGGGCGACCATGATCGTCGGCCGCAGGAGCGGCAGGGTGATCCGCCAGAACATCTGGGCCGGCGTGGCGCCGTCGATCAGGGCGGACTCGTACGGCTCCAGGGGGAGCGTGGCCAGGCCGGCCAGGGTGATCAGGGTGATGAGGGGTGTCCACTCCCAGGTGTCCACCGCGGCCAGGGCGGGGATCACAAACCGGACGTCGCTCACCCATGTGTAGGGTCCCAGGCCGACCAGGCCCACCAGGTAGTTCATGACCCCCAGGGTGGGGTTGTACATCATCATCCAGACCAGGGCGATGGCGACGGGCGTGGCCACCATGGGCAAGAGGAAGATGGACCGGAAGAACCCCTTCCCCCGGAAGGGCCGGTTGAGCAGCAGGGCCAGGGAAACCCCCAGGACGACCTGGAGGGCGGTGGCCAGCGCCGTGAAGTAGAGCGTCAGCCAGATGGCATTGCGGAAGCGCTCGTCCTGGGTGAAGGCCCGCTTGAAGTTCTGGAGGCCGATGAACTCCGGCGCCGTCAGGCTGCTGGCGAACCACGAGTGCAGGCTCATGTAGACGGTGTAGAAGACCGGGAAGACCATGAGGACGAACACGACCACGGCAGCCGGCAGGGTGAAGACCAGGACCGGATGGTGTTCGACAAAGAGCGACCACGCGGAGGCGGGTTTCCCGGAGGGCGCCCAGGTCGGCATCGGTTCGACGCGAATCTCGTTCGCCATGACGGGTGGCGTGAAAAGGGAGGAGGCCCTCGCGGACCTCCTCCCTCGTCGTGTGCGGGAGATTCGGCGCGTCTATTTCTTCTCGGTCTCGGCCATGATCCGTTTCATGTCGGCGGCCGCCTTGTTGGCTGCGGCCCGGACGTCGCCGCCCTGGATGGAGGTCACGATGGCGGCGCCGACGGCATCCCGCACCTCGGCCACGGCCACCACGGGCGGGTTCCAGAAGGGCGTCCCAACCTTCGAGCCCAGCATCAAGGACTCCCCCAGGTCCGAGGGGACCTTGGCCTTGCCCTTGGGATCCTTCCACACGGACTCGCGGGCGCCCAGGACGCCTCGCTCGCTCTGGACCTTGAGGACCTGGTCCTTGTTGGTCGCCCACTGCATGAACAGCCAGGCGGCCTTCTGGTTCTTGCTGGTCTTGGGCATGGCCAGGCCCCACACGGCCACCGTGGAGCCGTATTGGCCCCTGGGCCCGCGCGGGAACAGGGCGTAGCCCACCTTGCCGACGACCTTGGACTTCTGCGGGTCCTCGATCACCGGGAACAGCGAGTTGGCGTCGGTGTACATGGCCGCCTTGCCCTGGGAGAAGATGGACGAGGCCTCGTACCAGTGGTTGTTCTCCGAGCCGGGCGGGCCATACAGGCGGAGGAGGCGGCCCCACAGGTCAATGGCCTTGATCGCCTCTTCGCTGTTGATGGCCGGCTCGCGGGCGGGCGTCAGCCACGAGCCCCCCATGGCGTAGAGCATCCCGGCGAACATGGAGGTGGCGGCGGCCCGCTTGCCCCGGGCGACGATGCCGAAGCCGGGCTGGCCGTCATCGGTCATGGGCTTGCCGTTCAAGGCCTTGGCGGCCGCCTCCAGCTCGTCCAGGGTGGTCGGGACCTTCACGTTGTACTTCTGGAAGACGTCCTTCCGGTACATGAGGGCCACGTTCTCCACCTGAATCGGCGGCCCCACCAGCTTCCCCTCGACCACCATGGCTTCCCGCGTCTTGTCCAGGAAGTCGTTCCAGTTGTAGTCGGGGGAGGTGAGGGAGGGGTCCTTCAGGAACTCATCCACGGGCTGCAGCCAGCCCGCTCGCATGTACTTCAGCCCTTCCTGGGCCGGCATGCTCATGAACACGTCAATGCTGCTGGCGCCGGAGGTCAACTCGACCAGCGTCTTGGCCCGGAACTGGTCCTCGGGGTACACCTCGCTGATGAGCTTGATCCCCGTCAGGGCCTCGAAGTCCTTCAGGTGCGGCTCGATGCCCACCTGCCAGGGGTGCTTGTTGAGCAAAACGCGGAGCTGCGTCCCCTTGAACTGCTGCCAGTTGAACTGGGCGGCCTGCGCCGTTGAAACGAGGGCCAGGCCCGCGATCAGGAGTAGGGCCAACAACGTTCGTGTGATCCTCATGGGACATCCTCCTTCCTGCTGGGAAACACCGGATAAATTAGAGCGGGCTGACCGGAGGTGGCAGCGCGGATCCGGACAGCAGTATAGCTAGCACATTTCCCCGGGCGGATTCAAGGCGAAAGGCGGGAGCAACCCGGGTTGTCCGGACGATGGAGGGAAGACCCCTCGCGAGCGGCCTACGAGGGGCCCGCCTGTCCGGACCGGGGCGGCGCCGGGGCCGGGTGGCTCTCGCGACCTTCGGTCGTGTCGAGGATCTCCGTCAGCCGGCGGGCCGCGGCGTCCGCGGCCGCCCGGACGTCTTCGCCCCGGATGGCGGCTTCGATGGCCTTGCCCACCGCCTCGCGCGCCGCGGTCACGGCGACCAGTGGCGGCGCCCAGTCCGGCGTGCCGATGTGCCCGGCCTCCTGGAAGGACCGCCCCAGGTCCGCGGGGATCTCACCGCGGGCGGATCGGTCCCGCCAGGCCGACTGGCGTCCCACCAGGATGCCGGCCACGAGTGCGCGCCGAACCATCTCCGGGCTGCTGGCCCACTGCAGGAACAGCCAGGCGGCTTTCGGATTCTCGCTCTGCCTGGCGATGGCCAGGCCCCGCACGGCAATGGTGGTGCCGGAGCCCCCGGGGCCGGAGGGGAAGACGGCGTATCCCACCTTCCCCGCGACGCGGGACGTCGCGGTCTGCTCGAGGATGGGATAGATCGAGCTGCCTTCGATATACATGGCCGCCCCGCCCTCCAGGAAGAGCGCCGAGGCCTCCTGCCAGCCGAAGTCCGAGACATTGGGCGGGGCGTAGCTGCCGAGGAGGCGGCCCAGCCGCTCCAGGGCGGCGAGGCCCTGCGGCCCGTTGATGGTGGGGCGGCGGCCTGCATCCAGCCAGGTTCCTCCCATGGCGTGCAGGACGGCGGCGTAGAGCGAGGTGGCGGCCGTGCCGTTGCCTCGACTGACGAGGCCGACGCCGGGCGTCCCGTTCTTGGCCATGGGTTTCTTGTGCAGGAGGCGCGCGGCCGCTTCCAGCTCGTCCAGCGTCCGCGGGACAGCGATCTGATACTGCGTGAACAGGTCTTTCCGGTAGAGGAGCGCCAGGTGTTCGGCCATCACCGGGGGCCCCAGGATGGCACCCTCGACCTCCATGGCCGCGCGCGTCTGCGGGAGGAAATCTTCCCAGTGGTAGTCCGGGGCGGTGAGGGTCCGGTCCCGCAGGTAGTCGTTCACCGGCTGGATGCCGCCGGCGCGGAGAAATCGCAACCCGTCAAGGCCCGGCACCGTCATGTACACATCCACCTGCCCCGGCTGCGCGAGCCCCGTCTCCAGGACGTCCCAGAGTTCACCCTGAGGGTATGCCTCGATGGCGAGGCGGATCCCGGTACGTTTCTCGAACTCGGGGAGATGGGGAGCGATGACCTGTTGCCAGTGGCTTTGGCTCAGCAGAACGCGGAGCGTGGTTCCCTCGAACTGCCGCCAGTTGAAGGGCGGTGAGGCGCTGGTCCCGGACCGCGGCCCGAAACAGCCTGCCAGGAAAAACAGGCACACGGAAACAATCGGGGATCGCCAGCGCCGTGGCATGTAGATCTCTCCCACCGGAGGAGGGAATAAAGGCCAGCGCGTCGGCTTATAGCATGCAGTGCCGGATCTCGCAAAGAGAAACCGGGTCATCCGGTCCAATGGTCGCCGGCGGCACCGGAGGAGACCCTTGGACATCCGTCGGCCGACTCCCACGGATGGGATCTCCCATGTCAAGGAGATGTTCCTGGGCTCCGAGGGCGGCGGCGGAGGGCGGCCAGGGGGTAGGAGGTGCCGCGCCACTCCACGCTCCCGCGATGAAGCGTGAGAAAGGTCGAGCGGGCGATGGCGTAGATCAGGACGGCCACGGCCAGCGGGTGAAACAGTGCCGGCCAGGCGGGCAGGCGAGCTTGGCGCGCGTGAGCCGCCTGGATCCCGATCACGGCCAGCGCCGCCACGGCCCAGAGGCCCGATGCCGGGCCAAAGGCGGCGCCGAGAAAGGGGACGATTCCCAGGATCACCAGCGCCAGGCAGGTCCCGACGGCGCGCACGAGCGAATACTCCACGCCGGCGAAGGCATTCTTCTCCAGGCCGGAGACCACGCCGGAGAGACCGACCTGCCACCTCACGGAGAGCAAGTCCTCGCCCCGCACGACGGCCTGGCGCAGGTCATGGCGCTTCACCAGGCGCCCGAGCTCGAGATCATCCACGACGGCATTCGCCAGGGCGCGATGCGTCCCCATGGCCTCGTACGCCGAGCGCCGGATCAGATTGAAGGCCCCGATGCCGATGCTGGCGGTGGAGCGGGGATCGCTCACCCGCCAGGGCCGCTGGGCCAGGGCGAAGAGCAGGCTGAAGCAGCCCACCAGGACCTTCTCCCAGAAGCCCACGGTCTCGACCCGGGGAATCACGACCAGATGATCCACCCGGTTCGCCTCGGCCCAGGCGACGGCGGCCTCCAGGCACTGGGGATGGAAAATCACATCGGCGTCGGTGAAGAGGAGCCATTCCCCCTGTGCCCTTCGACTGCCGAGATAGAGCGCGTGCGTCTTGCCGACCCAGCCCTCGGGCAGGCTGTCCAGGTGGATGACCGTGAGGCGCGCGTGGATTTGCTTCAACGAATCCAGGACGGCGCCGGTGTCATCGGTGGAGCGATCGTTCAGGGCGATGACCTCCAGGTCGGGGTAGGTCTGGCCGACCAGAGATGCGATGGAACGCGGCAGCACCCTCGCCTCGTTCCGGGCGGGCACGATCACCGAGACCGCAGGACGCACTCCGGCCGGGGGCGCGATCGAGAGCCGCGCCAAACGCCGCGTCCCCCGCAGGGTGATCCAGCCTGCGACGAGCCAGAAGATCAGGATTGCACTCGCGCCGAGCCTCATACAGGTGATGAACATATCACCACGAATGACCAATGACAAATGACCAATGGCCAATGGGAGAAATGAAGCGGGTTCTCGGCACCTTGGGCGAATTGGTCATTGGTCATTCGCCGAGTCGGAAATCTCCTTGCGCGCCCTCTGCCGGCGATGGTAGCATGCGCAAACGTTGAATACATGGCGCCTCGGCGCGTCCAAGGTTGCGGGGGATGGGAGGTCCTGAGGGACCGCCTCGGGAGCCGGAAGACGATCGGGACCTGGTGGAGCGGGCGAGGCGGGGGGACCGGGAGGCCTTCGCCACGCTGGTCCGGCGCCACCAGAATCGGGCGTTTAATCTCGCGTTTCAGGTGGTCCGGAACCGCGAAGACGCCCTCGAC
>METI01000098.1:0-6012 GCA_001771285.1 candidate division NC10 bacterium RIFCSPLOWO2_12_FULL_66_18
AATCTCATCGGCCATAGAGATCCTCACGAGTCCAGCGGCGCTTGCCTTTAATCGTTCCCTTTCGCATCCGGGCGAGGATATACCTTTCCGCCTCGCTCCATGCCGCCGGGTCCGGACGGGCTCCCGCCATCCGGTCGAGACCCCGGTCGATGCCTCGCCGGATCAGTTCGGCTTCGGTCACGTGCAGATCCTTCGCGAGCGACTTGAGAAGTCGTTCCTGGCGGGCCTCGATGTACACTTGCTTGCGAATCATCTCTGCCATCGGACTCTCACCCCCTTTCCCGGAAGGTACATCGCAATATACATCATCCCGAGAGACCGAGCAAGAAGGCATCCTCCGAGCCACTTCCGGCAATCAGGCAGCCTCCCTGCGATGTGAGGAAATGGGGGATGGTCATGCAATTATGATTTTCCTTTCTCCCAGGGGTGGGGGCGGATTTTGCCAGAAAGCAAAAAATGTCACGTCCTTACTTGCTTTTCGGCAAAACAAGTCGCGCATGCCCTTGGAGATGTCCCGGCGGAATGGCGGGGTGGGAGCCACCGGGGGATGGCCGGCAGGGGCTAGCCGGACGGACGGGTGGACCATTCGTCCTCCGGCGGTTCCAGGCCGGCCTCGCGGAGATCGCGGCGAAGCTTCCGGGCGAGCATGATTACGTCAATCAGATTCCCCTCATCTGCCTCGCTCGCGTCGTCGGGCAATGCGGCCCGCGCCTGCTGCAGCGCCCACTCCATCCGGTCGTTGTGCTTCTTCAGCATCCTGGCGATGTGCTCGGGCGTGATCTCTCTCGCCTTGAGCTTGACGCGCGGACCGGAGTAGAAGCCGTGCGCCTCCATGTCCCGTGCGTGCTCCTCCAGCTCCTCGGGGCTCATCTCCTCCATGTCCCTGGTGTGGTCCACGCCCGGCATCTCCTCGACCAAATCGTCGGCCAGCACGACCCGCGTGAACTCCGCCAGCGATGATGTTCCCTGCGCGGCGTACCAATCGTTCCACATCTTCTTGATGGGGACGATGATGTCCTCGTCCTGCTCCAGGTAGGCGCGCACCCATTGGATGAGTTCAGACGGAGCCTCGCTCATGGCCGGACCCTCCTCCCGGGAGTAAAGCCCCAATCCGAACTTCCCAACCGCCAAGGCGCCAAGAACGCCACCTCATTGGTTCTCTCGAGGAAAGGACGGCCTCGATCCCGGCCCATTGTATGCGTCCGTATTCGATAGATCAAGCATGGAGGCTGCCCCTACACCCCCCGGTGCTTGCGGCTTGCGTTCAGCGTCAGCGGCGCGTGATCGGACCCGTTTTGGACGCGGGCGGGTGACCCTCCTCGCGTACGCCCTCGCCCGGCTGTAGCCGATCTCCCCCCAGACCGGCCTTGAGGCTCTTTGCCCACGCACCAATCGGCACGGGCCAAGAACCTGGATCGGATCGGGTCGGCCCAGGCGCTCAGGGGGATTTCTGTTGACGCTGGTTTCCGAGGAGGGCAACATGGAAATGTTCCTGCGGTTCAATGTGCGAGGTTCGGGGTTGATCGGGGAAGCTCCAGAGGATGATCCGGCTGGTTGAGGTTTCGAAAATCTACGACGGGGCTGGGAGTCGGGTGGCGGCCCTGGCGGACGTCTCGCTGGAGATCGCTCCGGGGGAATTCGTGGCCCTCATGGGGCCCAGCGGGTGCGGGAAGAGCACACTCCTTCACCTCATCGCCGGGGTGGATCTGCCCACCACGGGCGAGGTCTGGGTGGACGGCCAGGGGCTCTCCCGCCTATCCGATCGCGCCCTCAGCCAGTTCCGCCGCGACCGGGTGGGGATCGTGTACCAGTTCTACAACCTGCTGCCGACGATGTCGGCCTGGGAGAACGTGGCGCTCCCCGCCCTCTTGGCCGGGGTTCCCGCGCGGGTCGCCCGGGAGCGGGCCGAGGAGCGGCTCCGCCTCGTCGGCATGCTGCACCGGAAGGACCACTGGCCCCACGAGCTGTCCGGCGGCGAGATGCAGCGCGTGGCCATCGGCCGGGCGCTGGTGAACGAGCCTCCCGTCCTGCTGGCGGACGAGCCCACGGGAAACCTGGACTCCAAGGCGGGGCGTGAGGTGCTGGAGCTCCTGGCGCGAATGAATGCCGAGCGAGGCGTGACCATCCTGCTGGCCACTCACAGCCAGGAAGCCGCCGCCTTCGCCCATCGCACGATCCACCTGCGGGATGGGACCATTTCGGCCGTGCCATGACCTGTCACGATAACCCCCCCACCCTTTCCCTCCCCCACGGAGAGGGCGGGGGGTGAGGGTGCAAGGAGGGGTGCCGTGCCGACGGTCCCCCTCACCCCAATCCACGGTGGGGAGAGGGAACGAAAGGATGCGCGGGCACAGTACGTCACCGTAATTCTGCCCAGAAGGACTCACCCAGTGGACAAGGAGGGTGCCATGGCACTGAATCGCGGTGTGAAGATCACCTGGCTCGGGCATGCGACGTTCAAGATCGTCTCCCCCAAGGGCAAGGTGATGGTCATTGACCCGTGGGTGAACAGCAACCCGGCCTGCCCCAATGATGCCAAGACATTCGAGCGACTGGATCTCATGCTTCTCACCCACGGCCACTTCGACCACATCGCGGACGCCATCGCCCTGGGCACCCGGTTCAAGCCGACGGTCCTCGGCATGTACGAGCTGTGCGAGTGGTTGAAGGGGAAGGGCGTCGAGAACACCATGGGGATGAACAAGGGGGGGAGCTGGACGGTGGACGACATCACCGTCACCCTCACGAATGCCTTCCACAGCTCGACCATCGTGGACGGCGACCGGGTGCTCCCCGCCGGCGAGCCCTGCGGGCTGATCGTCCGGTTCGAGAACGGCTTCACCCTGTACCATGCCGGCGACACCTGCGTCTTCGGCGACATGGAGCTGATCGCGGAGATCTACCAGCCGGAGCTGGCCATGCTGCCCATCGGGGATCTGTACACCATGTCCCCCCGGGAGGCCGCGGTGGCGTGCCGCCTGATGAAGCCCCGCTGGGTCCTCGGGATGCATTATGGGACGTTCCCGGTCCTCACCGGTCGCCCGGACCAGCTCCGCGCCCTCATCAAGGACCTGCCGGGCACCGAGGTGCTGGAGCTGAAGCCCGGCGAAACACTGACCTGATACCCCCCCTCACCTCGCCTCTCCCCGCGCAGGGGGAGAGGATGAGGAGAGAAGGCTGGCGGCCGCTGGTGAACTGTGGTATGAGAGCACTTCATTGCCGACCGGAGATCGCAACGCACTCCACCGCACGGAGGATGCCATGACGCGACGCTGGATGGTATGTGGGCTCCTGGTTATGAGCCTGCTTCTGCCGGGGTTGGTGCGGGCGCAGGATACCCTGATGGTCTATTCGAGCGTGGACGAGGAGAACGCCAAGAAGCTCCTGGACGCCTTCAGCAAGGCTACGGGCGTGAAGGTGCGCTTCACATTCCTCTCCTCCGGCCCCGCGGTCGCCCGCATCGAGGCGGAGAAAAACAACCCCCAGGCCGACGTCTGGTACGGCGCGCCCAGCGAGAATCACGTGGTGCTGAAAGAGAAGGGCCTCTCCCAGCCCTATGTCTCGCCCAATGCCAAGGACCTGGCGGTCAAGTTCAAGGACCCCGAGGGGTACTGGACCTCGTTCTACATGAACCCCCTGGGCTTCGCCTCGAACGTCAACACCCTGAAGCAGAAAGGGGTGGAGCCGCCCACCTCCTGGGCGGACCTGCTGAAGCCGGGATTCAAGGGGCAGGTCCAGACCCCCAGCCCCCAGACATCCGGGACCGGCTACAACATGGTGGCCGCCCTGATCCTGATCATGGGCGAGGAGAAGGCCTTCGACTACCTCAAGAAGCTGAACCCCAGCATCCAGACCTACACCCAGAGCGGGACGGCGCCGTCCAAGGCCGCAGCCATCGGGCAGGCGGGCGTCGGGATCCAGTTCACGCCCGCCTTCCTCCAGCTCATCGAGGAGGGCTACCCGCTGAAGATCACCTTCCCCAAGGAGGGGGTGGGCTTCGAGGCGCCGGCCATCTCCATCCTGAAGGGGGCGCCCCATCCCGAGCTGGCCAAGAGGCTGGTGGATTGGGCCATCTCCCTCCCCGGGCAGGCCACCCTCACTGACGCCAAGACGTACTTCTTCCCGGTCCACCCCAAGGCCAAGGTTGCCAAGGACCTCCCCGCCTTCGAGGAGATCCCGACGACCAACTACGACGCCATCTGGGCCGGGAAGGAGAAGAAGCGCCTGGTGGATCGCTGGATCAACGAGGTCCTGCGGGCCCCGAAGTAGCCACAACCGATGGGTACCAACGCGGTCGTCCGTTGGTGGGCCCAGTCGGTTCGCGACCTCCGCCGGCTGCGGGATGAGCCCCTCCTGGGCGTCGCCGTCGTGTCGATCTTCGCCCTGCTCCTGCTCTTCATCCTGTACCCGCTGGCGCGCGTCCTGACGGCCAGCCTGTTTCCCGACGGCGCCTTCAGCCCCCGACTGTACCGCGAATTCCTGGGGAACTGGTTCATCCGGCAGGCCTTCCTGAACAGCGTCCTCATGGGGATCCTCACGGCCGCCGGGGGGACGATCATCGGGTTCCTGTTCGCCTTCACCCTGACGCGGACCGATGTCCCCGGGAAGTCCATCCTGACCCTGGCGGCCATCCTGCCCATCATCTCCCCGCCCTTCGTCAGCGCGCTCTCCATCATCCTGCTGTTCGGTAACAACGGCCTGATCACGCGCCAACTCCTCGGATTGCAGGAGTTCGCCATCTACGGGATGCGGGGACTCCTCCTGGCCCAGATCTTCACCTTCTTCCCCGTGGCCTATCTCACGCTACGCGGCGTCCTGGAGTCTCTGGGCGGTACGCTGGAGGATGCGGCCATGAACCTGGGGGCGACCCGGTGGAAGGCGTTCCGCCGCGTGACGCTGCCCCTGTGCCTGCCGGGGATCGCCAGCGCCCTGCTGGTCCTGTTCATCGAATCCATCGCGGATTTCGGCAATCCCCTCATCCTGGGCGGCAGCGGCTTCCCCGTCTTGTCGGTCCAGGTCTACCTACAGGTCACCGGGATGTACGACCTGCCGGGCGGGGCCGCCCTGGCCGTGGTGCTCCTCGTCCCGTCGGTCACCACCTTCCTGATCCAGCGGTACTGGGTCTCGCGGAAGCAGTACGTCACGGTCACCGGCAAACCGACCCGCGCCATCATCCGGGCCGTGAGCCCGGCGATGCAGTGGGCGCTCTACGCGGCCTGCCTGGCCGTGGCCCTCTTCGTCCTGCTCTTCTACGCCACGATCGTCGTCGGGGCCTTCTCGCGCGCCTGGGGCGCCGACCACAGCTTCACTCTGCGGAACTTCGGCTACGTCTTCGGCGTGGGCGGGCAGGCCATCATAGACACCCTGATCATCGCCGTGACCTCGAGCCCCCTGGCCGGCCTGCTGGGCATGGCCATCGCCTTCCTGGTGATCCGCCGGCGCTTCCCGGGACGCCAGGCCATGGAGTTCATCTCCATCCTGAACTTCGCCGTCCCCGGGACGGTCATCGGCATCGGGTACATCCTGGCCTTCAACCAGCGGCCGCTTCTGCTCACCGGCACCGCCATCATCCTCATCGCCAACTTCCTGTTCCGCTACATTCCCGTGGGCATCCAGTCGGGGATGGCGGGCCTGCGGCAGATCGATCCCTCCATCGAGGAGGCGGCCTCGAACCTGGGGGCGTCCACCCCGGTGACTTTCCGGCGCATCACCCTGCCCCTCCTGGTCCCGGCCTTCTTCTCCGGCCTGGTCTTCTCCTTCGTCCGGGCCATGACCGCCATCAGCGCCGCCATCTTTCTGGTTTCAGCCGACTGGAACCTGATGACCGTCCAGATCCTGTCCCAGACGGAGGCCGGCCGCCTCGGCGCGGCCGCCGCCTTCAGCGTCCTTTTGATCCTGATCATCCTGCTGGCCATCGGCATCATCCGCCTGGTCCTGGGCCAGTTGTTCGAGTACCGGTATCAGGCAGCATTCGGATAGGGGGACGGGGGTCAGGGGCCGGGGGTCAGGGGC
>METI01000098.1:6021-8483 GCA_001771285.1 candidate division NC10 bacterium RIFCSPLOWO2_12_FULL_66_18
TTAGCTTCAGGGACCTCCGAGTTTGGCAGATGGCGATGGACTTGATGGAAGATGTATACCGCTTGACGCGATCCTTCCCAAGACAAGAGATCTATGGGTTGACAAGCCAGATGCGGCGCGCTGCGGTTTCTATTCCTTCAAACATCGCTGAGGGGCACACACGCGAACACCGCAAGGAGTTCCTCTTCCACATATCGACAGCGCAGGCATCTCTTGCAGAACTCCAGACCCATCTGGAGATCGCACTTCGCCTCAACTATTGCTCTTTCGACAAGACCAACCCAATCCTGGACAGATCGGTATCCCTAAGCAAGCAACTGTACGCGCTTCGAAACGCCTTGGTGAGGCGAGGCACAGCACATTGAAGATAGCCTCCAACCCCCATCCCCCATCCCCTAACCCCGTTCTGTGGGTGTGCGCATGAGCGTCGTCCTTGAGAACGTCAGCAAGGTCTTCGAGGATCCGCAGCGGCCGGGTGGCACGGTCACCGCCGTGGACGGGGTCAGCCTTGAAGTGAAGGACGGGGAACTGGTGACCCTCCTGGGTCCCTCGGGGTGCGGGAAGACCACGGCCCTGCGGATCATCGCCGGCTTCGAGTCCCCGTCCGCTGGCCGGGTCCTCATTGACGGCCAGGACGTCAGCCGCCTGCCGCCCCATCAGCGCAACACCGCCATGGTGTTCCAGAGCTACGCCATTTTCCCCCATCTCTCGGTGGCGGAGAACGTGGCCTTCGGGCTGGAGATGCGGGGCGTGCCGAAGACCGAAATCGCCTCCCGGGTCCAGGCCATCCTGGATCTGGTGGGACTGGCGGGGCTGGAGCACCGGTCGCCGGAGCAACTCTCCGGGGGACAGCAGCAGCGGGTCGCCCTGGCGCGCGCCATCATCACGGAGCCCCGGGTCCTTCTCTTCGACGAGCCCCTGTCCAACCTGGATGCGAAGCTCCGAGAGCAGATGCGGGGCGAAGTGCGAAAGCTCCAGCGGCGCCTGGCCGTCACCAGTGTGTACGTGACCCACGACCAGGCCGAGGCCATGGCCCTCTCGGATCGGATCATCGTGATGGAGGCCGGACGCGTACAGCAGGATGGCGCGCCGCTCACGATCTACGCCAGGCCGGCAAACCGGTTCGTCGCCGACTTCATCGGGCGGGTGAACTTCCTGGAAGGGGTGGTGGCAGCGGTCGGTCCGGATCGGATCAGGATCGACGTTCGGGGGCGATTACTCGACGTCCCGGTCCAGCGGGCGGACGTGCGGGTGGGAGAGGCCGCGTCGCTGGTGGTCCGGCCGGAGACGCTGCGCCTCTCCCCCGCGCCTGCCGGTGGTGCGGGGACATTCTCCGGGACCATCCGGCGGGCGGTGTACCTGGGGTCCACGGTGGAGTACGAGATCGACTGGGACGGGAGCACGCTCCTCGCCATCGGCGGCAGCCCCCTGGAGCACGGGCTGCTTCCCGAGGGAGCGCGGGTCGCCTTCGACTTCCCGGCTGCCACCGCCCACGTGCTGCCGCACCCGGCCGCCCCGACCGGCGGGTCGCGCGGCGGGAGGGACTGAGTCTCGCGGAGACCCGGTCGCAGCGCTCCCGCCTTTCTTCCCGACGGATGCTTGGCTATAATAGGCGCCACTCAAGCGAACGCACCCGATTCCAGGAGGCAGCATGGCCAAGACGAAGGAACGATCGCCCAGGCTTTTCCTCCCCGGCTGGGATAACGACGAGCACGTGAGTCTCACCCGAAATCGGCATGGCGAACTGGAACTCCGGTTCACGGGGAGCTGCGGAGGCTGTCGGGAGTCCTTCCCGGACATGCAGCGAACGATCCAGACCATCGCCCAGAAAACGTCCATGACGCTCTCGGAGGCAACGGCCTTCTACCTGGGCTTCACCGTCGGCGTGGACAGCGTCCGCCGGTACCACCGGCTGGGCGATTTCCTGGACGACGACGAGGTCCTGGAGGAGTTCTTCGGCGGCAAGCCCATGGCGGGCCGATTCCACTAGCCGCGGCGGCGAATCCCCGTGAGTCGTTTCTCGCCATCGGCGAGGGCGCCGCAGCGACGCCCGCCGACCCCTTCAGACCGCGGGCATTCGTCGGGAGTGGACACGCGCACCCCGACTGTCCTTCGGAGAAACAGATGACGCGAAACGGGCTGGCACTGCATACGTGGACGCTCGACACGACCCCCCTGGCTGACGTGCTGCGCATTGCGCGGCGCACCGGTTGGAATGCTATCGAGCTGCGACGGGTGGATTTCCTGCGGACATTCGAGGCAGGGCGGTCGGCTCATGACGCGCGCCAGCCACCCGCACTGCGGCCTCTTGCTGGATACCTACCACTTGCAGCGGAGCGGCGGCGACCCGCGCGCCCTCGAGGATCTCGCCCCCGAAGAGATCGCCTACTTCCAGTACAGCGACGTGCCCAGGAACGGGCTCCAGCCCGGGATGGTCCTGGATCGCCTTCCGCCGGGCCAGG
>METI01000099.1:0-7292 GCA_001771285.1 candidate division NC10 bacterium RIFCSPLOWO2_12_FULL_66_18
CGCTCGAGCAGACGCGCCGGATCGTGGATCAATACCTGGCGGGATCGGCACCGCCCCTCTCCAACACGGCATAGTGGGCGGAACGTACGCCCAGCAGAGGAGGAGATCATGCGGTACCGCAACGCGGCCTGGGGTCGGCTGGGATCGGCCGGCTGCCTCGCGCTTCTGGCGATCTTCCTGGCCACGCCAGTGTGGGCCCAGTCGAAGCCGGTGATGGTCTACGGGGTGATTCACGAGTACACCCTTGCGCGACTCATGCAGAAGTTCGAACGGGACACCGGGACCAAGGCGGACTTCATCCGCCTGTCGGCCGGCGAGGTGGCCACCCGGGTCCTGGCCGAGCGGCAGGCCCCGAAGGGAGACGTGATCTTCGGAATCTCCCGGGCCATCCAGGAGTCCATGAAGACCCAGGGCCTCCTGGAGGCGTACAAGTCGTCGCGCCGGGCCGAGGTCCCCAGCCGGTACGTGGACCCCGACGGGTACTGGACCGGCAGTGCCCTCACCGTCCAGGGGATCGCCGTGAATACCGAACGGTGGAAGAAGGAGTTCGGCAACGCCCCGATGCCGAAGACGTGGGAGGACCTGCTGGATCCGAAGTACAAGGATCTCATCGTGGCGCCGAGCCCGCTGAGTTCGGGGACCGGATTCACCTTCATCGTGGGGCAGTTCTTCCGCCTGGGCGAGGAGAAGGGGTGGGAGTACCTGAAGGCCCTGGACAGGAACGTCCGGTTCTATACGCCCAGCGGGATCGCCCCCACCCGCATGGTGGCCGCCGGTGAGTTCCTGATCGCAATCACCTTCGCCCACGACGCCCTCAAGGCGATCTCGGCCGGGTATCCCATCGCGTTGATCCACCCGGCCGGCGTGAGCTGGGACATCGGATCGGTCTCGCTGATCAAGAACGGCCCGAATCCTGCGGGCGGGAAGAAGTTCATCGACTGGGTCCTCGGGCGGGATCCGATCCAGCTCATCGTGGACCTGAACTTCGAGGGCTCCCTCCGGTCCGACGTGAGCCTGCCGCTGGGGGCCACGCCGCTCGACAAGATCGACCTCGTGGACTACAAGCTGGATTGGGCGGCGCAGAATAGGCAGCGCGTCCTCAAGCAGTGGGGTGAGCTGTTCAAGAAGTAGGGTGCGGGCCTCCGAATGGGGAAGGCTACGACCGCACGAGCATGGACCGACGCACTGCTGGTGCGCCGGCTGACCGTTGACCCGCTTGGCCTGGGGGCGATCATCCTCGTGGTGGGCCTCCTGGCGGTCTTCGTGCTGTTTCCCGTGGTCCGGGTCCTGGCCCAGCCCGGCCCGGCCGAGTGGACTCGCCTGCTCACCGATCCCCGCTGGCTGCGGCTGGCCGGCAACACGATCTTGATCGCGGCCCTGTCCACCGCCTCGGCCGTGATGCTGGGATTCCTCTTCGCCTACGCCACCTCGCGGCCGGACGTCCCGCTGCGCCACCTCTTCAAGCTGATCGCGATCCTGCCGCTGGTGTCGCCGCCGTTCGTGGGGGGCCTGGCCTTCATCCTGCTCTTCGGCCGGCGGGGGCTGATCACCTACTCCCTGCTGGGATTGAGTGGAGACATTTACGGATGGCACGGGCTGTGGATGGTCCAGACGCTGGCCTTCTTCCCCATCGCCTATCTCACCCTGGCGGGGGTGTTGCGACGGATCAATCCGACGCTGGAGTACGCCGCTCAGGATCTGGGGGCCCATGGCTTTCGCCTGTTCCGCACGGTCACGCTGCCCCTGGCGACCCCGGGCGTGGCCAGCGCGGCGCTTCTCGTGGGGATCTACACCCTGAGCGACTTCGGCAATCCCATGCTGGTGGGCGGTGCGTTCAAAGTGCTGGCGACGGAGACCTATACCCAGGTCACCGGGTGGGGCGACCTCGGCATGGCGAGCGCGCTCAGCGCCGCGCTCCTCTTGCCGAGCCTGGTCCTCTTCGCGCTCCAGCGGTACTGGCTCGAGGGGCGCTCCTACGTGACGGTCACCGGCAAGGGGAGCTTCGCGGACCCCTTGCCGACGCCCGGCCTCTTGCGCTGGGCACTCTTCGCAGGTTGCGGCCTGGTGGCCCTGGTGCTCCTGGCGACCTATGCGGTGGTGTTCGTCGGGGCCTTCGCCCGCACCTGGGGCGTGAACTGGCGCCCGACCCTCGAGAACTTCGAGTACACGGTCTTCCGCGGCAGGCAACTCTGGAACAGCATCCGGTTCGCGGGCATCGCCGCCCTGGGCGGGTCGGCCTTCGCCGTGCTGGCTGCTTTCCTGATCCACCGCAAGCGCTTCCCCGGCCGGGCGATGGCAGACTTCGCTGCGGTGCTTCCGGCGGCACTGCCTGGGACCCTGATCGGGGTCGGATACATCCTGGCCTTCAACACGCCGCCCCTCACCCTCACCGGGACCGGGACGATCATCGTGGCGGCCATGCTGTTCCGGACGATCCCCGTGGGCTACCGGGCGGCGGTCGCCGGGCTCAGCCAGATCGCGCCCAGCATCGAAGAGGGCGCGGCCGACCTGGGGGCGCGCCCCCTGCGGACCCTCTGGGATGTGACGTTACCCCTGATTCGCTCGGCCTTCACCAGCGCCCTGGTCTTCACCTTCATCCGGTCAATGAACACACTGAGCGCCGTCATCTTCCTCGTCTCGCCGGGCAACGTGGTCGCCTCGGCCTCCATCCTGGCCCTGGCGGAGCACGGCGACTGGGGCCAGGCCAGCGCCATGGCGGCGAGCCTGATGTCGGCCGTCTTCCTCGTCCTGCTCCTCTTCCGCCTGCTGACCGGAGGCCGCATGCGGCTGTTCGAGCTGTGACCATGCCAGGATCCGCGCACGTCCGTTTGGAGAATGTGGTGAAGCGCTTCGGCCGGGTGGTGGCTGTGGCCGGGGTGTCGCTGGACATTTCCCGGAGGAGCCTGACCACCATCCTCGGACCCAGCGGGTGCGGCAAGACGACCATCCTGCGGTTGATCGCGGGCTTTCTCGCGCCCGACGAAGGAGACATCCAGATCGACGGCGCGTCCCAGCGCGGCCTCCCCCCGTACCTCCGGAAGACCTCCACGGTCTTTCAGGAGTACGCCCTGTTCCCGCACATGAGCGTCTCCGACAACGTGGCCTACGGCCTGCGCCTGCGCCGACTGCCCCGGGCCAGCGTGGCCGAGAAGGTGCGGCACACGCTCTCGCTCCTCAAGCTCGACGGGCTTGAGCGGCGGTTCCCCCGCGAGCTGTCCGGCGGCCAGCAGCAGCGGGTCGCCCTGGCTCGCTCGCTGATCGTGGAGCCCGAGGTCCTGTTGATGGACGAGCCGCTCTCCAACCTGGACGCGAAGCTCCGGGTGAGCGTCCGGACGGAGATCCGGGAGATCCAGCAGCGGGTGGGGATCACGACGCTCTACGTGACCCACGACCAGGAAGAGGCGCTGGCCATCTCGGACACGATCGCGGTGATGCGGGAGGGCCGGGTGATGCAGGTCGGCAGCCCCCGGGACATTTACGAGCGGCCGGCCGACCCGTTCGTTGCGGCCTTCGTAGGGCAGGTGAACCTGCTCCGGGCAAGGGTGGAAGAGGGTGGCGTTCGGATCGGCTCGCTCCGGCTGCCCGTTCCACCAGACTCACCCCATGTCGAGGTGGGCCACGAGGCGATCCTGGCGCTGCGCCCCGAGGCCATCCGCATCGGCGCGGGGTCAGAGGGTCGGGACGGGTTGACCGGCCAGGTGCTCTCCCGGACCTACCTGGGCACGACCGTCCGGTATCGGATCGAGCTGGCCGGCCAGCGCCTGACCGTGGACGATCACGACCCCGCGGGCAAGCCGCTGCTTGAGGGGCCGGTCGTCGTCTCCTTCGACCCCACCCGCATCCGCCTCTGGCCCGCCAGCCCGGAGATGCTGCAGCAGATGGAGGAAGGCCCGTAAATGACCCACCCCCACCTCCCTGATCCCTCGGTGTACGGTGAGACTTGACAATCGATGTTGAGACGAGGCATGTTTCCTTGGCCTGGGCCGGCGATCCCCGAGGGCCGGCTGGCCCTGGCGGGTGCCGGGCGAGCCGCGGCGCCCCCAAGAGCAAATTCTTATCACCCACCTCACCCACCCGCGGAGCGGGGCCCATCGAGCCGCTGACCCAATCCCCCCCGAGGTTTTGTCTCTGGGCCACGTACGCATCGGGAGGCACCCACTCTTGGTATAGTTCGGTTGGACGGGTGCTGGTTTGTGCTGCAAAGGGGAAAGAGCTATGATAAATTTCCGCCGCGCGAAGGGGGGGGTGAAGCGAGCCAGGCTCACGAGGGAAGGAGGGGTCGGATGGGACGCGTGATCAGGACTCTGGTGATGGTCGGGGTGGCCCTGGGGCTGGCCGGAGGGGTAGTGTCGGCGGGCACGAAGGAAGTGATCGTCGTGACCTCCTTCCCCAAGGAGCTGTTCGAGAACTACAGGAAGGCCTTCGAGGCGAAGCACGCCGGCGTGACCATGGTGATCAACGCGAAGCAGACCAATGCCGGGGTGACCTACCTCCAGGAGACGAAGGCCAAGCCGGCCGCGGACATTTTCTGGGTGAGCGCTCCGGATGCGTTCCAGGCCCTGAAGACCGACGGCCTCCTGGAGAAGTACAGCCCGCCGAAGGAGATCCTGGCCAGGATCCCGGCCAAGATCGGGGCGTTCCCCATCTCCGACCCGGACGGGACGTATTTCGGCTTCGCGGTGAGCGGCTATGGGCTCATGTGGAACAAGCCGTACATGCAGGCCCACAAGCTGCCCGAGCCGAAGGAGTGGACCGATCTCACCGACCCGCGCTACCACGGCCACCTGGTCATCAGCGCGCCGTCCCGGAGCGGGACCACGCATCTGACCATCGAGGTCATCCTGCAGGCCTACGGGTGGGAGAAGGGCTGGGCCCTGCTCCTCAATTCCGGTGGGAACATGGGCAGCATCACGGAGCGATCCTTCGGGGTGCCGGAGGCGGTGAACACCGGGCAGTACGGGATCGGGGTGGTGATCGACTTCTTCGGCCTGTCCGCGATCGCCAGCGGCTTCCCCGTCGATTTCGTGTATCCGTCGCTGACCTCGGTGGTGCCGGCCAGCGTGGGCATCGTCAAGGGCGGGCCGAACCCGGAGAACGCCAGGGCCTTCGTGAACTTCCTCCTGGGCGAGGAAGGGCAGATGCTGCTCTTCTCCAAGGAGATCGCGCGCCTCCCGGTCATCCCGGATCTGTACGCCAGGGCCCCCGGCGGCTATCCGAACCCGTTCAAGATGAAGATGGGCGGCGTGGATTTCAACAACAAGCTGTCGTCCGGCCGGCGGAACGTGGTCAACTCGATGTTTGACCACCTCATCACCTTCCGCCACGCCGAACTGAAGGCGGCCTGGGGCGCCATCTACAGGGCCGAGGAGGGCATCGCCAAGGCGGCGGGGAAGGACGTGACGCAGGCCAAGGCCCTGGTGGCCGAGGCGCGAAGGCTGGTCAGCAGCGTGCCCGTTGACGTCAGGAAGGCCAACGACAAGGAGGTCAACGCGGCCTTCACGGACAAGGCCAAGGCCGACGCCAAGTCGAAGTTGGAGACGGAGTGGGACACCTTCGCCAAGGCGAACTATGGGAAGGCCAAGGAGGTGGCGGAGAAGGCGGTCGCCGCGATCCGCTAAGGAGAGCAGTCGGGCACACCCAAAGGGTACCCGGCGATCTGGCAACTGGGGAGTCAGGCCATCCCGGAAGTGCCCAGCCAGGGATCGCGCGTTTCCTGAATGCCGAATTGCCCAATCGCCAGATTCCCCTTCGCGGAGTTACCGGCCGGGGGACTTGACCGGGGGGCGTCGGCGGCCAGCGGGCTCCGGGTCCGGCGGGAGCTTCAACACGGCCGTGGCCAGGTTGATGATTTCCCGGGGGCGCACCGGTTTCTGGGCGTAGCCGACACAGGTTCTCGTCAGGGAGCGCACCTGGTCGGCCCCGACCTCGTACGCGGTCATGGCGACGATGGGGATGTCTTTCACGGCCGGATCGCTCTTCAGGGTGCGCGCCACCGAGAGACCGTCCATGTCCGGGAGCTGGATATCCATGAGGATGAGGTTGGGCCGGTGCTCGCTGGCGAGTTGGAGGGCCTGGACGGCGTCCGAGGCCAGGAGCACCTCGAACCCCTCGAAGCGGAAGGCGTCTGCCAGCGGCTCGGCGATGTCCAGGCTGTCTTCGACGATGAGGATAGTGGCCCTGGCCATGGCGGGGTCCTCTCTTCCTGGGTTCGAGTGGAAGGGGCGTGCTGGTGTGAGGGAAGGGGCTGCATCCTAGCCGGGGCCTCCATCGAATTGCAAGGGGATTTTCGGAGGCCCGCCACTGTTGTCCTCAGGACCAATACTTCTGCATCGGAGGATCGAACATGGGCATCCTGGACCGGTTTTCCCTGGTCGGGAAGACGGCAGTGGTCACCGGCGCCGGAAAGGGGCTGGGACAGGGCATGGCGCTGGCCCTCGCGGAGGCGGGGGCGGATGTCGCCATCGTCGAGCTGGACATGCCCGCCGCCGAGGAGACGGCCGCAGAGATCCGGAAGCGGGGACGCAACGCCCTGACCATCAAGGCGGACGTGACGATCCCGGAAGAGGTCGCCGCCCTGGTCGGCAGCGTGGTCCAGGAGTGGGGGCGCCTGGACATCCTGGTCAATAACGCCGGGTACGCCCAGCCCCTGTCGGCGCTGGACATGCCCGTGCAAGATTGGGATCGCCTGTTGGCGGTGGACCTCAAGGGGGTGTTCCTCTGCAGTAAGGCCGCGGCCCCCCAGATGATCGCGCAAGGGGGCGGGAAGATCATCAACATCGCGTCCATGTCGGCCTTCCACGTGAATCGCGACGCCGAGTACTGCCACTACAACGCGGCCAAGGCGGGGGTGGTGATGCTCACCAAGTCGCTGGCCGTGGAATGGGCCCGCCACCGGATCACCGTCAACAGCATTTGTCCGGGCTACTTCCGCACGCCCGGCAACGCGGTGCGCTCCGACAACCCGGCCATCCGGGCCATCCGGGTGGACCAGGGGGTGATCAAGCGGTACGGGCAAGCGTATGAGGACCTGGGTGGCGCCGTGGTCTACCTCGCCTCCGACGCTTCCAATTTCACGACCGGGTGCAACCTGGTGGTGGACGGCGGCTACAGCCTCTAAATGCAACCGCAAATGAACGCGAATAAACGCAAATAATCCAGTCGGGAAACTGCCCCGTTCAGCGGGGCGGAGCATCAACTGCACAGCCCGGAACCCCTGGGTTCAGCCCAGGGGGATGCAACCGCAGATGAACGCAAATGAACGCAGATTCGGATCCCAAATGGAGATCACCTTG
>METI01000099.1:7312-10806 GCA_001771285.1 candidate division NC10 bacterium RIFCSPLOWO2_12_FULL_66_18
TCGACCATAGGAGTTCCGCTAGCCGCGACCCGGCGGCGGTGGGAGTGGGGGCAGGCCATGCTGATGGCCGGCCTGCTCCTCCTGCTTACTCTCTTCATCCTGTATCCCCTCCTGCGCGTCCTCTTCGTAGCGGTCAGCGACGGACAGGGACTCACACTCCGCTACCTGCTCAACTTTTTCGACCGGCCGCTCTTCCGTGAGGCCCTGGTCAACAGCCTGGGGGCGGGCGGGCTGGCGGTCGCCTTCGGGAGCCTGCTGGGGGTTCCCCTGGCCTACTTCAGCGTGCGCTACCAGTTCCGCGGGAAGCTCGTGCTTCAGACCCTCGGCGTTCTCCCCCTCGTCATCCCTCCCTTCGTCGGCGCCGTGGCCCTCCAGCTCATCCTGGGGCGCAGTGGCATGGTGAACCTCCTCCTGCTCCGCTGGTTCGGCACCAGCGTGCCGTTCATGGAGGGGCTGACCGGCGTGATCCTCGTCCAGACCCTTCACTACTTTCCGTTCATCATGCTCAACACCGCCGTCTCGCTGGCCAACATCGACCCGTCCCTGGAGGAGATGGCGCAGAACCTGGGGAGCCACGGATGGCGGCTGTTCCGGCGCGTCACGTTGCCCCTCATGCTGCCTGGCTATGTGGCCGGATGCCTCCTCACCTTCATCCGGGTGATCGACGACCTGGGCACGCCGCTGATGCTCAACTACACCAAACTGCTGGCGCCCCAGGCCTATCTTCGCATCACGACCATCGGGATTGACGACGTGGATGGCTACGTGGTGTGCGTGATCCTGGTGGTCCTGTCCCTGGTCTCGCTGTGGGCTGCGCGGAAGTACCTGGGGCTGTCGGAGTACGCCACGGTCCAGCGTGGCACGACGGGGGCGGAGATCGGCCGGCCGATCCGGGGGATGAAGCTGGCCGTGGTCCTGCTCATCAGCGCCGGCATGCTGGGGATCAGCCTGCTTCCCCACCTGGGGATCCTCGTGCTGTCCCTGTCGCGGATCTGGAGCTTCTCGCTGCTCCCCACGATCTACACGCTGGGAAATTACGAGGAGATCCTGTTCCGCACGCCTCACTTCGTGAAGAACACGCTGCTGTACGCCTTGCTGGCGGCGGGTGTGGACATCGTGCTGGGCGCCATCATCGCCTGGCTGCTCCTGCGGGGCCGAGTCTTCGGCCGGAACCTGCTGGACGCCATCGCCACGATGCCGCTGGCGATTCCTGGCGTGGTGCTGGCGGTGGGCTACCTCCGCGTCTTCCACGGGTGGGATGTCCCGGGGCTGGGTGGACCCCTGACCGGGTCCTGGGTGATCCTGGTCATCGCCTATGCGATGCGGCGCCTGCCGTACACCGTGCGCGCCTCTTACGCGGCCCTGCAGCAGATCCACGTGTCGCTGGAGGAGGCGGCGCAGAACCTGGGGGCGAACCAGGTGCGGACGTTCTGGAAGGTGACCTTCCCCTTGATGGTGGGCGGGCTGGTGGCCGGCGGCCTCATCAGCTTCATGACCTCGGCCGTCGAGCTCAGCTCCACCATCATGCTGGTCCCGAGGATCGAGATGGGTCCGATCGCCTACGGGATCTACGTCTACATGCAGAGCGCCGTGGGTCGGGGGCCCGGGGCGGCCCTGGGCGTGGTGGCGATCCTGCTGGTCGGGCTGTGTACCTACCTCACCAACCGGATCTTCGCCGGGCGGTCGGGGAGCGCGTTTCGCGTCTAGTGACGTGAGCCTCAGACCCATGCAACCGTCCGCCTATGGCGGAAACGCAAATAAACGCAGATCCAGGCCGGGGGTGCCGTTTGTGTGTATTGGCGTTCATTTGCGGTTCCAACAAATTCCAACTCGTTCATGCAAATGTAACCCGAGCGAGACAATGAGCCAGTGACCACGAGAGCCGCGGAAGTTCGGCTGGATTGCGTGGGCAAGCGGTTCGGGGAGACCTGGGCGGTGCGGGCCGTGAGCCTCTCCATCCGGGTGGGGGAGTTCTACACTTTTCTGGGGCCCAGCGGGTGCGGGAAGACCACGCTGCTCCGGATGATCGCCGGGTTCGCCGCGCCGGACGAGGGCAGCGTCTGGCTGGACGGCGAGGTGGTGAACGCCCTGCCCCCGTGGAAACGGGACGTCGGGATGGTCTTCCAGAGCTATGCCATCTGGCCCCATATGACCGTCTTCGAGAACGTGGCTTTCGGCCTCCGGGAGCGCAGGGTCTCGCGAGCCGACATCGAGAGGCAGGTCGGGGAGGCGCTCCGCATGGTGAACCTGGAGGGCATGGAAGGGCGCCGGCCGTCCCAGCTCTCCGGCGGGCAGCAGCAGCGGGTGGCCCTGGCCCGCACCCTGGTGGTCCAGCCGCGGGTCCTGCTCCTGGATGAGCCCCTATCCAACCTGGACGCGCGGCTGCGCGCGCAGATGCGGATCGAGTTGCTCAAGCTGCAGCGCGACCTCGGGATCACCACGATCTACGTCACCCACGATCAGGAAGAGGCCCTGGCCCTCTCCACCCGGATCGCAGTCATGTCTGCGGGCTCGGTCATCCAGGAAGGGACGCCCCGGGAGATCTACGAGGCGCCGCGCGAGCGGTTCGTGGCCGAGTTCGTCGGCGCATCCAACCTGCTGGGGGGAGCAGTGCGGCAGGCAACCGGGGACACCCTGACGGTCACGACTGACCTGGGGGTGGAGGTGCGGGCGGCGCGGCCGTCCGCGGCGGCCCCGGAAGGCGGCCGGATCCTCCTCACGGTCCGACCGGAGGCGATGGACCTCCTCCCTCCAGGGGAACCGGCCGATCACCGGAACCGCCTGGAAGGGAGGGTTGTCGCGTCCGCCTTCCAGGGTGCCGCCATCCAGTACGAGGTCGAGGTCAGCGAAACGTTGCTGCGGGCCAGCGTGACCAACCCGAAGGGGAAGCGTCTCTTCCAGCGGGGCGACCTGGTGGCGGTAGTGTTTGCGCCGGAGGACGTCGGGATCGTTCCGGAAGAGCCGAGAGCCGAGAGCCGAGAGCCGAGTGTCGTACGTTCGGGTCAGGACTGAGGAATGTCCAGATTCATCCTCGTGCGACACGGTGAATCCGTCTGGAACATGGAGCGGCGGATCCAGGGCACCCTGGACCCGGAGCTGAGTCCGCGCGGCAGGCGGCAGACCGATCTGCTCGTCGGCCACCTCAGGGCCCACCTGTCGGAGGCGGTCGCGGCGATCTATGCCAGCCCGCTCCGTCGGGCAGCCCAGACGGCGGAGCAGATCGCCGCCACGTACGACCTTCCGGTGATTCATGAGCCCGATCTCCGCGAGATGTCCCTGGGGAAGTGGGAGGGAATGACGGTGGCGGAGATCCAGGCGGCGACCCCCGGCCGGTATGAGCAATGGCTGGAGGATCCACTGACCTTCCCGGCCCCGGGCGGCGAGGACCTCCGGGCGTTCGAGCGCCGGGTGGTGGGAGCGCTCCACCGCATGCAAGAGGCCCATCCCGGCGCGGACCTCGTCGTGGTGTCCCACGGCGGTGTGATCAAGACGCT
>METI01000100.1:0-7092 GCA_001771285.1 candidate division NC10 bacterium RIFCSPLOWO2_12_FULL_66_18
GGATATTGACGAGGGCCGGACCATCGTGGCGGATCCTACCGATCCCAAGTTCGACAGACGGAAGGTGGATCAGGCCTGGGCGATCTACGCGAAGTACAATGCGGCCGTCCCGGAGCGGATCTTGCGGAACCTCGAAGGAAGCCGTGGCGACGTGCGCCACTCGGCCGTGTGGAAGGACGGGGTCTGGATCAACGAGTTCAAACGGCGGCTGAATACAGGGAACCCGGCCGACGACGTGATCTTCGACCTGGCGAAGTCGCGGGAGTACTAGTTCAGCGTCTCCATCTTCAACAACTCCGGCCGCGGCGAGATCCCGCCCGGCCACACGACGTATGGTGACGGCCAGTATCAGATCCTGCGGTTCAGGTAGTCACCGAGGCTCCGCGCATAGGGTGAGCGGCGCCTCCTCCTGCTGGCGCCCGCGGCACCCGAGTCCAAGTCTAAGACGAAACCGGCGGCTCAAATGAGCAGCCGGTTTTGTGTCCGCACCTGGTGGGGAAGGAGGGACTCGAACCCTCATGAGTTGCCTCACACGCCCCTCAAACGTGCGCGTCTGCCAGTTCCGCCACTTCCCCTTGCGCGCATTTCTACCGCCCCGCGCGGCGGATTGTCAATGGAAAAGGGGTTTGAGAGCTGAGAGCCGAAAGCCGAAAGCCGAGAGCCGGGAACTGAGAGCCGAGACCAGAGAAATTACAGGAGGTGTCCCAGGAGGATCAGGACGCCGGCGGCCGGGCTCAGGTGCAGGAGTTCCCGAAGGCAGGCGCGACCGATCACTCCGGCCGGGACGCCTTCGAGGAAATTGACCTCGGGAAACATTGGACGGGAGACGCACCAGCGGCGGGACGCCAGGGGCCAGAAGAGAGGGATGCCGTGCCCTCCCTGCCTCAGCCCGGGTCCGGTGCAGAGAATATCCAAGACCAGATGGGACATGAGGGCGGACGTCCAGGCGAGCATCAACCGCCAGTCCATAGAGAGGTCAAGAGCGGACACCGCCGCCCAGGCGACCCCCACCAGGGGCGCCAGGATCAGGAGGGAATGGGTTGCCCGGCGGTGGACCCGCCGGTAAGGCACCCCCCAGAGGCTGGGGAGAAGATCCAGATCCGGCAGGCAACTGGCGACGGCCGCGCCTGTCCAGAGCGCAGGCGTACTGTCCGTGCCGAGTCCGCCCGCGACCGCCCCAGCGACCCCGATGCCCACGACCACATGTCCGATGGGTGATGCCATACCAACGCCTCGCTTCGATGGAAAATGAAAAACGGACAACCGACAACGCAAAATTGGGAACCCGGCACGCCGCCGGACCATAGCGGCCCAGTTCGCAATCCGCAACAAAAAAAGGCTCCCCCCAGGAATGTTCTTCTTTGCGATCTTGGCGAGAGACCCGGAGTTGTCCTCACGCAAAGACGCAAAGGCCGCAAAGAAAGACAAGAATTCTCCTTGCATCGTGTTGGGCTTGAGGTCCGAGCGGGTATCCGGTATGCTGGCATCGGGGCTGGGGGCAAAAGGAGGGCAAAGCATGCGCGGGATGAAAACGATGGCGGCGACCGGGATCCTGACGTTCCTGCTGGCCGCGTGCGCCACGGTTAAGATCAATGAGGTCCGCGTGGTGACGGGGCGGGTCACGGACGTATCGGGCCAGCCCGTGGCCACTACCCCCGTGGTGATCGTCGGGCGCTCCCTCGACCTGGTGACCAAGCGGCTGGAGTACGAAGAGCGTGGTCGCCAGGAGGCGAAGGGAACCACCGACGCCGAGGGCCGCTATCGTATCGAATTCGTCCCGGCCGCTCTGGGCAATAACTTTTACCTCTTTTTCTATGACAAGACGGGCTTCGACCGGGTGAAGTACCGGCGTCCCGAGCCCCTGGACATCACCCCCCTGCTGGAACGCGACCGGGCCCTCACGGTCAACCAGGTCCTCCAGTACAGCGTGGCCTGGCCGGAGGTCGAGCGGCAGATGGCCTTCTACGGGCCGGGCTCGGAGCGGGCCCAGATCCTCCGGCGGCATGGCCTGCCCGAGAAGCGGGAGACCTCCGGCACGGGGGACACGGCCGCCGAGGTGTGGTGGTACTATGCGGACGGCGTGAGCTACTGGTTCACCGGGGACAAGCTCACGCGGACCCACCAGTTCCAGCCGATCCCCGGCGCCACCCCCGCAAGGTAGGCGACGGAAACTGTCAACTGAAAACTGACAACGGACAATGGCAAACCGGGCAACGGGATTCATGGATCAGTTGGCCGGTTGTCGGTTGTCCGTTTTCAATTTGAAATTCCTTCCTCTCGCTCCCTCGCCCCGGACCAGGCTGGTGAACGCGCCGGCCAGTGCGATCCCCGCCCCGATGGTCACGGCGTGCCGGTAGGCGCCGGCCACCGCCACGGGTTCGCGCCCGAGGATGGCCAGGAGTTTCTGGACCTCCGCCCCGAAGAGGGAGCCGGAGATGGCCACCCCCAGCACCATCCCCAGGCTCTGCGCGGTCGCCACGATCCCGCTGGCCAGCCCCTGGTAGCTCTGGGGGACGGCCCCCATGATGGCGCTATTGTTGGGCGAGGTGAACAGGCCGATCCCCAGGCCGGCTAGGCCGAGGCGCAGGGCGATCTGGTGGTCGCTCCCGCTATGGAGCTCAGGGTGAACAGGGCGAAGCCGCTGACGTACAGGCGCTTGTCGCCGAACAGGTCCCCCAGGCGACCGCCGATCAGGAGCAGGCTGCTGAGGCTCAACAGGTAGGCCAGGATCACCCATTCGATCACGAGGACATCCGCCCCGAACTCGCGGGCGATGATGGGGAGGACGGTATTGACGATGCTGGAATCGAGGGGAGCCATGAAGGCCCCGAAGGCCACGCTGATCAGGGCCCCCCACTTGCGGACGCCGTCGATCCCCGCAGACGCTCCGCGATTTTCAATTTTCAAACCGACAACCGATAACTGATCAGGTGGAATGTCGCCGGGAGATGACTGGTTGTCCCGCCTCTGGCGGGTCCGTTGTCCGTTTTCCATTGGGGCTGTTCTGCTAATGACCCGAGGGGTGGGGACCGTGGAGAGGCGCCCCCGCCGGTTGGGTGGGTTTTCGCGACCAGGCACCCACCACGTGCCCGAAGGAGAGCGCCAAGGCGACGCCACCCGCGACCACCATCCCCAGGCTCAGGAAGACGGCGGGGAGGCCGAATCGCTGCGCGATGACACCCATGGCGCTGGAGGCGAGGGATCCCACGCCGAACGCCAGGGTGAAGGTGATGCCGAAGGCCGTCCCCCCCAGATGCGGCGGGGCGTGGAAGGCGATGAACGTGTTGCTCATGGTCCCCAGCGAAAAGAAGCCGACGGACAGGGCGATGCTGAATAGGACGAGCGGCAGGCCGTCCGTCGCGCCCATGCCGAAGAGGAACAGCGCGGTGAACCCCATGCTGACCAGGAGGATGGCCTCCCGGTATCGGGTGGCCATCAGACGTCCCGCCAGCAGATGCCCGAGGCCGCCGAACAGGAGGGCCAGGCTGGCGAAGGAGCCGCCCCGCGCCACACGGGCCGCGGTGAGGCCGGGGATCGAGGCGCGCTCCGACAGGTAGGCCGGTAGGAACGTCGAGAACCCCTGGAAGACGAAGCCCATGAGCGTTTCCAGAGCGAAGAGGAGCAGCAGCGGAAGCGTCAAATCGTTCCAGGGAGCGAGACGCCGACGCCTCGCGGGGGGCCGCTGCTCCGGATTCCGCGAGGACCGCAGGTAGTTGCGCCAGAGGAGCGGGGCCAGGAACACGCCCGGGATCGCGCCGACCAGATACGCGCTTCGCCATCCCCACCAGACACCAACTGTTGCGGCGATGATGGGTGAGGCTGCGATCCCCACGTTGCCCAGCACGCCGGTCAGCCCGAAGGCCCGGCCCACCTCCGGGCTCCCCACATTCCGCAGGGCCACCAGGACGCCGGACCCGGCCGGATGGTGCAGGCTGCCGACAAGCCCCAGGACGGCGAGGCCGACGACCAGGCCGACCGGCCCGGCGGAGAGGCCGATCCCCAGACAGGCCAGGCTCCCCCCCACGAGCCAGATGGCGAGGATGCGTTGGCTCCCCCATCGGTCGGCCAGCATTCCGGCCGGGAGCGCCCCCACTCCGTAGCCCAGCAGGGCCACGTTGGCGAAGACCCCGAGGCTGGCGTAACCCAGGCCGAATTCCTGCTGCACCAGGAGCAGCACGGACGGGAAGATCAGCATCACGAAATGATTGGTGGCGTGGGAGAGCCCGACGAGCCAGACCAGGGATCGGCTCGGGCCCGCGGAGGAGGCAACATGGGTCGAAGTGGCGTGGCGGGCGAAGAGCATATGCTCCGGAATGGATGAAAGCATACAGGGCAACAGTATAGCGGTCTGCGCGTGCGGACGAAAGGAGTTTTCCGTGGAGAACAGCGCGCGGGATCGCCGGTGTGAATGGCTTGGAACGAGGAACAGGATCGAGGGGTCCGGCCGGAGGATCTACGCGCCCAGGGCGCCGTTTGTGAGGAGGCTGATGAAGGCTTCCACCAGGCGCGGGTCCCACCAGCCCTTGGCAGTCTCCTCGCGCATGAGGGCAATGGCCTCTTCCTGGGTCAAGGCCCGCTTGTACGGCCGCTCGGTCGTGAAGGCGTCGTAGATGTCCGCGACCTGCATGATGCGGGCGGTCAGCGGAATCGCCTCGCCGGCCAGTCCGTCGGGGTACCCGCTGCCGTCCCAGCGCTCGTGGTGATGCCGGATGATGGGCAGGACCATGCGGAGGGACTTCAGGGGCTTGCAGATCCGCTCGCCGATCGCCGGATGCTCCCGCACCACCGCCCGCTCCATGTCGTTCAGGGGTCCCGGCTTCAGCAGGATGGATTCCGGGACGCCGACCTTGCCCAGGTCGTGGAGGACCCCCCCGCGCTGCAGGGTCTTCAGCTGCTCCGCGTGCAGGCCCAGCGACTTCCCCAGGGCCACGGAGTAGCGGGCCAGGCGGTCGCAGTGCCCGTTGGTGTAGGGGTCCTTGGCCTCGACGCTCAACGCCAGGCTGAAGAGGACGGTCTCGGCATTCTCCAGTTCGTCGGTGTGCCGCTTGAGCTTCAGGAGGGAGCGGACGCGGGTGAAGAGCTCCAGCCGGTTGTACGGCTTGCTCAGGAAATCGTCGGCGCCGGCCTCGATCCCCTTGATCCGCTGGTCGGTCGCGGTCAGCGCGGTGACCATCACGACGGGGACCAGGATCGTTCGCTCGTCGGACTTCAGCCGGCGACAGACTTCGAAGCCGTCCACCTTGGGCATCATGACGTCCAAGAGGATCAGATCCGGGGAGTCGGCTGCCACCTTGGCCAGCGCCTCCTCCCCGTCCCGGGCGGTGCTCACCAGGTAGCCCTCGCCCGTCAGTTGGTCCTCCAGGAACTGCCGGATCAAGGCGTCATCATCCACCACGAGGATGCGCGGACGGCTCTCGTCGCCGAACGGGGATCCGAGGAGGCCAGGGAGGGGAAGGGCGGACGGAGGGGGAGGCGAGGAGGAGGGCTCCATCACGACGCGATCTCTCCCGTGCGCGTGAGACAGGCGCGCAGTTCGGCGTTCTCGTGCGTCAGGCGGGCGACTTCGCCCCGGAGGTACGCGATCTCGCGGACCAGGCGGTCCGTGGCGACCTTTCCTTGCCGGATGAGGTCGAGAAGCGTTCCCGTCACGCTGCTGGCCGTCTCGGGAGCAGTGTTGGTGGTGAACATCCAGGTTTTCTCCTCTGGCGATGGGCCCGGAACCGGGCCCGGAAACGGTTCCCGCCTGTTCGATTCGCGGGCAGATCCTGCCTCGCTCCGTGAATCGAGCAAGGCCCATGCCAAGGAGCGCGACCGATGCCCTGTCTACCACAGCACTCCAATGGCGTCAAGCGGCCTTTTCCATTGATTTTTCCGGACCGTACTGGTATGAAACACCTGCTTTTCAGGACCGTCCGTGCATCGGGGGCCGGATCATGAGCATCGAAGAGCGCCTCGAGGAACTCCACCGCTGGCGCCAGCGCGCCCTGGAAGCCGGGGGGGCAGACCGCATCCAACGGCAGCACACGACCGGAAAGCTCACCGCCCGGGAGCGGGTGGAGCTCGTCCTCGACAAGGGATCCTTCACCGAGCTGGACATGCTGGTGACGCACCGCTGCCGCGACTTCGGGATGGACAAACAGCTCATCCCCGGGGACGGGGTGGTGACCGGCTACGGGACCATTGACGGGCGGATGGTCTTCCTGTTCGCCGAGGACTTCACGGTCTTCGGCGGCTCCCTGTCCGAGACGTACGCCGCCAAGATCTGCAAGGTCATGGACATGGCCCTGAAGGCAGGCGCGCCCATCCTCGGGCTCAAGGACTCCGGCGGCGCCCGCATCCAGGAGGGCGTGGTCTCCCTGGCGGGCTACGCCGACATCTTCCTCCGCAACGTCCTGGTCTCGGGGGCGATTCCCCAGATCTCGGTCATCATGGGTCCGTGCGCCGGGGGTGCGGTCTACTCCCCGGCCCTCACCGATTTCACGGTGATGGTCAAGGACACGAGCTACATGTTCATCACCGGTCCCGACGTCATCAAGACGGTGACCCACGAAGAGGTCACCTTCGAAGAGCTGGGCGGGGCCATGACCCACAACGAGAAGAGCGGCGTGGCCCACTTCGCGGTGGAGTCGGAAGAGGCCGCCCTGGGCCTCGTCCGGGACCTCCTGGGCTTCCTCCCTCAGAACAACCTGGAGGACCCGCCGCGCCGGGAGACCGACGACGATCCGAACCGGATGGAGGAGGCCCTCAACCACCTCGTCCCCGACAACCCCAACAAGCCCTACGACATCAAGGAGATCGTCCGCCTGGTGGTGGACGATGGGACCTTCCTGGAGGTCCACGAGCACTTCGCCCGCAACATCGTGGTGGGCTTCGGACGATTGGACGGCCAGGCGGTGGGCTTCGTGTGTAACCAGCCCGCGGTGTTGGCCGGCTGCCTGGACATCAATTCGTGCATCAAGGCGGCGCGGTTCGTGCGATTCTGCGACGCCTTCAACATCCCCATCATCACGCTGGAGGATGTGCCCGGCTATCTGCCCGGGACCGCCCAGGAGTGGGGCGGCATCATCAACCACGGGGCCAAGCTGCTCTACG
>METI01000100.1:7101-14332 GCA_001771285.1 candidate division NC10 bacterium RIFCSPLOWO2_12_FULL_66_18
CTACGCCTACGGCGAGGCCACGGTTCCCAAGCTCACGGTCATCACGCGCAAGGCCTACGGCGGCGCCTACTGCGTCATGGGCAGCAAGCACATGCGCGCCGACGTCAACCTGGCCTACCCCACGGCGGAGATCGCCGTCATGGGACCGGAGGGGGCGGTGAACATCCTCTACCGCCGGGAACTGGCTGAAGCCGCCGACCCGGCGGCCTTCCGCGCGGAGCGGGTGGCCGAGTTCCGGGCAAAATTCGCCAACCCCTACGTGGCGGCGGCGCGGGGCTACGTGGACGAGATCATCGAGCCCAAAGAGACCCGACCCAAGCTGATCCGGGCCCTCCGGGCGCTGGCCACGAAGCGGGACACCAACCCCCCCAAGAAGCACGGAAACATTCCGCTCTGAGGGGCCAGAGGGCACTTTCAATTTCAAATTTCAAACTGACGGCTCGACTGAGCTCGCCGAAGTCAACTGACAACCGGTCAACTCGATGCAGAAAGGCGGATGGCCTGTTGTCAGTTTTCAATTGGCACTGTCTGCCCGGGCATGTTGTGGAGGATCGCCATGGCGAGAATCCTGGTCGTTGACGATGAACCCGATGCCGTCGAGCTCCTGCAGGAGTTCCTGACAGCCAAGGGCTACGACGTGATCATCGCCTGCGATGGCGAGGAGGCCCTCCGGCAGGTCAAGGAGCACCGGCCCCACCTGATCCTCCTGGACGTGCGCATGCCCAAGCTGAACGGCATGGAGGTGCTGAAGCGGGTCCGGGAGATTGACCATGAGGTGGGCGTCATCATGGTCACGGCGGTCAACGAGGAGGAGACGGGGCGCGAGGCGTTGAAGATGGGCGCCTTCGACTACATCACCAAGCCGCTGGACCTCCAGTACCTGGAACGGAGTCTGTGGTACAAGATCACGACGATGACCCTCTGACCCGCTCAACGGCGATTTGCGATGTGTGATTGAGGATTTGTGATTGACGGGAAAATCCTCAATCCGAAATCCTCAATCGGCAATCATCAGCGGAGGGGGGATGTTCAAGAAGATCCTGATCGCGAACCGGGGCGAGATCGCGATCCGCGTCATCCGGGCGTGTCGCGAGCTGGGGATCGCCAACGTGGCCGTGTTTTCGGAGGCGGACCGCTCCTCCCTGCACGTCCGGTACGCCGACGAGGCGTACTGTGTGGGCCCGGCACCCTCGGTCCGGAGCTACCTCGACATGGACGCCATCCTGGAGGTGGCCAAGCGGAGCGGGGCCGAGGCCATCCATCCCGGCTATGGCTTCCTGGCGGAGAATGCCGAATTCGCCCGGCGGTGCGAGGCGGCCGGGATCGTCTTCATCGGCCCCCCCAGTCACGCCATCCGGGCCATGGGCTCGAAGACGTCGGCGCGGAAACTGGCCACGGCGGCCGGCGTGCCCGTGGTCCCGGGGGCGATCGAGGACCTGTCGGATGCGGAGGTGGAAACCCGCGCCCGGGAGATCGGCCTTCCGGTCGTGATCAAGGCAGCCGCAGGCGGCGGCGGCAAGGGGATGCGGGTAGTCCAGACGGACGCGGACCTGGCATCGGCCATCCGGGCCGCGCGGTCCGAGGCCCAGTCCGCCTTCGGCGATTCCGCCATCTACGTGGAAAAATATCTCGTCGCGCCCCGCCATGTGGAGATGCAGATCCTGGCGGACCGCCACGGAAACACGATCTACCTGGGCGAGCGGGAATGCTCCATCCAGCGGCGCCACCAGAAGGTGATCGAGGAGGCGCCCTCGCCCATCGTGGACCCGCCGCTGCGGCGCCGGATGGGGGAGGCGGCCGTGCGTCTGGCCAAGGCGGCGGGGTTCGTGAATGCCGGCACCGTGGAGTTCCTGGTGGAGCGGGATCGGAACTTTTACTTCCTGGAGGTGAACACGCGCCTCCAGGTGGAGCATCCCGTGACCGAAATGGTGACGGGGCTGGACCTGGTGAAGGAGCAGATCGCCATCGCCGCCGGCGAGCCGCTCCGGCACCGCCAGGACGACCTGGTGATCCGGGGTGCCGCCATCGAGTGCCGGATCTATGCGGAGGACCCGTTCCAGAACTTCATCCCCTCGCCGGGGAGGATCATGGGCCTCCGCGAACCCGGGGGGGCCGGGGTGCGGATCGAGAGCGGCGTCTACGAGGGGTACGAGGTGCCGGTCTTCTACGATCCCCTCATCGCCAAGCTGATCACCTGGGGGCAGGACCGCCTGGAGGCGGTGCAGCGCATGCGGCGGGCGCTCATGGAATACACCATCCACGGGATCAAGACCACGATCCCCTTTCACCAGCGGGTGATGGTTGACCCCGAGTTCCTCCGGGGCGAGATCGACACCACCTTCATCGACCGCCGCTTCGCCGGCCGCCCCCACGCCTGGGACGACTCGCAGCGGGACGTGGCCCTGGTCGCCGCGGCGCTCCATGCCTTCCTGCGGGACCAGGCACGCGTTGCGGCCCGGCCGGCGCGGGCGGGATCCGCGGAAAGCCCCTGGAAGCTGGCCGCCCGACAAGCGGCTCTTCGCCGCTAACCCATTGTCGATTGACGATTGAAGATTGGCGATTGCCATTCAATCGAAAATCGGCAATCGCAAATCGAAAATCACGATTGTCGGTTTTCGATTTTCAATTGCAACCGGAGGCTTGATGACCTACATCGCCACCTCGGGAGGACGGGAGCATCGCTTGGACGTCCGGCAGGATCGAGAGGGACTCCACGTCCGCCTCGACGACCGGGAGTACCCGGTGGATCTCCTGCGGGTGGATCCCTCCCTGTATTCCCTGCTCATCGGCGGGCGTTCCTACGAAATTGATGTCCTGGAGACCGAAGAGGCCTTGGTGGTGCTGGTGGACGGCCAGCCCTTCCAGGTGGAGATCCAGGAGGAACAGCAACGCCGCCTACGGGCCGCCGCGGGAAAGGGCGAGACCAAGACCGGCAAGCGCATCGTGACCGCGCCCATGCCCGGGAAGGTGGTCAAGCTGCTGGTCAAGCCCGGCGATGCCGTGCAGCCTGGCGACGGGGTCGTCGTGGTGGAGGCCATGAAGATGGAGAACGAGCTGAAGGCGTCCACCGCCGGCACGGTCAAGGAGGTCCGGGTCGAGGAGGGGAAGGCGGTCAGCGGCGGCGAGGTCCTGGTGGTGATCGAATAGGGGTCGGGGGCTGGGTGTTGGGGGTTGGGGACTGGGGAGGGGGCGAGCTGCGTGGGGAAAGACGAGCTGGAAAAGATTGACGCCCGCAAGCGGGCCTGGGAGGAAGGGACGCTCCGCAAGGCCCTGGAGCGGATGCCCGAGCGGCAGGCGGAGTGTGCCACGACGGCGGATATCCCTCTGGAACGGGTCTACACGCCGCTCGACTTGGCCGCCCAGGAGTACAAACGGGACCTGGGGTTTCCGGGCGAGTATCCCTTCACCCGGGGCGTTCACCCCAGCATGTACCGCGGCCGCCTGTGGACCATGCGGCAGTACGCCGGCTTCGGCAGCGCGGAGGAGACCAACCGGCGCTTCCGGTATCTGCTCCAGCAGGGCCAGACCGGCCTGTCCGTGGCCTTCGACTTGCCGACGCAGATGGGCTACGACTCCGATCACCCCATGGTCGCCGGGGAGGTCGGGAAGGTCGGGGTGGCCATCGACTCGCTGGCCGACATGGAGGGGCTGCTGCAGGGGCTGCCCCTGGACCGCGTGAGCACCTCCATGACGATCAACGCGACGGCGTCGATCCTCTTGTGTATGTACATCGCCATGGCGGAGCAGCAGGGCGTCCCCCGAAACCAACTGGCCGGCACGATCCAGAATGACATCTTGAAGGAGTACATCGCCCGGGGCACCTACATCTTCCCGCCGGCCCCGTCCATGCGCCTCATCACCGATACCTTTGCCTTCTGCGCGGCGGAGATGCCCCGCTGGAACAGCATCAGCGTCAGCGGCTACCACATCCGGGAGGCGGGGTCCACCGCGGTCCAGGAGGTGGCCTTCACCTTGGGGGACGGCATTGCCTACGTGGAGGCGGCCGTCCGGGCGGGCCTCTCCGTGGACGGTTTTGCCCCGCAGTTGGCGTTCTTCTTCAACGCGCACAACCATCTGTTGGAAGAGGTGGCCAAGTTCCGCGCGGCCCGGCGCCTGTGGGCCCGGATCATGCGGGAGCGGTTCGGCGCGACGGACCCCCGCTCGTGGATGCTGCGGTTCCACGCCCAGACAGCCGGCTCGGCGCTCACGGCGCAGCAGCCGGAGAACAACGTGGTGCGGGTGGCGGTCCAGGCCCTGGCGGCGATCCTGGGCGGGTGCCAGTCGCTCCACACCAACTCCCGCGACGAGGCGCTGGGCCTGCCCACGGAGGAGGCAGTCCGGATCGCCCTGCGGACGCAGCAGATCCTGGCCCACGAGAGCGGCGTGGCTGACGTGGTGGATCCCCTGGGGGGATCCTTCTGCGTGGAGACCCTGACCGACCGCATCGAGGCGGAGGCCCAGGCCTACCTCAAGAAAATCGACCAGATGGGCGGGATGCTCTCCGCCATCGAGCTGGGCTTCGTTCAAAAGGAGATCCAGGAGGCCGCCTACCAGACCCAGCGCGCCCTGGAGACGACACGGCAGATCGTGGTCGGCGTGAACGAGTTCGTCAGCGAGGAGGCGGCCCGTGTCCCGGTCTTTGTCGTGGACGAGCGGGTGGCGGCCGAGCAGTGCCGCCGCCTCCAGGACGTGCGGGCGCGTCGGGACGGCCACCGTGTTCAGGAGGCGCGGAAGCGCCTGGGCGAGGCGGCGGCCGGCACCGGCAACCTGCTTCCCCGGATCCTGGAGGCAGTCCGGGCCTCCGCGACGATCGGGGAGATCTGCGACACGCTGCGAGCCATCTTCGGCGTGCATGAAGAGCGAGTAGTGCTCTGAGCCGCCTCGCTGCCGGATGGCTCCCTCCGGATGCCGGGTTCCCCACACCGCCAATAGCCGACCCCCCGGCTCTGCATTTCGAGATTGACGCCTCGCGCCCGCCTGCGCTATCGTGACCAGGGTTTTCAAGGGCAAGGAGCAGGGGCAAGGAGAGAGAACGAATGCTGCATGCAAGGCGAATACGGCGCTGCCTGGGTGAGGCGGTCGCCCTGATCCTTCTCGCGTGGATCGCCTCAGCCTCGGCGCAGGAGGCGGCCTACGGGACGGCCGCCACCGAGATCGCCGAGCGGATCTCCGCGGCGTTTCCCAAGGTCACCGGCCGCGTCATCGGGCTCGAGCGCGAGCGGGTGCTCCTCGACCTGGGGGCCAAGGACCAGGTGATTCCCGGCCTGGAGCTTCAGGTCTATCGCGAGGGGCAGGAATTCAAGCACCCGTACACGGGACAAATTCTGGGCAAGCTGGATCGGGATGTCGGCCGGGTACGGATCCTGGAGGTCCACCCGAATTTCTCGGCGGCTGAGGTGATCCAGCAGACGGAAGGCACGGTCGTGCAGCAGGGGGACCGGGTCCGGGTCACCTCGGCGCGGGTCATCCTGGCCCTGCCGAACGTGGACGTGGGCGATGTGGCCGGGGCCAACACCCGGTCGGTGACGCGGGACCTGGTCAATGCCCTGGTCAAGACCGGCCGGTTCGAGGTCATGAGCGACCAGCGGATCCGCGCCGCGCTCCAGGAGGAAAAGGTCCCCAACCCCGACCAGCACACCGACCCGGCGGTGCTGCAGGCCCTGTGGAAGCGGCTGCGGGTCTCGGCGGTCCTGCTGTCCAAGCTCAGCCTCATGGAGAAGGCGGTCCAGTGGGACGTCCAGGTGATCTCCACGGTGCGGGGCGACTCCATCACGCTGGCCAGCGCGGAGGTCAAGGGGATCGCGCCGAAGTTCGCCTCGGCGCCGGGCCGCGGGGGCGCCTCGTTCCTGGGGCGGGACGCCCCCCGCATCGATCAGATCGCCCTCCGCTCCCAGGAGATCCCGTTCAAGGCCCAGGCCATGGCCGTAGGGGAGTTGACCGGGGACGGGACCATGAAGCTGGCCATCTCCGACGGGCAGGGTGTGTACGTCTACGGCCTGGACAAGGCGGGGATCAAACAGGTGTGGAGCTTCGCCGGAGCGACCGCGGATAACGTGATCGCCCTGGATGCGGCCGACATCAACAAGAATGGCGTGGCGGAGATCTTCGTCACGAACTACACGGCCCGCGGCCTCCGCTCCTATGTCCTGGAATACCGCAACGGGAAGTTCGAGAAGGTCTGGGACGAGATCCCGCTGCACTTCCGGGTGCTGGAGGGGCCGGACGGGAGTCCCCAGCTCTATGCCCAGTCGGCCGGTCAGGACAAGCCCTTCGATGGTCCGGTCCGCCAGTACACCTGGCAGGGCAATCGCTACGCGCCGGGCGCGGTGGTGCCCCTGCCGAATCAGTTCAACACGGTCTACGGCTTCGCCTTGGCGGACGTGGACGGGGACGGCGCACCCGAGATCCTCGTCCTGGACCACCTGGACTACCTGCGTGTGTTCGATCGGAGCGGGTCGGAGATCTACCGGAGCAGCGACCGGTACGGCGGATCGGAGATGGTTCTGGAATACGATCCCAGCCGCGCGGGGGAAAACCCACGCTCTGGAATCGAGCCGAACCGCTTCATTCTCCAGGGGCGGATGTACTTTCAGGACATCCTGGGCGACGGGAAGAAACAGCTCATCATCCCGCGGAACACCCCCTCGACCGGATACGTCTTCCGCACCCGTCTCTACGACAAGGGGAAGATCTTCGGCCTGAACTGGGACGGCGTGGGCATGCAGGCGGTGTGGGAGACTCGCGAGCTGCCCGGGTACATTGCGGATTTCGCGCTGGTCGACCCTGACGGCTCCGGGAATCGGAAGCTGGTCTTGCTGGTTGTCCAGACCAACCTGATGGGCATGGCCAGGGGCCGGACCAGCGTGGTTCTGCTCGATCTTCGCCCTCCGGGCTAAGGGGCTATTTCGAGTTTCGAACACCCAGAGGGTACCCGAATTTCGGATTTGGCAGGACGGTCTGGAAAATCCGAAATCCGCAATCCAAAATCCGAAATCTGAAATGGGTGTGTGGCGTCCGCGCGATACCGTCTGTGGTGTGGGTGCCACAAGGAGCGGAAGAGACCGAGGGGGGGCCTGTGCTAACTGCTGATTTTCCCGAGTTTTTTGCGGGTTCTCAGGAATGGCATGGGCGCTGCACCGCGTTTGTCTGCTCCATCCAAAAAAATAGTTGACAACCTCGCAGGCCGCTTGGTAAGGTGCCGCCGGTTTGCCGGCCTTAAAAATCGCGGGGT
>METI01000101.1 GCA_001771285.1 candidate division NC10 bacterium RIFCSPLOWO2_12_FULL_66_18
CATCTGCGGGGGGATGACGGTCGGCGTGGCAAAGGCGTTCCAGACCGTGATCATGTGGTGCAGCGTCTTGACGTCGCCAGACATGGGGACCTCGCTTGAGTCGGAAACGGTTTGCGTGTGACCCGCGCGTGCCGGCACCGGCTTCGGAGAGGAATTCGGGAGGCCAGAGGGCGGCCGGCACCGGCGCGAAGCCTACGCAAAGCCGTCCCGGATGTCAAGCGCCTCTCGCCCGGGCGATCCACACGGAAAGACAAACCCTCGCACGTCCGGCGCAGGGGCTGGATCCGGAATGGACGGCGCCGGCGGAACCGACCGGCGAAGATGTGCAAGGCGAGCATTGACGACACACTCATCTGGATGGTATAGATTGGGCATGTCTCGTTACTGGCGCTCCCTGCTCCTGGCATTCCTAGCCGTTTTCTCTCCCACGCCCGGATGGCCCCAGGAATTGCCGATCTTCGACGCCCACATCCACTACAGCCAGCCCGATTGGTCGGTGTACCCGCCGGAGGCGGCCCTGGCGATCCTCGACCGGGCGGGGGTCCGGTGGGCCATGGTCTCCAGCACGCCGGATGACGGCACGCTTCGCCTGTTCGACAAGGCCCCGGACCGCATCGTCCCCATCCTGCGGCCCTACCGCACCCGCAACGACATGGGCACCTGGACGGGGGATGTCTCGATCCTGTCCTACGTGGAGTCCCGTCTCCAGCGGGGGGTCTATCGAGGCATCGGGGAATTTCACCTCGCCGCAGGCGAGGCGACTTCTGCCGTGGTCCGCGGGTTCGTCCGGCTGGCGATCCGCCACGGCATCTTCCTGCATGCCCACACGGACGACGTGGCGGTGGAGGAGCTGCTCCGCCTCGACCCCAAGGTCCGGGTCCTCTGGGCCCACGCCGGCATGTCCGCCGGTGCGGACACGGTGGGGCGACTCCTCGACCGGTACCCCAACCTGAGCGTGGAACTGGCCCTGCGAAGCGATGTCGCTCCCGGAGGCCAGCTCGATCCGGCTTGGCAGAGCCTCTTCCTCCGGCACTCGGACCGGTTCATGGTCGGGACGGATACCTGGGTCACGTCCCAATGGGATCGCCTGCCGGACATCCAGGCCGGCATCCGCGCCTGGCTGCGCCAGCTCCCGCGCGAGGTCGCCGAGCAGCTCGCCTTCAAGAACGCCGCCCGCCTGACCGGCAAGCCCTACTAGCGATTTGGGATTTTCGATTTCGGATTGCGGATTGATCCCGAACAGTGCAGTTCAACCGCAAAGCACCTGCCCGCCGCTCCGCTCTGGCAGGCGGGCGCGAAGCACGCAAAGGAAATCCCCATATTCAAAACGCTGACGTAGTGCGGTTATTTCTTCTCTGCCTGCCTTGCAGTCGCACCATTCCATCCGATCCAAGCGCCCATGGCATTCCCTTCGGCGGACCAGGCCGGCGGGGCTGGTTCCCCGGTCACACGCGGCCTTTAAGCCACAGCCTCAGCCTGACTAGCGTCTCCTCGAAGGCTTGAAGGTATTTTTCGCCCGGGTAGTCGTCGGGATCCGGGATCGCGATCCGGTCCCGCGTGCAGGCCGACGGCTGTCGCGCAACCAATTCGCGGGCGAGGGACCTCGCGATGTCGAGACCCCTGAGGTTCCAAGTCATACGACAGCCGACTCCCTGCTCCGAGCGGGATGAGACAGGCGGCGGATCAACCCGCGGAGGTTGTCGAACGCGACCCGCACACCAGCCAGAGTGCGCGCATACGGGCGGTCCACCTCCTGCGCCACGACGATGTTCTCCCCTTCCGGGTACTGGTACCGGAAGGCCCGCACGTTCTGTATGTGGAATTCCTCTGCCGACCACTTGCACTCGATTGCGATGGGCGGGCGACCACGCCGCTTCAAGATGAAATCCACCTCATGGCCTGCCTTGTCGCGCCAGTAGTGCACGGGCTCTCCCTGAAGTGCGGCCTGCATTTCGTTCAGCACGAAATGCTCCCAGAGGGGCCCCAGGTCATCCGGGCGCAGGGACGACCACCCACGGTAGCAGCAGATGAACCCCGTATCGAAGCCATAGACCTTCGGCGCGGCCACGATCTCCGTGGCCCGCCTGGAACTGAAGGGGCGGATCACGTGCGCGACCTGGGTCGCCTCCAGAACGCTCAGGTAGTTTGCAACCGTCGTGCGGCTGATCTCGCACGGCCGGGCAAAGCCGGTGGCCTCGAACATCCCGCCGCTCTGGGCCAGGAGCAACTCCAGGAAGCGTTGGAAGGAACTCCGCCGCTCCAGCCGAAAGAGCTCCTGGATGTCTTTGGCCCAGTAGGCGTCCATCCATTCCTGAAAGTCCCGTTCGGGAAGGGTCTTCGCCAGGAAGAACGGCGGCAGCCCGCCACGCAGGAATCGGTGCTTCAGGTCGGGATCCTGGAAATCCTCGAGGTCCGCCAGGGTCATGGGTGTCAGCCGGACGTCTCGCTTCCGCCCGGCCAGGGTGTCACGGAACCGCGCCGACGCACCCAGGGTGGACGAGCCGGTCGCCAGGACCCGCACGGCCGGGTAGTGGTCGGCGGCGATCATCAGCAGCTCCGAGGGATTCGGCAGGCGGTGGATCTCGTCCAGCACCACGCGCCGCCGCGTGAGGCCCTCCCAGAACGCCTGAGGGTCCTCCATCATCCGGCGGACCCGGGGAAGTTCGCAGTCGAAGTATTCGATATTCCCCAGTGACTGGCAGAGACACGTCTTCCCTACCCGGCGGACGCCGGACAGCCAGACGATGGACCGTTCCGTCCAGGCTTTCTCGATCAGCTTGATCCACTGCTGCCGCTTGACCATCGCAGGCAGTATTGCACATGGTTCTACTATATGCAATCACGATTGCGAATGGTTTCGCCGGAGCGCCTCGGGCAACCCGCCCCGGTCTCCGGGGGGCTCCACGTTGACCCTGCATCCCCCGGCCCGTCGGGCGGGACGTAAAGGAAGAACCGGTACGCCGCTGACCAGAGGGCGGTAAGGCGGTGTCTGTCCGGAGATGTGGGTTAGGCTTCCGTGACGGCCCGGGCGTCGCCAGGGGCCCGGGGGCGCCGGGCCGTCAGGTGGACTCCTGGTGTCCCCAGAACACGAAGCAGCGCTCGGCCGCCGCCACCAGGCCGAACAGGCTCAAGCCCAGCGCCGCCAGGAGCACCATCGCCGAGAAGAGCAGCTCCGTGTCCAGCCGCGTGGACGCGTTGATGATGAGATACCCGAGGCCCGTGTCGGCCCCGATGAATTCCCCCACCACCGCGCCGATCACACTGCTGGTGATCGCGATCTTGAGCCCCGCGAAGACGAGCGGCAGCGAGGCCCGGGTCCGCACCTTCAGGAAGACCTGCATCCGGGTCGCCGAGACCGAATCCATCAGTTCCATGATCCGGTAGTCCGTCGAGCGCAGGCCCCGGATCGCATTGATCACGATGGGAAAGAAGGAGATCAAAATCACGACCGCAATCTTCGGCCAGAGCCCGAACCCGAACCACATGAGGAGGAGCGGGGCAATGGCCAGGATCGGGATCGTGCGCACGATGACGATGTACGGCAGGAGGACCCATCCGAGTTGCTCGAAGAAGATGACCAGGGCGGCGATCGTGATGGCCAAGACGAAGGCGATGACAAATCCCGCCAGGACCTCGATCACCGTGACGCGGATGTGGGGCCAGACGTACTCCCGCATGGAGTACAGCTTGAGCATGACACCGGACGGCGCCGGCAGGATCCACAGGGGGATCCGCAGCGCCCTCCACAGGACCTCCCACAGTCCCGTCGCCAGGATGCCGAAACCCAGGGGGTAGAGGAAGCGGGCATGCACCCACCACCCTCCCGCAGGCCGAATCGGTGGCGGTCTCATTCCCCCATCCCGTTGATCAGGTCCCGGATGCGCCGGGTGTATCCGATGAAGGGGACGCTGTCCTTGACCTGGACCTGCCGCGGGCGGGGCAGGTCGATGGGGACGATCTCCTTGATCTGACCGGGCCGGGCCGACATCACGACGACCCGCTGCGAGAGGAACACGGCCTCCGGGATGCTGTGCGTCACGAAGACGATGGTGGTCCCGGTGGCCTCCCAGATCCGCAGGAGCTCCATGTTCATGCGGTCCCGGGTCATCTCGTCGAGCGCCCCGAACGGCTCGTCCATCAGCAGGATGGCCGGATCCAGCGAGAGGGCCCGGACCATGGACACCCGCTGCCGCATGCCTCCCGACAGCTCGTGCGGGTAGCGCCCCTCGAATCCCCGCAGCCCCACCAGCCCGAGGAGCTCCGTCACCTTCGACGTCATCCGGTCCCGCTCGATCCCCACGATCTCCAGCAGCAGCGTGGCGTTCTCCATCACCGTCCGCCACGGCAGGAGGACCGAGTCCTGGAAGACGAAGCCGAACTGCCGCCGCCGCTTGGCCTCCGAGGGCGGCTCGCCCTGGACGAGGATCCGCCCCTGCGTCGGCGCGAGCAGGTTGGAGATCAGCTTGAGGATGGTGGTCTTGCCGCAACCGGAGGGGCCGATCAGACTGACGAACTCGCCCGGCACGATCTCCAGATCAGCCTTCCGGACCGCCTCCAGCAGATCGCCGTTGGCGGTCCGATAGTGCAGGCCGACCCCCTCGAGCCGGACGATGGGCCCGCCCGGCGCTCCGACCCCGCCTGTGGCTCCGGCCATGTGCCTGGCGGCCACAGGCCGCTACTGGCCCAGGAACCGGTTGCTGAAGACGGTGCTCAGCTTGTCCACCTTCGCCTGAATCAGCCCGATGCTCTGGAGGACGTCCTGCGTCTGCGCCCACCCCTCCTCGGTCTGCCAGCCCGGCCCCCCCTTCGCCGTGGCGTCGCTGTGGTGAAGCTTGAAGCTGGCCTTCAGCGTGGCCATGGCCGTGGCCCGTTCCTGCTCCGGGCGAAGCTTGAGGAACACCTCGACCACCTTCTCCGGGTTCTCCTCCGCGAATCGCCAGGCCTTCAGGGTCGCCAGGACGAAGTTTTTCGACGCCTCGGAATTCTCCTGGAGGAAGCGCTCCGTGGTCGTCAGCGTGATGCCGTACAGGCTGATCCCGTAGTCCGAGACCAGGATCTCGTTCACCACCTGCCCCGTCTTGGCCAGGATCAGCGGCGGCTCGTTGTTGGTATAGGCCATCAACGCCTGCACCTGCTTGCTGAGGAGCGGCTCCACCCCCCAGCCGATGGGGGCGATGGTCAACTGGTCCTTGCGGATGCCCTGCTTCAACAGGAAGCCCTCCAGGATCTGGTACGTCGTGCTCTTGGGGTTCGCGCCGATGACCTTGCCGAGCAGATCCCGGGGCTGGGTGATGTTGGACTCCTTCAGCGAGATGATGCTCACCGGGGTCTTCTGGTCCACGACGGCCAGCGAGACGATGGGGATGCCGCGCTGGCGCCCGACGATGTTCATCAAGGCGTTCAGGTAGCCGAACTCCACGGAGCCGTTGGCCAGGAGCTTCACCGTGTCGCTGCTGCCCGATCCCTCCAGGATCTCCACGTCGAGACCGCGCTCGCGGTAGAAGCCCAGTTCCTTCGCGGCGAAGAGCGGGGCGTGCTGGCCCCCGATCTTCCACTCCAGGTGCAAGCGGATCTTGGTCGGCCCCGCCCCCCAGGCCCCGTTCAGCGGAGAAAAGGTCACCCCCAGTACAATCACTATGCAGAAGAGGCTCCTGCCCCAAGAGGTGTTCATCGGCGCTTCCTCCTTCCCGTCGGCGTCCCTTGCGTGGGCGCTGTCCCGGCCCGGCCACCGGCGGGAATGCCGCAGCCGGTTTCCTCCCGGGCCCTCCAGTAATCGGCGATCTGGTCCAGCCGGGCGAACCAGACACCCGGTTGCTTCCGAATGTAGCGGATCAGTTCCTCCAGGATCTGGGCCCGGCTGGGGCGCCCGATCACCTGGGGATGCATCGTCAGGACGAAACACTTGCCCTCCTGGTAGTAGCCGTTGAACTCCCGCTTCCAGGTCGAGAGGACCAGATCGGGATCGGTCATCCGGCACGAGGGCGGCGGCCCGAAACTGTAGTTGAAGTGCGCCGCATCGTCCAGGAGCCAGTGAACCGGCAGTTCCACCAGGTCCGTCTCGCGCCCCCCGATCCGGTGCCGGTAGGGCAACTCCTCATCCATCATGTTGCTGCTGTAGGTGAATCCCTGCTCCACCAGGATCTCCACCGTGTGGGGCGTGAACTCCCAGATGGGCGCACGGTAGCCCACCGGTCGGCGCCCCAGCACCTCCTGGAGCACGGCGGTCCCCTTCTTGAAGATCTCCACCTCCTCCTCCCGGCTCTGGATCCGGATGGGCCATTCATGCAGGTACCCGTGATGGCCGACCTCGTGTCCCCGATGGTGGAGGTCCCGGACGATCTGGGGGTAGCGCTCGGCCACCCAGCCCGGGACGAAGAAGCTCCCCGGGACCCGGTTGCGGGCCAGGATATCCAGGATCCGGGGGATGGCGATTTGGCTCTCATATCGGCCCATGGACAGGAGGACGGGCCGGTTCGCGTTCTCCGGGTTCCGGGCAAGCCACATGGTTTCTGCGTCCACGTCGAAGGTGATGGCAACCGCGGCCCGGATGCCTTTGGGCCAGACCGTCTGCGCTGGTTTTCTCATCGGCTCCCTCCACAGAGACGCCTAAGTTGTTTCATGCATGCTGCCCCTGATTCGCTCTCACGCCGGCTCGTCTCCGATCCGCGGCACGAGCCCCCCACTCCGCCGGGACTCCCCGACGCCAGATCCCCCCTCGTCGGATCCTGCCTCGCCGACCGGCCCATTCGCAAAGGAGTCGGGGATGGCCCCATCCGATTCCACGCCGGCCGCAGCGCCGGCTCGGTTGCGCGGTTCCCCGGCCAGCCGATAGAAGCACTCCGGCGCGATCCTCACCCCCACCCGGTCACCGCGAGCGTACCCGCCCCCGTCAATCCCTCGGGGGCGAAGGCTCACGAGGCTGGCTCCTTCGCCAAGCTCGACCTCGTACCTGACGCTCGCCCCCAGGTACGCGCTGAAGCGGACCTCGCCGAACAGGGGAGCATCATCACCCGGACCACCGCGGGCGGTCAACTCCACGTACTCCGGCCGCACCATGATGGACACGGGAACGCCCGGGGCATCCCCCGTCCGCTGCGGGATGCGCAGGTGCTGCCGGGTCCCCGCCACCTGCACAAGGCTCTCCTCCCCGTCCAGCCCCACCACCGTGCCATCCAGGCGGTTCGACGTTCCCACGAAGTCGGCCACGAAGGTCGTCGCCGGCCGCTCGTAGATCTCGGCCGGGGTCCCGAGCTGCTCCAGGCGACCCCCATTCATGACCCCGACCAGGTCCGACATCGAGAGGGCCTCTTCCTGATCGTGCGTGACGAAGATGGTCGTGATGCCGAGGGTCCGCTGCAACTGGCGCACCTCGACCTGCATGCGCTCGCGGAGCTTCCGATCCAGGGAGCCTAACGGTTCGTCCAAAAGCAGCACCGCGGGCCGGATCACGATGGCACGGGCGAGGGCCACGCGCTGCTGCTGCCCCCCGGAGAGCTGCCGCGGGTACCGCCCGTCGAAGTTCGTGAGGTGAACGAGGGACAGAGCCTCCTCCACGCGCCGCTCCCGCTCCGGCCGGGAGATCTTGCGGGCCACCAGCCCATATCCGACGTTTTCCGCCACGGTCAGGTGGGGGAACAACGCGTAGTTCTGGAAGACCATCCCGACGTTGCGCCGGAACGGGGGGACGTCGTTCACCATCTGATTGCGGATGTAGACCTCGCCCCGGCCGGGCCGGACGAACCCCGCCAGCATGCGCAGGAGCGTCGTCTTCCCGCACCCCGAGGGCCCCAGCAGTGACAGGAAGTTCCCCGCGTCCACGGCCAGGGAGACATTCCGGACCGCCTCCACCTCCCCGAAGGCCTTGCTCACCCCGTCCAGCCGCACGTCGTACATCCCGGTCCCCCTCACCGAAACAGCGTGAGCCGATCGATACCGAAGAGCCGGTCCAGCGCCAGCATGAGGCCCACCGTGATGGCCAGGAGCATGGTGGACAGCGCCGCCAGCGCCGGATCGGTGATGTACTGCATGTACCCGTACAGCTCCATCGGGAGCGTCGCGTAGGACGGGCCCGCCAGGAATACCGAGATGATGTAGTTCTCGAAGGAGATGATGAAGGCAAAGATGGATCCGGCCAGGAGGCACGGCAGGATCAGGGGGAGGGTGACGTGGAGGAACGTCTGCAGGTGAGTCCGCCCCAAATTCAGAGAGGCCTCCTCCAGGCAGGGGTCCTGATCGTGCAACCCCGCCGCCACCGTCCGGACCACATAGGGGACCGTGATGATGAGGTGGGCCAGGATCAGCCGCCAGAGGGAATAGGGGGCCCGGAGGGTGGTGAAGAGCCCCAGGAGGGCGATCCCGGTCACGATGTGGGGAACGACCAGAGGCGCAAGGAGCACGCCCTCCACCGCGGCCTTCCCCGGAAACCGGTGCCGGGTGATCGCCACCGCCGCCCCCACGCCGAGGACGGCGGCCCCCGCGGCCGCCGCCAGACCCACCAGGAAGCTCACCCGGAATCCCCGCACGAATCCCTCGGTGGTCACGGCCTTCGCATACCACTTGAGGGAGAAGCCCTGGGGCGGAAAGGTGAGATATCCGCCCGCGCCGACCGAGGCCGCGACGATCACGACCAGCGGGGCGAGCAGGAAGACCAGGACAGCCCAGGTCGCGATGCTCCCCAGCCGGAGGCTCCCGGTCCTCACGACGGCTGTCCCTCGGCCCAAAGGCGCCGCGCGATCGCCTGGAAGCCCAGCAGGCCTCCCATGGCGACCACGAGGAGGATCAGGGCCATGGCCGACCCGAAATTGAGATCGTACAGCTCGACGATCTGCTGGTAGATCAGGTTGGGCAACATCTGGATCGCGCCGCCCCCCAGGATCTGCGGGGTCACGAAGGCGCTGATGCACAGCGTGAACACGATGGTGCTGCCGGCCATCACGCCCGGCAGGCTCAGGGGCAGGAGGACGCGGCGGAACGTGCCGAACCGGGTGTGGCCGAGGTTCAGCGAGGCCTCCTCCAGCGCGACGTCCAGCTTCTGGAGGACGCTGGCGATGCTGAGGATCATGAAGGGGAGCAGGAAGTGGACCAGGCCGATCACCACCCCCAGCCAGTTGTACATGAGCTTGACGGGGGCATCCACCAGGCCTGTCCGCAGAAGCAGGCGGTTCAGAGGGCCCTCATTCCCCAGGATCACGACCCACCCGTAGGCCCGGATGATGGGGTCCGTCAGGAGCGGGGTCACGATGATGGCCATCATCAGCCTGCGCCGGCCCGGTGGCGCTTTGGCCAGGCTGTAGGCCACGGGATAGCCCAGCAGGGCACAGGCCGCCGTGACCAGGAGGCCGATCTCCAGGGTGACGGCCAGTTGTCCCAGATAGTAGGTGTCGGCGAGAAAGCGGACGTAGTTCCCCAGGAACCTGACGGACGATCCCGGCTGCACCGGAATCGCCCCCGGGCTCAGGCTGAGGGCCAGGAGCAACACGAGGGCGGTCCCGAACAGGAGCCCCAGCAGGAGCAGGGAGGGCGCCAGGAGCAGGTACGGAATGGCGGTTGGCGCCGTGGTCTCCCGCTCCCCCGAGGTCCCGGCTGACGCGGGCGGGTCTCCCGCGACCGTGCCGTCGACCATGACGGCGGACCTACTTGGTGATCATCGGCACGACTTCCCGGTTCCACCTCTCTGTCCAGGCGGGGAGCTGGGAGTTGGCGTACCGGTCATCCTGCAGGTAGAGGCGGCCGATCTGCTCTCCCGCCGGAACCTTCTGCTGGAGGTCCGGGGGGAGGACGGCCTTGCGGTTCGTCGGCCCCACCGTCAGATCCTTGGCGTGTTCCACCTGCACGGCCGGATCCAGGGCGAAATTGATGAAGAGGGCCGCCAGCTGCTCTTTCCCGCCCTTCACGATGGACATGTTGTCGAACATCCCGAAGGCCCCCTCCTTTGGCAGGACGAAGCGGATGGGCATCCCGCTTTTCTGCAGGGCGTAGGCCGCCGGGCCGAGCTGGGGGGCGATCCACACCTCGCCCTGCTGGAAGAGCTGCGCCACCTGGGAGGCGGATTCGAAGATCTTGATCTTGCGGAGTTCCTTCAGCTTGTTGAAGCCCAGATCCGGGGACTTCTCGTTTCCCCCCATCAGGAAGGCCGCGGTGGTGACCATCTTCCCCGTGCCCCACTGGATCCCCGTCACGCCCACGTGGCCCTCGAAGTCCTTGTCCCAGAGCGCGGCCCACGAGTCCACGGGCTTCTTGATCTTCTGCTCGTTGTACATGATCCCCTGGGCCGAGACCCGGGTCGCCACGAACGCCTGGCCGGGCGCCACGGCCTGCGGGTACACGTCCGCCAGGTTCGGGATGCTCGCCGCGTAGTTCGACAGCGGGACCGTCAGGCCCTCCTGGGCCGCCCACTGGGATGCCCCGTAGTCCACGAACAGGATGTCGATCTGCGGGTTGTGCCGCTGCGCCCGGACCTTGGCCAGGTTCTCGTAGGACTTGCCCACATCGAACTTGACCGTGACCCCGTACTTCTTCTCGAATGGCGCCGCCACGTTGCGCCGCAGGCTCTCCCCCCACGGGCCACCCCAGTCCGTGATCACCAGGGTCTGCCCGGCGAAGCTCTGCTGGGCCGCCGCAGGGCGCACCAGGAGCGCTCCCCCCGCCAGAAGCGCCACGAGCAGGAGACAGGACACCGAAATGGAAATGCACGCGATGCCTTTGCGACTCATCGTTCCCCTCCCCCGGTCCCTCGCGGACCGGTAGTTGCCAGATCAGCCTCTCGACACTTCCCGGCCACGAACCTTAATACAGCGACCGATACCGGTCCCGCAACAGCTCGTTCAGATTGACGTCGGTTTGCAGCCCGCCGTATTCCCGCAGAAGCCGTACGAGCGTTTCCCATTTCGGTTGGTCAAGCGCTCCCAGGCCGCGCTGCTGCGTCGCAGAACTCGTTACCGATCCCATGTACGAGCGCCACTTCGCCATCTCGATGTTCGTTTTCAACTCCGGCACCGACTTCACAAGAATGCCGACCGCCTCCTCCGGATTCTTGAGGGCGTATTCGATCCCGGCAACGGTGGCGGCCGTAAAGGCGCGCACGATCTGCGGCTTCGTCCGGATCAAGTCCTCGTTGGTGACAAGCGAGTTTCCCGGAGTGTCGAATCCGAGCTCCTGCATCCGCCACGTGCGAAACTTGAGCTCGGGATGCTCGATCTTCCAGGCCGTCAATTCATTGCTGTAGATCGACACTTCCGCATCGATATTGCCTGCGAGCACGAGCGGCAGGTCCGTTCCGGAGCGCACCGTCACCGGCTTGACGTCATCTAATGACATATTGTGTTTCTTGAGCAACGCCTGAAGGAAGATCGTCGTCGTGCTGCCGGTAAAGAGGCCGACATTCCTGCCTTTGAGATCCTCGATTTTCTGGATGCCGGATTTTTCGGTGGCGAACAAGGCCGCCCCGTTGTCTTGCTGGAAACTGGCAACGGCCACGACCGGCACGCCCTTCGCGCGTGCTGTCACGACGGCTGCCGCGTCCGCGACCCCGAATTCTTCCTGTCCGCTTCCGACCGTCATGGCGGCGAAGGAGGAACCCCGTCCCGGCCTGATATCGACGTTCAAGCCGTTGCGCTCGTAGAAGCCCTTGGCCTTCGCCACATAGATCGGGATATGGACGGCGAAGGGAGTGAACGAGAGCCTCACCGCAACATTTTCCGCAGCCTGCCCCGCTGCAGGGGAGTTCATGAACGCGGCCGCAACGAGTGCTGTGGCGCCGGACCGGATGATACACTTCCAGAAACTCATCATCGTGCTCCCCCCTTTGGTCCTGCATCTCTTCGGGACGTGCAACTCGCCTTCCTCGCACGCATGCGAATGCGCTAGAGATCTGCCTGTGAGACGAACGTGCTCACGAGATAGGCTTCCGGCCCTTCGGAGCCGCCCTCGAATCCGGAGCCGGAGTCCCTGATGCCGCCGAACGGTGTCTCCGATAGGGCAAGGCCGAGATGGGTGATCGACACCATCCCGCTCCCGCAATCGGCGCCGAAGGCCGCCGCAGTCTTGACCGGCCGCGGTCGAGACGAGCGCACGACGCTCGCACCGCTATGTGCAGCCTCACGATCGCTCCTGTGCGGGAATGAGATAGGCAAAACGGCGCCGGAGCATCAGCGTCTCAACTACGGAGACCAGGCAGAACATCGCAAGGCTCAAAGTGGCCAGCACCACCACCGCCACGAAAATCAGCGGCGTGTCCACCTGGCTGACGGCGATGAGAATGAGGAATCCGAGGCCGGAATCGGCTTGCACGAATTCAGCAACCACCGCGCCGATGATCGAGAGCGGAATGGCAACCTTCAAGCCCGCGAAGATGTACGGCACGGCGTTGGGCAGTCGCACCTTGGTCAGGATCTGCCAGCGCCCGGCCGCCAGCGTGTGCAACAGCGCTTTCACGTGGAAATCGATGGTCGACAGTCCCCGCTCGGTATTCACGATCATCGGAAAGAACGAGATGACAATCGCGATCACGATACGTGACGTCATCCCGGTGCCGAACCAGATCACGAAGATCGGCGCGAGAGCGAGCTTCGGGATACTCTGGTCGATCAACAGCAACGGCATGATCACGCGTTCAAGAATGCGCGAATGCACCATGATCGTCGCCAGAATCATCGCAAGGACGGAGCCGATCGTCAGCCCGCTAATGGCACCCGTGCCGGTGGCCACGACGTGCTTTCCGAGCAAGTGTTTGTTCTCAAGAAAGGAGAGCCACACGCGGTAAGGCGACGGGAGCAGCCAGTGCGGCAGGTGGAAGGCGATCACCAGCAGTTGCCACACGGCAACAAAGCCAACGATCGTCAGGACCGTCGAAAGGTGCTGGCGTATGGCGTGCCAAAGAGCCATCAGTCGTATTCCAAGAATTCGCGCAGTTGGCGCGCCGTGGCGGTGAAGGCAGGTTCGTCCCGCATGGCCAACGTTCGCGGCCGCGGCAAATGATTGTCGATCACAGCGCGAATGCGTCCTGGCCTCGGCGTCATAACGACGACGCGGTCTGACAGGAAAACCGCCTCAGTGATGCTGTGCGTGATGAAGACCACGGTCTTTTTTCGCTGCTCCCAGATGTTGAGGAGCTCGATCGTCATCTTGTCGCGCGTAATTGCGTCGAGCGCCCCGAACGGCTCGTCCATCAACAGAATCTGCGGATCGAAAGACAATGCCCGCGCAATGCCGAGGCGCTGGCGCATGCCGCCGGAGAGCTCATGGGGAAAGCGGTTTTCGAATCCATCGAGCTTCACCAGCTTGAGTGCCTGGGCAATTTGATCCCGGCATTGATCCTCGGGAATTTTCATCACCTCGAACGGCAGCGCCACGTTCTCTTCGACGGTACGCCAGGGCAAGAGAACCGCGTCCTGGAACACCAAGCCCACCTGCCGCGCGAGGCGCGCGCGCGAGGGCGGCATACCACCAATCCTGATCGAGCCAGCCGAAGGTGCTTCAAGTTCCGCAATTAATCCCAGCAGCGTCGATTTCCCGCAGCCGCTCGGCCCGATGATCGAGAGGAATTCCTGCGGATATACGTCGAAGGAAACGCGATCGAGCGCGACAATTTCACCGAGTGCCGACACAAAGCGCTTGCTGATATTGTTGATTTCAATGGCAGCCGTCGGCCCCGCCGGGGCGGAATGGGCCTCACAGTCTAGGGCCAGCATCTTCGCCATCGCGGCTAATCCCGGGTCCATGATCTCACATGGCAATCGTGGTCCGTCGCTGGGGACAATCTCCCGCCATACCCGGAGCACCTGTGAAGTGTTCTTCTCATCATTGAGCCGCGACAGAGCGTTTCGGCCTGACGTAATCCTGCCAGCGCACTTCCTCGATGCCCGGCGTCCTTTTGCGCTCAAAATCGACCGCATGCGCGAGCGGCTTGGTGGCGTCGATGCCGAGCCGGCCCCAGTGAATCTGATGCGGATCGCGCATGAAGGACGGGACGCCCGGAATCTGGAATATTCCGCGGTCAGGACGGCACCGCGTCCCCATCGCCCACAGGATGTCGTACCAATCGTGGATGTTCACGTCCTCGTCCACGACGACGCAAAAGAGCACGTGGTTGAGCTCTGCGCCGAAGGCCGTCAGGATGGCCTTTTGCGCCTGTCCTTCGAACTGCTTTCTGATCTGAAGCACGCAATACTGCATATAGGGGAAGCAGGATACGTCGAGGATTGACGGAACCCATGTACGCACGTTGGTGTAAATGGTGCCCGCCATCGGCAGAGCGAGCATCACCTGCTCTTCGACCGAACCCGCACTGATCGAGTAATACATTGCGCCTTTGCGTGCGTACACGTGCTGGATATCGAAGACGTGATTGTTGGTGATTGGCACGTAGTAATCCATCCATTCGCCGAACGGCCCCTCCGGGCGCCGCTCCCCCGCGAGGATCACGCCCTCCAGCAAGATCTCCGTCGCGGCGGGCACCGGCACGCCGAGCCGCGGTGAGGGAACGAGGGGGAGGCGTTTGCCCGCGATGCGCGCGGCGAGATCGTACTCGGTGCGATCGGGCCCGACCGTCGTGCCGGCGGCAAGCATGAGCGCCGGCGCCATGCCAATCGCAATCGCGACTGGAAGTCCCTCCCCTCGCGCCTCGGCGCGCTGATGAATGCGATAGAGATCCCCCGATGTACTCAGCCGGCCGCGCAATTCATTGCCGCCGATGATTTGCATGCGGTGATAGGACAGATTGACCACTTCGTTATCCGGATCTTTTGCGATGACGACGCCAGCCGTGATGTAAGGGCCGGCATCCTTCTCGCAGTAGACGATTTGCGGCAGATCGAGCAGCGAGATTTCCTCCCAGGCGCTTGATTCGGGGGGAAAGTGCTGATCGGTGTCGCGTTGGTCGGGCCGCGTCAGCTCCGACCAGCGGGCAGCCGCGCGCCCGATCTCGACGCCGAGCAATCCGCTTACAATCGAGTAATTGCCCAGCGTGTTGCTCAGAACCGGGAAGCGCGAGCCGCCCACGCGCTCGAACAGAACCGGTAAGTTCGGTCCGGCCTGGATCTTCCTGATGACGGCATTGAGCTCGAAACGCGGATCGACCTCGCGCTCAACCACAAGAAGCTTCCCCTGATCCTTCAGGTGCGAAACGAACTGCGGCAGGCTGGTAAACACGAGATCTCCCCTAGACTGCGAAGGGCTTCGATATTTTGAGTCGTCGCAAGAAACCGACCAGCGAGCCGATTACCACCGGCCCGGATCTCGCGATCAGCCACAGCCTTCCCGAGATCGGGTAAGCGGAGACCGTATCAGGGCCGGGGGGGAGAAGTCAAGGAACCTGAATCTCTTCTCACGCTCCGGCGTGCCCTCGTCCTCGCGAAGCGGGCGCCCGCCGGCCCCGAGGCGGCCCTCCTACGTCGAGGGCTCCAGGTCCTCCTTGCGTGCGCCGGGGCGGACGGCTTTCCCGTCCACCTGGACGACGAGGGCCAGCTCCACGCAGTAATTCGCCGGCAGCCCTCCGCAACTGAGCGACACCCGCGCATGACGCCCCCGCTCGCCGAAGACCTGCACCAGAAGATCCGTCGCCCCGTTCACCACCCGGGATTGGTCCGTGAATCCGGCCACCGAGCTCACGTACCCCGTCATCTGAACGATCTGCTGGACCCGGTTCAGGCTCCCCATGGCGTATCGGATCACCGTCAAGGCGCACAATGCCGCCTGGCGGCTGGCCTCGTAGCCCTGCTCGACGCTCACCTCCTTCCCGACCTGTCCCTGGAACAGGGGCTTCCCGTTGCGGATGGGAACCACCCCCGAGAGGTACAGCAACTCCCCCGCCTGAACGTGGGAGACGTACTTGGCGCCGGTGCGACTGGCGGAATACAGCTCCCGCATCTCGGGCAGGGGGCTGCCCAGCGAAAGGATGGCCTGCTCGGGATCCATCGGATCACGCTCCTCTCAGGCCGTCGTCGCCCCGGGCGCCGGCTTTGCCGCCGTCAAGGGATCAATTCCCTGGGCCACCAGTCGCCGCCACTCCTCTTCCGACGGAAGGTACGGGTTATCCGGGCGAAGCCGGAAGAGTTCCACCACCGGGGCGTACTGATCGAAGATCCGCCGCAGCTCGGCGACCGGTTCGGGATGGAAATCCACCCGGAGGTCCACCAGGGGAAACGCCTCCCGGTCCACCACCAGCAGGGCCGCCGACCGCTCCCCGCCGATCTCTCCCCCGGCTGCCTTTCCCGCCTCCAGCGCCCGGAGCAGCCGCTCCGCCAGGGGAAGCTCGCCGCCGTCCTCGAAGGTCTCGGCCATAGCCGTCACGACCCGCTCGCTCACGAGGAGGTTCCCGCCACAGGCGACATCGGCGCGCGTGATGTGCCCGGCCCAGGCCCGATTCGCCGATCCGGTGTGGGCCGCGGCCCGGCCGTCCCGGTCCACCACCAGGACCTGCCGTTTCTCCGGGTAGGCCTCGGACGCCAGGACGTCCGCCATCACGGCGTCGGCGGGCCGGCCCTCCCGCAGACGCTCCAGCCCTCTTCGACCCAGTCGCGGGTTGGTGACCGCCTGTGAACTCATGGCGCCGACCCCTGCCTCCACGCAGAGGCAGCGGGACCCGACGGCGATGGATTTGGTGGCGACCGCCGCGCCGAACATGCCGGTCCGCCTGCAACGGGCCACGATGGTGAACGTCGGCACGAACCCCCCTCCCCTTCGCCCTGGCCCGTCAGCGGCCAATCGAACCTCCCGCGGCTCGCGGCTCTCGGCTCTATTGACTTCCCAGCCGTCCGGTCAGCCGGCCGGCTCGCCCAGCCCCACGATCCTCCTCGCCCGCCGCATCGACGCCTCCCGATCGTAGGCGCCGTACAGGATCATGGCCTGGTTCGCCGGCGGGCTCTCCGCGAAGAGCTGGTACGCCTGCTTGTGGCCGGCGAAGGAGGTGCTGGTGAGCTCCGCGGCCAGGTTCAGGACCCGCAGCCGGTCCTCGGCCGGGGTCGCCCCCACGCGGTAGTACTTCTCGAGACAGGGGCCGGTCTCCGGGCTCCGCAGGGTCCGCTCGTCCGGAATGAGGACCGCGCTCCCCCCGGCGAGATTCCGGAGGACGTGCACCATCTCGTGGTAATGCAGGGCCGTGTAGAGCCGCCCGGCGTACGCGATGGACTGGTTCGGCATCACCAGGCCGGACTCCGTGCGCTCGTAGGCCGCCTCGGAGGCCAGGATGAAGGCGTGGACCGCCTCCCGGTAGACCATCAGGTGGGCGATCTGCTCCTTGACCGCCGGGGAGGCGATGCTGCGGTTCTGCTCCGCCAGCAGGCACGCCGTCCCCACCAGCAGGTCCGCCTTGGCCAGCGACCGGAGGAGATAGGCGTGGGCCCCCCAGCGGTGCAGCTCGTGCCGGATCAGGCTCGCCAGCTCCGGTTGCCGGCAGAAGATCACGCTGTCCCAGGGCACCAGGACGTCCTCGAAGACCATCAACGTGTCGATCTCATCGAAACGCGAGCTGAGCGGGCGATCGAAGGCCTGTGCGGTCTGGAGCAGGGGGGCCCGGCAGATGTGTTTGAGGCCGGGGCTGTTCAGGGGCACGATGCAGGCCACGGCGTAGTCGCGGTTCTCGGGCCGCCACTGCCCGACCGTCGGCTTCACGAAGGCGACATGGGCATAGGCGGCGCCCGTCTCGTATTTCGCCCCCCGGATCAGGATGCCGTCATCCCGCTCCGACACGACCCGCAGGTAGAGGTCCGGGTCGTCCTGCTCGAAGGGCTGCTTGCTCCGGTCGCCCTTGGGATCGGTGTTGCCGCTGGTCATGAAGAGGTCTTCGGCCTGGCACCTCTGCAGCCAGTGCTCGACGCTCCGCACGTATCGTGGGTCGTACTTCGCCAGGAGCGGCCGGCGGTCGTACATGACGAAGAGCGGGGTGGCGGTCTCGCTGCCGAACCGGTCCACCACCCCGCCCACCTCGTCCAGCAGGGCCAGGGTCATGGCCCGGATCCCGGCCAGATCCTCGGGGGTCTCGGGCAGCTTGTAGAACCGGCTCGCCCGTTCTCCGGAGGGGAGCTGGAAGGTCATCACCTCCTGGTAGCGAGCCTCGTGTTGCATGTCGTACATGCGGGCGATGGCGTCCACCATGGGTTGGAAGGCGGGGTGCTTGGTGACATCCTCCACCCGCTCCCCGTGCATCCAGACCCGGCGCCCGTCCCGAAGGCTGTCGCGGTACTCGTCCCCGCTCCGTATCCCCATGCCGATCTCCTCCCCGGCCGAATCGTCTCGGACTGCTTCCGTCTACAGGAGCCGCTCTGGTAACTGCCTGAGCAGGCAGGCCAGGAGTGCCGCCTTGGCCGGCAGGCTCTTGACCTCCCCGTACTCCCGGCGGCTGCAGATGTGGTCCCCCACCGGCCCCAGCCCATCCAGGGTGGGAACCCCCAGGGCGGCGGCGAAGCTTCCGTCCGATCCGCCCCCGCGGATGCACCCCTTGAGATCCATCCCCAGCCCCCGGCCGGTCTCCCGGGCCAACTCGAACAGCGTGAGGCCTCCCGGGCTCTCCTCGAAGGGCGGCCGATGAAACTCGCCCTCCAGGACGCAGCGCGTACCCGGCAGCGTGGGCTGCGCCGCGATGGCGGTCATGCGGGCCGTGAGCTCTTCCTGCTGGGCCCGGGTTCTCGCCCGCACGTCGAAGATCGCCGTCGCGACATCCGGCACCACCTGCCGCGCCACGCCGCCCCGGATCAGACCCGCGCTGACGATGATCCCCTCCGCGGGGTTGTTCAGCGCCTCGAAGGCCAGGATCTTGTGGGCCAGCTCCCGCACCGCGCTGATCCCGTCCTCGTAGCGGGTCCCGCAGTGCGCCGTCTTGCCCTCCACCCGCAGGCGGAAGTTGCCGACGGCGCGCCGCGCCGTCACCAGGAAATCCCCCGGGGGAGCCGACTCCATCACGAAGCACCAGTCGGCCTGCTGCGCCTCCGATTCGATTATCGCGCGGGCGGTCTGGCTCCCGAGTTCTTCGTCCCCGGCACCGACCACGCTGATCCGCTCCAGCCCGCAGGTCCCCGAGGCCAGGAGATGCCGGAGCGCCTCGATCATGACCACGATGCCGCCCTTCATGTCAACCACGCCGGGTCCGGTGGCGCGCCCGTCCTGGACCCGGAACGGCCACTCCGCCGCCGTCCCCTCGGGCCAGACGGTATCCAGGTGGCAGGAGAGAAGGACGCGACCGCGACCCCCGAAGGTCCGGGTGGCCACCAGATGGTTGCCGACCTCCTCCTGCCGGATGAGGCGGCAGGTGAAACCCAGATCCACCAGGATATTCCGGACCATCTCGTTGACCCGGTCCACGCCCGGCTTGTAGGCCGACCCGCTCTCCGTCTCCACCAGGGCCTTCCAGAGCCCGACCATCCGGTCGAGATGGCGCTCCATCTCCGCCTGGATGTCATGCATCATCTTTTGGGACATGACGTTGACTCCGTGGGAAGAGAGTGGTTCCGTTCGAGAAGCCCCCCGTCCTCGGGCCGGACGTCGGCCGTGGGAGACGGCCTGCCTCCGGCTGCGCCCGCCTTGACTCTCCAGGCCCGCCAGACGGCCCCCAGGTAGGCCCCCAGGCTCATGGAGGTGAACGTGTACGCGTCTCCCTCCTGCACGACGCAGACCCGCTGGGAAATCCGCAGGCGGCAGCCCGGCTCCCCGCGGCAGAGCAGCCGGGCGCCCTCCGGGAGTTCCACCAGCCCCAGGATCAGGGGCGCAGAGAAGCCCGGCGCCGGGGCGTGCAGGACCGTGAAGGAAAGCAGCCGCCCCCAGGGGGGGAGGGCACACGGGTCCACCCCTTCACTTCCGCAGCGTGGACACCGAGATTGGACTGGGATAGAAACGGCCCCGCAGGAACAGCGGGCGGCCGGGAGCGGCTCCAATTCAGTTCCTTTCCAGGATCGTGACCCAGTTCCCCGTGGCGAGTCCCCCGATGCTGTGGGCCAGCCCCACGGCCGCCTCCACCTGGCGGTCCCCGGCCTGCCCCCGGAGCTGCCGGACGATCTCGACGACCTGGGCCAGGCCCGTGGCCCCGATGGGGTGGCCGCGCGCCTTCAGCCCACCGGATGGATTGATCGGCAGCCTGCCCCCGAGGGTCATGGCCCCCGATCGCAGGGCCCGGCACGATCGCCCCGGGGGAAAGAGGCCCAGGTCCTCGACGCTGATCAGCTCGAAGGACGTGAACGCGTCGTGCACCTCCGCCACCTGGACATCCGATGGTGTCCGGTTCGCCATCCGGAAGGCCCGGGCAGCCGCCTCGCGGGTCGCCCGGAACGAGACGAGGGAGTCCCGGTCCCGCAGGGCGACGTGATCCGTGCCCTGGGCGATCCCGGTGATGCGGACGCTCGCCGGGTCGGCGGTCAGGACCACGGCCGCGGCCCCGTCGGAGATGGGGGCGCAGTCGAACAGCCGGAGTGGGTCGGCGATGACCCGGCTGTGCATGACCTCCTCCAGGGTGATGGGACGCTGGAACTGCGCGTCGGGGTTCAGCGAGCCGTGGGAGTGATTCTTCACCGCGACGCGGGCCAGGTCCCTCCGCGTCACGGAGAAGGCCTGCATGAACGCGCGGGTCACGATGGCCGCCAGCGCCGGCATGGTCGCCCCCTGGGCGCGTTCACAGGGATCCAGGACCCGCCCCAGGATCCCGGTGACCTGGGGCGAGGGGACGTGGCTCATCTTCTCGCCCCCGATCACCAGGACGCTCTGAAAGTATCCGCTGGCCACGGCCGTGTAGCCCGCGAACACCGCGGCGGCCCCGGCCGAGCTGGCCGTCTCCACCCGGAGCGCGGGAACGGCGGCCAGGCCCAAGCCGTCGGCCACGCCCGACGCGACATTGCCCTCGCCGACGAAGGCCTCGGGGTTCATGGTCCCCACGTAGATGGCGTCCACGGTGTCCCGGCCGGCGTCCTTCAGCGCGGCCGCCCCCGCGGTCATCATCAGGTCCCGGAGAGAGCCCGGGTGTTTCCCGAAGGGCGTGATGCCCACGCCGGCGACCTGCACCCCACCCATGGCCGATGCTCCGTCCCGTTCCCGCCTGGGAGTGTCCTCCAGGCCGACCGGAAAACATTCCGGCGTCTGCGCGCTTACTCCATCAGCGTGAGCCACCGATCCACCGTCAGCGGGGCCTCGGTGGCGCGCTGCACCTCGTCCACGCTGACGCCGGGAGCGATCTCTTTCAGCAGCAGGCCGCGCTCCGTGATCTCGATGGTCGCCAGCTCGGTGATGATGAGGTTGACCACCCGGCGCCCGGTGAGGGGATAGGTGCACTCGCGCAGGATCTTCGGCTGCCCGTCCCGGGTGGTGTGCTCCATGGTCACCACGATGCGACGGGTGCCGGCCACCAGATCCATGGCGCCGCCGATCCCCGTGAGGCGACCGGGGAGGCTCCAGTTGGCCAGGTCCCCCCGCTCCGAGACCTGGAAGGCGCCCAGGATCGCCAGGTCCAGATGGCCGCCCCGTACCAGGGCAAAGGAGTCGTCGCTGCAGAGGTAGGACGCGCCCGGCACCGCGGTGATGGCCCGCTTCCCGGCGTCCACCAAGTCCGCGTCCTCCTCGCCGGGGGACGGCGGCGGACCCATGCCCAGGATGCCGTTCTCGGAGTGAAACAGGACGGTCATGCCCTCCGGCAACACGGCCGGGATCATGGTGGGGATCCCGATGCCGAGGTTGACGTAGTAGCCGTCCCGCACCTCCCGGGCGGCCCGGCGGGCGATCCGCGTCTTACTCGATTCGCCGCTCATAGCGGGCACCCTTGACCAGCCGCTTGACGAAGATCCCCGGCGTGACGATCACCTCCGGGTCCAGCTCCCCCACCTCGACGATCTCCTCCACCTCGGCGATGGTGATCCGCGCCGCCTTCGCCATGACCGGGTTGAAGTTGCGCGCCGTCTTCCGGTACACCAGGTTCCCCAGGCGGTCGCCCTGGTAGGCCCGGATGAAGGCGTAGTCGGCCGCCAGGGGATACTCCAGCACGCACTCCGTCGCGCCGAACAGGCGGACCTCTTTCCCCTCGGCGACGCAGGTCCCCACGCCCGTCGGGAGGTAGACGCCGAAGACACCGGCGCCCGCCGCGCGGATGCGCTCCACCATGGTCCCCTGGGGCAGGAGTTCCACCTCCAGCGCTCCGCTGGCCTGCAGGCGCGCGCAGATCTCGCTGGACCGGAAGTAGGACCCCAGGATCTTCTTCACCTGCCCGTTGGCCAAGAGACCCCCCAGCCCGAAGGTGTCGACGCCGGCGTTGTTGCTGATGACCGTCAGGTTCCGCGTCCCCTTGGCGCCGAGCGCCCGGACCAGGTTCTCGGGAACGCCGCACAGGCCGAAGCCGCCGCACATGATGGTGCTCCCGTCCGGGACGTCGGCAATGGCCTCTTCTGCCGTCGCAAAGATCTCGATCATCGGTCTGGGCCTCCCAACGCCTCCGCGCCGTCCGCGTCCACCCGCCGGCCGTCCCGGACCACCACCGCCCCCCGCTTCACCACGTGCCGGACGCGATTCACGCCGAAGTGGAACGGGATGTGGACGTGGGTCGGGCAGTCCAGGACCAGGAGGTCGGAGGCCTTGCCCACCTCCAGGCTCCCCACCTCGTGGGCCCGACCGAGGGACCAGGCGCCGTTGATCGTGGCGGCGACGAGGGCCTCCGGCGGCGTCAGGCCCATCTTCAGGCAGGCAAGGCTGATGGTGAGCGGCATGGACTCGCACAGGCAACTGGCATTGAAGTCCGTCCCCAGGGCGACCGCCAGCCCGGTCTCCACCATCGCTCGGGCATCGGCGTACCGGCCGATGCGCAGGGCGAAGGCCGCGGCCGGCATCAGCGTGGCCCCCACCCCCGCGCGGGCCATCAGCTCCAGCTCGTTTTGCGGGGTGAAGATGCAGTGGTCGGCCGACACCGCGCCCAGCCGCGCCGCCAGTCCCCCGCCCCCGTCGGGGGCGAACTCGTCCACGTGCATGCGCGCCCGCATGCCGTGGTCGCGCGCGCATGCCAGGATCCGTTCCGACTGCCGCTCGGTGAAGGCCCGCTTCGGGACGAAGGCCACGTCGCAGAACTCGGCCAGGCCCCTGGCCCTGACCTCGGGGAGCATCTCCTTCACCACGAGGTCCACGTACTCGTCGCGGCGGTCCCGGTACTCCGGGGGGAAGGCATGGGCCCCCAGAAAGGTCGGGACCAGTTCCACCGGGTGCTCGGCCCCCAGGGCGCGGATCACCTCCAGGATCTTGATCTCGTCGGGCACCGTCAGGCCGTAGCCGCTCTTGGCCTCGGCCGTGGTGGTGCCGTGCAGAAGCATGGTGTCCAGTCGCCGGCGGGTGAGCGCGACGAGCTCCGCAAAGGAGGCCTGGCGGGTCGGCTGGACGGTGTTGACGATCCCCCCGCCCCGGAGGGCGATCTCGGTGTACGAGAGGCCGCCGAGCCGGAGCACGAACTCCGCCTCCCGGCTCCCGGCGAACACCGGGTGGGTGTGGGCGTCCACCAGCCCCGGCATCACGACCATGCCGGAGGCGTCAATGGCCCGGCCGCCCTCGCGGAGGCGGACGGCGTCCCGGACGGCCCGGGTCTCCCCCACCGCCACGATCCGCCCCTGGCGGGACGCCACCGCCCCCCCGCGGATCAGGCCGAGCTCGCCGAGCGCCCGCCTGAGCCGGGGGACCACGCCCACGCCGGCCACGGTGAGCAGCTCTGCCGCATCGTGGACCAGCAGATCGGCCTCCACGGATCGCGCTTCCGATTGCCTTCCCTCGGCGTCAGACACTGCTGATCTCCCGGATGCCCTTCTCCTTGGCCGTGCGGCGCGCCGCCTCGTATCCGGCGTCCGCGTAGCGCAGGATGCCCAGGCCGGTGTCGGAGGTCAGGGTCCGCTCCAGGCGCATGGCCGAATCCTCGGTCCCGTCGGCCACCACCGTGACCCCCGCGCTCACGTAGTACCCGGCGCTCCCGGCGCCCCCGGAGTGGACGGCCACGAGATCGGCCATGGAGGAGGCGTTCAGCAGCGCGTTCAGGATGGGCCAATCCGCCACGGCGTCGCTCCCGTCCAGGAGGTTCTCCGTCTCCCGGTACGGCCGGGCGACCCCGCCGCAGTCCAGGTGGTCCCGCGTGAAGGCCACGGGGCCGGCCAGGACACCCCTCCGCACGAGGTCGTTGACGAGACCCGCCAGGTGGCCGCGTTCGCCATGGGCCAGCCAGCAGATGCGCGCCGGCAGCCCCTGGAACACGACGTGCTTGTGAGCGGTCCGGATCCAGTCGGTGACCTGCCGGTTGCCGGAGAACTCCCGCAGGACGACCTCGTCAATCGCCGCGATGTCGTTGGTCTCGCCCGAGACGGCGATCCAGCGGAATGGCCCGCGCCCCTCGCAGAACATGGGCCGGATGTACTTCGGGATGAACCCCTCGACCTCGAAGGCGTCCTCCACCCCCCGGAGCTTGGCCATGGCCCGGATGTTGTTGCCGTACTCGAACGCCACCGCCCCCCGGCGCTGGAACGTGAGGAGGGCGCGCATGTGCCGGGCGATGGAATCCAGGGCCCGGGCCTTGTACGTCTCCGGATCCGCCCGTCGCAGACTGACAGCCTCCGCCGGGCTCAGGCCTTCCGGGATGTACCCGTACAGGGTATCGTGGGCCGAGGTCTGGTCCGTCACGATGTCCGGCAGGAGGCCGCGGGACGCGATCTCGGGCAGGACCTGGGCCGTGTTGCCGACCAGGCCGACCGAGAGAGCCTGCCCGGCCGCCTTGGCCTCCAGGCAGAGCGTGAGGGCCTCCTCCAGGTCGAAGCTGATCCGCTGGCAGTACCCGGTGGCGATCCGCCGGCGGATCCGCTGCTCGTCCACCTCGACCGCCAAGACCGTCCCCCCGTTCATGGTCACCGCCAGAGGCTGGGCTCCGCCCATGCCCCCGAGGCCCCCGGTGAGGACCCAGTGTCCCGCGAGGGTTCCGCCGAAGGAGGCCCGGGCGGCCGCGGCGAACGTCTCGTAGGTCCCCTGCAGGATGCCCTGGGTCCCGATGTACTGCCAGGCCGCGGCGGTGTAGCCCGGCACCATGATGAGCCCCTTCTCCTCGAGTTCCCGGAAGTGATCGGCCGTGGCCCACTTCCCCACCAGGTTGGCGTTGGCCATGATCACCCGGGGCGCCAGGCGATGCGTCCGGAAGATCCCAATGGGCTTTCCCGACTGCATCACCAGGGTCTCGTCCTCCTCGAGATCCCGCAGGGCAGAGACGATCCGGTCGAAGCAGCCCCAGTTCCGTGCCGCCTTGGCGGTGGCGGAGTAGATGATCAGCTCCTCGGGCCGCTCGCCGTTCTCGATATTGTTCTCCAGCAGGCGCAGGATGGCCTCCTGGCGCCACCCCTTGCAGCGGAGCGTGCTCCCCCTGGCCGCGCGAATCTGCCTGGCCGTCATGGCCGCCTCCCACGCGCCGTCCTGCGTGTCCGGGCCGGGGACCCGGCGAGAAACCCGGCCAGGACCCGGATGACGCGGGCGTTCTCGCGGTGGGTCCCCACGGAGATCCGGATGTGGTTCGGCATGGTGTAGATACCGCAGGACCGGACCTGGATCCCGCAGGTCAGGAGGTGCTCGGCCACCGGCTCGCCGTCCTGGCGGACGTCCACGCAGACGAAGTTCGTTTCGGAGGGGATGGGTTCCAATCCCAGCCGGTGGAACTCAGCCGCCAGCCAGTCCCGCTCCTGGACGGTGGTCTTCAGGGTCTTCTTCGTGAAGGCTTTGTCGCGCAGCGCCCCCAGGCCGGCCGCCTGGGCGAGGATGTTCACGTTGAACGGGTTCCGGACGCGGTCGATGGCCTCGGCGAAGGCCGGATGACCCACGGCGTATCCCAGGCGGATGCCGGCCAGTCCGGCGATCTTCGAGAAGGTCCGGACCACCACCACGGGTTTCCCCTGCTGCAGGTAGGCGAGACCGTCCGGGAATTCCGCGTGGGTCACGAACTCGCGGTAGGCCTCGTCCAGGATGACGACCAGGCGATCCGGCAGCCGGCCCATGAACTCGTCCAGGACGGCGCGGGTGAGGATGGTCCCGGTGGGGTTGTTCGGGTTGCACAGGAAGATGACCTTGGTCTCGGCCGTGATCCGGGCCCGGATATCGTTCAGATCGATGGTGTGGTTCCTGAGGGGACTGAAGATGGGCCGCCCGCCCATCAGCCGGACCGAGCGGGTGTAGATGGGAAACGAGGGGGCCGGGATGATGCACTGGTCCCCCTCGTCCACGAAGATCTGCCCCAGCAGGAGGAGGATGTCATCCGCCCCGTTGCTGGTGGCGATCTGGTCCGCCTCCACCCCCAGGTCGGCCGCCAGCTTCTCCTTGAGCAGTGCCGAGGCCCCGTCGGGGTATTCGTGGATCCGCCGGAGGAAGCGGCGGACCTCCCGCAGGGCGCCGGGGGACGGCCCGAGGGGATTCTCATTCAGTCCCAGCCTGGCGATCCGTGCCACGCCCTGCTCCCTGGCCAGCGCCTCCGGTCTCGGTGGACGCTTGTAGGCCGGCAGTTGCATCACGCGGGATCGCACGAGCTGCTCCGGGGAATACGGCATGGCTATCCCTCTTTGGCCTGCGCCCACTGCTGGCCGATCTCCAGGGCCCGCAGGTTCTCCGCCAGCACTTTTTCCTTCTTCCCCTTCATCGTCTCACCCAGGGCGGTTGCGACGGCGCCGGCGCTCACCACCGGGTGGAGCGCGATCAGGGCGCCCAGCATGATCACGTTCGCGACCATCCGGTTCTCGAAGGTCTTGGCCAGGTGGTCCAGGGGGACGGCGCGACCGCGCGGCGATCCATTCCACGGCGCCCGCGTCACGGATGCAGAGTCCCAGAGGACCGCGCTCTCCGGGCCCACGAGGCCGGCGAACCGGTCGGCCGATTCCTGGTTGAAGAAGACCAGGGAGTCGGGCTGCTCCAGGACCGGGGCCCGGATGCGATCCTCCGAGATGATGACGGAACAGTTGGCCGTGCCGCCCCGCACCGACGCCCCATAGGACGGCAGCCAGAGCACCTGCCGTCCCTCGATGATCCCCGCCGCATAGGCCAGGAGCTTTCCCGCGAAGAGAATCCCCTGCCCGCCGTGTCCTGCCAGGAAGATGCCGTGTTTCATGCCCATCCTTTCACCCCTGGGGCCCCCGTCCACCGTCCCCCGTCCAGGGCCCGACTTGGCCATCCCCCGTTCCCCCGTCACAGGATCCCACACAATCCTTGAAGAGCTGGAGGGGGTACTCGCCGATGATCTGGTCCGCCAGGTGGGTGTTGGCGTCGCGCGGGGTCATCTTCCAGCCGACGGGACAGATGCCCATGACCTCCACGATGGAGAACCCCCGATCCTGCATCTGTGCCTCCAGGGCGCGGAGGATGGCCTCGCGGGTCACCGCGACGTTCGCGGTCGAGTTCATCGCCGTCCGCGCCACGTAGGCCGTCCCGGGAAGGCGGGTCAGGATCTCCGCCACGTGAAAGGGCATGCCGGACAGCTGCGCATCCCGGCCGAAGGGGGTGGTCGTGGTCCGCTGGCCGATCAGGCTGGTGGGGGCCATCTGGCCCCCCGTCATCCCGAAGACGGTGTTGTTCAGGAACACCGTGCTGATCCGTTCCCCGCGGGTCGCGGCATGCATCACCTCGGCGATGCCGATGGCCGCGAGATCCCCGTCTCCCTGGTAGGTGATCACCACCCGGTCCGGCAGGGACCGCTTGATGCCCGTGGCCACCGCGGTCGCGCGGCCATGTGGCGCCTCCACGGCGTCCACGTCGATGTACTTGACGATGCCCTCGGCGCAGCCCACGGGACCCACCAGGATCACCTTGGATCGGATCCCGAGCTCCCCGATGATGCCGGCCAGCAGGCGGTTGAGACTTCCGTGGGTGCACCCGCTCCCCGGGCAATAGGTGAACGCGACCCCCGTCAGCAGGGACCCGGGCTTCTTGCCCGAGGCCTCGGAAACGGCACCCGGGGCTTCGCGGTCTTTCGTTTCGTCAGGCATGGATCTCCCTCCGCGCCAGGGCGCCCGTGATCGCCCGGCCGATCTCTCCCACCCGCAGGACACCCCCGGCCGTGCGGCCGTAGAACCCGATGGGTTTCTCCCGGCCCACGGCGATCCGCACATCGTCAATCATCTGCCCTTCATTCATCTCGACCACGTGCACGCGTTCCACCCCGGCCGCGGCGCGGGCCAGGGCCTCGGAGGGGAAAGGGAAAATGGTGATGGGTCGGAAGAGGCGGGCCCGGATCCCCTCGCCAGCCAGCCAGTCCAGGACCTCCTCGCACACCCGCGCGATCGTCCCGAAGGCGACCAGGAGGAAATCCGTGCCGTCCCCGATTACCTCCCAGCGGGCCTCCTCTTTGGCCATGCGCCGGTACTTCTCCGCCAGCGTGAGGTTGAGCCGTTCGGCCTCGATGAGGGGGGTCGCCGGCCCCTTGCCCGTCATGGCCCGGTACCGGGCCACCGTCTCCGGGTCCAACCCGTCCGTCTCGGAGGCCTCGGAGAAGAAGTGGCGCGGGATGCGGTTGCGCGCCCGGCCATCGGCACCTGTCACCGCCCAGGGCTTCGGGTGGGTCACCACCAGGAGATCGTCGAAGCTGACCGGCTCGGCGAGCTGGGCCAGGATGCCGTCGGAGAAGATCATGGCCGGCGTGCGGTACTGCTCCGCCAGCTCGAAGGCCAGGACGGTCAGGTGCACCATCTCCTGGACGGTGGACGGGGCCAGCGTGAGCAGGCGGTACCCCCCGTGTCCCCCGCTTCGCGTGGCCTGGAGATAGTCACACTGGGATCCCTCCACGCCGCCGAGCCCCGGGCCGGTGCGGCAGAAGTTGGCCACCAGGCAGGGCAGCTCCGCGCCCGCGAGATAGGACAGCCCCTCCTGCATCAGGCTGATGCCGGGCCCGGAGGAGGACGTCATGGCCCGCCGGCCCGCGGCCGCCGCCCCGTACACCATGTTGATGGCGGCCACCTCGCTCTCCGCCTGCAGGAAGACCCCGTCCGGGAAGTCTCGCAGCCGCCAGGACAGATACTCCATGACCTCGCTCTGCGGGGTGATGGGATACCCGAAGAAACAGTGGCAGCCCGCCCGCACGGTCGCCTCTGCAAAGGCCTCGCATCCCTTCATCAAGTGCCGTGTCATTCCTTCCCTCCGCCTCCTGCCATGCAGGACCTAGTGGATCTGCCCCGCCACCGTCTCCACCGCCGCCAGCAGTTTCCCAGACTCCATGTGCTCCCGCAGGCGGATGAGGTCCCCCCAGGAGGCCCGATCCTCGGTGAGCGGGGGGAGCACTCCCCGGACGGACGCATGGGCCGCCCGGGTCCCGTGCCCGGCCTGCTCGACCCCCTTGAAGTCCAGCCCCTGGCAGGCGCAGGTGAACTCGATGGCCAGGACGTGCTGGCTGTTCCGGAGGATCCCCGCCGCCTTGCGGGCGGCGATGGTCCCCATGCTGACGTGGTCCTCCTTGTTGGCCGAGGTCGGGATGGAATCCACGCTGGCCGGCGAGGCGAGGACCTTGTTCTCGGACACGAGCGATGCCGCCACGATCTGGAGGATCCCGTACCCGCAGTTGACGCCCGGCTCCTGCGTCAGGGAGGGGGGCAGGCCGCTGAGCTGGGGATTGACGAGCCGGGCGATGCGCCGCTCGGAGATGTTGGCCAGCTCGGCCAGGGCGATCCCCAGGAAGTCCATGGCGAAGGCGACCGGCTCCCCGTGAAAGTTGCCGCCGGAGAGGATCTCCCCCGATTCGGGGAACACCAGCGGGTTGTCGGTGGCCGCGTTGATCTCCAGCTCGAGCACGGACCGCACGTACGTGAGGACGTCCCGCACCGCCCCGTGCACCTGGGGGATGCACCGGAGGGAGTAGCAATCCTGGACCCGGGTGTTGACCGCCCGGTCGGCGATCTGGCTTCCGGTGAGGAGGGTCCGGATGTTGCCGGCCACGGCGATCTGCCCGGCGAAGGGCCGGGCCTCGTGGATCCGGGCGTCGAAGGCCAGCTCCGTCCCGCCGAGCGCCTCCAGGCTCAGGGCCCCGGCCACATCGGCCATCCTGGCCAGGCGCTCCGCCCCGAGGAGCGCCAGGACGCCGACGGCGCTCATGGCCTGCGTCCCGTTGACGAGCGCCAGGCCCTCCTTGGGGCCGTACGTGAGGGGCGTCATCCCGCCCGCCCGCAAGGCCTCGACCCCGGGCAGGCGCTTCCCGTCGACGCGCGCCTCCCCCTCGCCCATGAGCGCCAGGGCGATGTGGGCCAGGGGGACCAGATCCCCGCTGGCGCCCACGGACCCCTGCTGGAAGATGACGGGGCACACGCGATGGTTCAGCAGGCCCAGGAGGGCCTCCACCGTCCCGAGCCGGACCCCCGACAATCCCTTCGCCAGGGTGTTGGCCCGGAGGAGGATCATGGCGCGGACCACCTCCTCCGGGAACTCGTCTCCCACGCCGGCCGAGTGGCTCCGGATGAGGTTCCGCTGCAGCCGGACCAGGTCCTCCGCCCCGATCACCTTCTCGCTGAGATACCCGAACCCGGTATTGACCCCGTAGGCGATCTTCCCCTCACGGACCGCCCCATCCACCAGTCCGCGGGAGGCCTCGACCCGCGCGCGAGCCGCCGGGGAGAGGGCCACGGGCGCGCCGTGGCGGGCCACCGCCTCGACCTCCTCCGGGGTCAGGGTCTCACCGTCAATCACGCACTCACGCATTGGCATTCCGGGACCCTCTTCCATGCCGGGCCGACCGCGTCGCGTGAGGACCCGCGCACGTCACGGGCCGCACTTCCGGCCGGCCATCGAGAATTCGCGGATCAGTCCCAGGATCTTCCGTTTGAACTCCAGGAACTCGGGGGTCACCAGCGTGTCGATCGTCCGGGGGCGGGGGAGGGAGACCGCGATCTCCTCCACGATCCGGCCCGGGTGGGGGGCCATGACCAGGATCCGGGAACTCAGGAGGATCGCCTCGTCCACGTCGTGGGTCACGAAGAGGATCGTCTTGTGGGTATCCTCCCAGATCTTCACCAGGAGCTCCTGCATGGCCGTCCGGGTCTGGGCATCCAGGGCGCCGAAGGGCTCGTCCAGCAGGAGGATCTCCGGGTCGTTGGCCAGGGCGCGCGCGATGGCCACCCGCTGGCGCATCCCCCCCGAGAGCACCTTGGGATAGACGTCCGCGAATTCGTGGAGGCCGACGATGGCGATCCACTCCTCCGCCCGCCGGGCGATCTCCGCCGGCGGAAGCCCCTTGGCCTTCCGGGTGAGGCGGAGCCCGAACTCCACGTTCCGCCGGACGCTCAGCCAGTGGAAGGGGGTGTAGGCCTGGAACACCATCCCCCGCTCCGGCCCGGGATCGTCCACCTCGTGCCCGTCCATCAGGATCGTCCCCGCGGTGGGCCGGATCAGGCCGGCGATCATGCGGAGCAAGGTGGTCTTGCCGCAGCCCGAGGACCCCACGATGGTGACGAACTCTCCCTGCCAGACATCCAGGGAGATCCCGGAGAGGGCGGCGATGTGCTTCCGCCCGTGGGCGTCGAACTCCTTGGAGACGCCCCGCACCGAGAGGATGGGCGGGCCCGCATCCGGATGCCGGCTCATCTCGCCTCGGCCTGCTCGTACCAGGGAAAGCCCCAGGTCAGGATCAGCTTGAAGAGCCTGGCGAACAACACGCCCAGCAGTCCAATGGTCAGGAGCCCGGCGAAGATCTCCGCCACCTTGAGCCCCCGCATGGCGTTGAGGATGCGGTAGCCGATTCCGTGGTCGGCCGCCACCAGCTCCGCGATGACCAGGTAGGTCCAGGCCCCGCTCATCCCGATGCGCAGGTTGTCCACCACCCCGGGCAGCGCCGCCGGGATCAGGACCTTCGTCAGGACGGTCAACCGGTTTGCCCCCAGGGTGTACGAGGTGTCCACGATCTCCTTGGTGATGGCGGCGGAGGTGTCGGCGATCATCAGCACCTCCAGGAAGAAGGTCCCGATGGCGATCACGGCGACCTTCTGCGCGTAGTCGATGCCGAACCAGAGGATCAGCAGGGGGATGAGCCCCGACACCGGGATGTAGCGGACGAAATTGACCGGGATGTCGGCCATGGCGAACACGATCTTGTAGCTGCCCATCAGCATCCCCAGCGGGATCGCCGCCGCCGAGGCGATCAGGAAACCGGTGACCACCACGGAGGTGCTGATCCAGACGTCCAGGAGAAAGCCCTCGTGGATGAAGAGATTGAAGAGCTCCACCAGGACCTTGTGGGGTTTCGGCAGGAAGATCCCCCCGACATATCCCCCGTAGGTCAGCAGACCCCAGATCCCGAAGAAGGACGCCACGGTGGTCCAGAGGGCCAGGAGGGCAACACGCCTGGAGACCGGTTCTTTCGGCCGCGTGATGTCCCTGAGGAAGGGAAATCGATGTTTCATCGGGATCCTCGCGACGGCATGGGGATCACCCTCCGATCCCCACCGTGGGAACGATTCAGGCTCCGTTCCTCCAGCGGACCCCAATCCTCCACCGGGCCGGAATGGGGGTCACCCGGCCCGGCGGAGGGGATGGCCCGCCTCCTTACAGACCGGTCTTGTAGATCTTCTTGACGAAGGTGCTGTCGATGATCTGCTCCAGGGGGGGCGGCTCCTTCAATTCCCCCTGTTCCAGCAGGATCCGCGTGTACACGCCCAGGGCGTCGAAGATGCTGGGCAGGACGCGGTTCCCGCTCCGCAACCCGGTGGTGAAGAAGTAGTAGTTGTCGGCCAGGTCGCGGGGAACGCTCTTGGCGGCCAGTTCCCCGTACACTTTGGGATCCTTCAACCACCCGCCCATGAGGTTCGCCATGGTCGGATTGGCCTGGTCGGGGTTCTTCCGGGAGAATTCCGTGGCCTTGAAGATGGCGCGGAGCACCTTCTCCACGTCCTCCGGGCGATTCTTCACGAAGTCCGCCCGCACCACCAGGGCATCCCCGGCCAGCGGCGGCGATTCCGGATTGCTGGAGTCGATGAGGATCTTGGCCCCAGGCCGCTCCTGGACCGCCTTGGTCAACCAGGGCTCCCAGGTGATGGCCGCGTCCAGCTTGCCGGTGATGAAGGCCGCGCCCATGTCCGAGGCCTTCATGTTCACCACCCTGAAGTCCTCCGGCTTCATCCCCTTTCGCTTCACCAGCTCCAGGAACGCGATGTGCATGCTGCTGAACATGGAGGCGCCGATCCGCTTCCCCTTCAGGTCCTCGAGCTTGTTGATCTCCCCGGCCACGACGATCCCGTCGCCGCCGTAGGATCCGGCCGGGCTCATGACGACCTTCACGGGGAGTTCCGGCTTCCAAAAGGAGATCGCGGCGCCCCCGCCGATCCCGAGGATGTCCACGTTCCCCGAGGCGAGGGCCGCGAATCGCCCCGGGTTGTCCTCGATCTTGGTCAGCTCGACGTCCAGGCCCTCCTTTTCGTAGTAGCCCAGGGCCTTGGCCAACCACATGGGCCCGTAGCCCACCCAGGTCGAGGTGGCGATGCGCACCTTGCTGGCGGCTTCGGCGGACAGCCCAATCGCGAGGATGAGAATCAGAGTGAGACCGACGGCGAGAGAACGACTTGTGCCTCTCATGGAACCCCCTCCCGTGATGCGTACCCCACACCATGCACACTTGGGGGCACCCGCCCCCCGTGCTGCAGCGAATATCACCCCCCGAGAGGAGCCCTCGGCCCCTCCGGGAGGCTTACGGCCTGTGGAGGGTCCCGAATTTCCTGTACAGGCCCTCGAGGGTCTCCAGGGTCTTCCGGGCGCGCTCCTTGCTGTGCAGAGAGAGCGCCACGACCAGGGCATGGACGACCGCCAGGGGCGCCACCAGGGACTCCGTAAAGGAGATGCTGCGGGTGGTATCGCAGATCAGCGTCACGTCGGCGAACGGTGCCACGGGGGACTTGACCGAATCGGTGATGGCCAGGCTCTTGGCGCCCTGGACCTTGGCGCACCGGAAGGCCTCGACCGTGGTGTCGGAGTACCGGCGAAAACAGATCCCGATCACCAGGTCCTCCCGCCCGATCTTCTTGAGCTGTTCCGGGAGGTCCCCCATGGTGATCCCGATCAGGCTGGAGTTGTTGAGCATCATGCTCAGGCAGAAGTGGAGATAGGCGGAGAGCGCGTAGGATTTCCGGAGGCCCACGATGTAGATGTGCCGCGCCTTCAGGATCAGCCGCTCGGCGGCCCGGAAGGTCGCGTCGGGGTTCGTGGCGATCGTTGACCGGATGTTCTCGATATCCAGGTACAGCATCCGATGAAAGATGGAGAGCTTCGACCCGTCGCTTTCCCAGCTCTTGTTCAGGCGTTCGACCGTGCTCAGGTAGCTCAGGAACTTTTCCCGGACGGCCGCCTGCAACGCCGGGAATCCCGCGTAGCCCAGGGCGTAGGCCAGGCGGATCACCGTGGATTCGCTCACCCCCAGCCGGGCCCCGACCTCCCGCGCCGTGGAGAAGGCCAGGTGCTCCGGATTGGTGAGCAGGAGGTCGGTGACCTTCCGCTGGTTCCGGGTGAGCCTCCTGTATTCCGCCTTGATCCGCTTCTCGAGTTCGATCATGGGAACCTGATGCAGTTATTGCTGCAGAATTTTCTACAGAAGCAAGAGTTGCTGCAAAATACTTCTGGCCCCCCCGCCTGTCAAGTCCTTTTTTCCACACACCACTGATGCCCGCTCTCCCTCAGGAACGACAGACAGTTAGCCCCGCCGATGCGCGCGCTGCCGGGGCCCCGGGGAACCCTGCTTCGCCTGCGACCGATTCCGCGTGATGGTCAGGGATAAGGACTCGGGCGATCGGTGCTCCAGATCGGCAGGCGCCAGGGAGGCCCGGGTGAATGACCATCCGAAGGGGGTGTGTCCTGTCGGCTGCGGACGGGGGGAGGATCAGGACCCTGCTGTGGGACGGGGAGAACAGCGCCATGGGTCCGAGCTGCACCGGGCAGGCGCCGGAAGGGTCTTCGCTCCTCGGGGGCGCCCCC
>METI01000102.1:0-6655 GCA_001771285.1 candidate division NC10 bacterium RIFCSPLOWO2_12_FULL_66_18
GGACCAACAACCCGAATCGGGAAGCGCTGGAGCAGTGTCTCAGTGCCCTGGAAGGCGGTGCGGTGGCGGCCGCCTTCTCCTCCGGCTCGGCGGCAACCATGAGCGTCTTCCAGGCGCTTGCGCCGGGGGACCACGTCATCGCCCCGAATGACGTCTACCACGGAACGGCCCGACTCCTGCGCGAGACCTTTGCTCCCTGGGGTCTGCAGGCGAGCTTCGTGGACATGACCGATCCGCTCCAGGTGAAGCAGGCCGTCCGCGCCAATACGAAATTGATCTGGGTGGAGACCCCCTCGAACCCTCTCCTCACGATCACCGACATCGCGCGGGTCTCAGAAATTGCGCACGAGGCTGGCGCACTCTGCGCCTGCGACAACACCTGGGCCACGCCGATCCTGCAACGGCCGTTCGCGCTCGGCGCCGACGTGGTCATGCACGCCACCACGAAATACCTGGGCGGGCACAGCGATGTCCTGGGGGGCGCCCTGATCGCGAGGAGCGACGGGGAGTTCTTCCAACGGATCAGGAAGATCCAAGTGAACGGGGGCGCGGTCCCGTCCCCGTTCGAGTGCTGGCTGGTCCTGCGGGGTATCCCGACGCTGCCCGCCCGGATGCGGGTACACTCGGAAAGCGCCCTGAGGGTCGCTGCGTTCCTGGCTGGCCATCCCGGAGTGGAAGCCGTCCATTCTCCAGGGCTGAACGAGCACCCCGGATACGCGATCGCGGCCCGGCAGATGACGCTGCCCGGCGGGATGCTGTCCTTCCAGGTGAAGGGCGGGCGGGATCGGGCCTTCGAGGTTGCCGCGAAGGTCAGGCTGTTCACCCGGGCGACAAGCCTGGGCGGTGCAGAAAGCCTGATCGAGCATCGCGCCTCGATGGAAGGCCCGGACACCCGGACGCCCGACAATCTCCTCCGGCTCTCCATCGGTCTCGAACACGCGGACGACCTGATCGAGGATCTCGCCCAGGCCCTGACGTAAGCAGATTCCCGCCTTCTAGCCCCGTTGTCATCGTCCCACCCAGGCCGGCACAATGAGTTTCGGGAGCACCAGAATCAGGCTCGGAAAGACCGCGCAGAGGACGATGATCAGCATGATCGGGATCATCAGCAGGTGCAGCATCTTGAAGATGTCCGCCAGGGGAATCCTGGCAATGGCGCACGCGGTCAGGGCACACAGGCCGTAGGGGAGGGTCAGCAGCCCCAGGGCCATGGTCATCACCACCACGACCCCCATGTGCACCGGGTGGATGCCGACGGCCTCCGCGATGGGCTGCAAGATCGGCACGAAGATCAGCACGGCCGGCGTGGCGTCGAGGAAGGTCCCCAGAATGATGAACAGGAGGACGATCAGCAGCATCAGGACGATGGGATCCTGCGTCACGGCACGGAACCCGGCCTCCACCAGGGCGATCAGCTTGTAGTAGGCCAGCAGGTAAGAGAACACCGTTGCGGTGGAGACGCAGAACAGGATCACGGCCGAGATCTGGGCCGTCTCCACGAGGATCTGCATGAGCATGGCAGCGGTCACGGTCCGGTAGACCAGCGCGGTGAGGATCAGGGCGTACAGGGCAGCCGCGACGGCGGCCTCGGTGGGCGTGAACACCCCGCCCACGATTCCCCCCACCACGATGACCGGGACCAGCAGCGACAGCGCCGCCTCCCTCAGACCGCGCAGGATGGCGATGGCTCCAAGCCAGCGCTCCGTCTCGGGCGGGTACCCGCGGCGCCGGGCCACGACGTAGGCGGCGGCCATCAGGGACAATCCAATCAGGATTCCCGGGATGAACCCGCCGATGAACATCGCGCCGACCGAGACGTTGGCCACGGCGCCGTAGATGACCATCAGGATGCTGGGCGGGATGATGATGCCCATGGTGGATGCCGCCGCGGCCAGCGACGTGGCGAAGGCGGCGTCGTAGCCCCGGCGGCGCATGGCCGGGATGAACACGGTGCTGAGCGTCGCGCTCTCGGCCGTCGAGCTGCCGGAGATCCCCGCGAAGAACATCCCCACGACGACCGTCACGTGGGCCAGGCCACCCCGGATGTGCCCGACCATCGGCCTGGCCAGGGACACCAGCCGCTCCGACACCCCGCCCGTGTCCATGATCTTCCCCGTCAGCACGAAGAAGGGGATCGCCATGAACACGAAGGAATCCAGCCCGGCGATGGCGCGCTGGACCATTATCCAGAGGGCGATGGAGGGATCGAGCAGCATGAAGAGCAGGGAGATCAGGGCCAGGGCGAAGGAGATGGGGTAGCCCAGGACGACCAGGGCGAAGAACCCACCGATCACCAGGAAGGGGCGCACTGCCTCCCACATGGGGGTCAGCCCCTCCGATCGGCGAGCCGTTGCCGGATCTCAGCCAGGAAGAACACGATCATGCAGGCCGCGCTGACCGGCACGGCGGCGTAGACGTAGATCATGGGGAGGCCCAGACTGGGAGACCGTGAGTGAAGTCCCAACTCTCCGAACACGATGCCCTGATAGAGAAAGGTGGCCATCAGCCCGATCAGGCTGGCGGCGATGGCCACCATCCACCAGCGGTGCAGCCGTGACGGGAGACGCTCGGTCAGGATCTCGACCACGAAGTGTGCCCGGGCGTGCACGGCCAGGGCCGCCCCCAGGAACACGATCCAGACCAGCAGGAAGCGGGAGACCTCCTCAGTCCAGATCAGGGCGCGCTGGACGAGATACCGGGACCCGATCTGGAGCACCAGATCCGCAAACAAGACGGCGAGGAGAACCGCGAGGATCAGCTGCAGCCCTACCCGCAGTCTCACGAGCACCACAGACATGGTTCCCCCTTCCCGGCGGAGATCCGGAGGGACGCCTCCGTTCAGAGGGCGATCCGTTTCGTCACGGAGCGGGCCCCGCCCATGGTGGCGATCCACAGGGAGTGCTGCCCCAGCCCGCCCACCACCGTCACGATGAAATCCTCGGGCCGGTCCGCCATGGGCAGGCGATAGTCGGCCGGCACGTTGGTGTACAGCTTCTTCATGCGGTCGGAGAAGATCCGGGTGTACTCGGGGGCCACCATACCCAGTGGCACGCGGGCATGCTCGAAGAGGAATGCCCGGATGTCCGCCTTGGTGAAGCCCCCGTTGCTGATCCGCAGCGCGTGTTCCGGGCCAAGCATGAGCAGGGGCTCGCCCCGGTTGATGAAATCCTCCGACCCGACGGAGGCCACCGTCCCTGCGATGGTCGTCAGGACCCCCTGGGCGCTGGCGCTGGCCTGGTCGTCGATGTTGTGGGGCGGCTCCGCCTGGAACAGCGTCACTGTGCTGTCCTCCGGGCGGAACCCGCGCTCCACGTGCAGCGGTTCCCAGGGGTTCTTCTCCTCGTTCTCGCCGATGCAGCAGGCGTACTTCGCCAACCAGCCGTGGGTGTTCGCGTTGGCCCGGGCGGGGACGTCGGCGACGTTCATGACGACCAGGCGGATGGCCCGGCCGATGGCGGCATTGGCCTGCCACGACGTCCCGGGCTCTCCGCAACTGATGCCGAGGGCGTGGCGGATCGGCCCATTGACCAGCACGAGGGGGGAGGCGTTGTGCGTGGTCTTCTGGAGGCCTTCCAGCAGAAACTGCGGGTCGGTGAGGGCCTCCACCGCGGCCAGGAGCACCGGCATGTGCGCAGGGCGGCAGCCCGCCATCACGGCGTTGGCCGCCACGACGCCGGCGCTGCCCACGCCGTACTTCGGCGGCAGGATGCCCAGGACCTCTCCCGGCTGCTTCCCGCAGGCCTCCAGCATCGCCTGCAGCCGGGCCACGGTCGGGACAACGACGGGATGCCCATCGGTCCACCCGCGCTGCGCCCAGTCGTCGCTGAGGCGAGCCGCCGCGTCCAGCGTGTCCTCGATCCGCTCGGTCTCCGGGATGGGCGGGAGCAGTCGCCGGGCCGCCGAGGCCTGGCGGGCGGCGCGGGCCTCGGGGAATCGGTCCAGGTAGGTCGTGCGCGTGCGTTCCAGCTCGGCGGATGACAGGGACAGGAATCGCACCAGGTCGTCGAAGACCTCATCCGCCTTGGCGCGGGCCACCCCCGGCTCGATGCTCCCCACGCCCCCGCGTGGCAGCGGGACGGTGATCAGCGGGAGATCCGGCATGTTCAGCCCGGCCGCATCCTCCAGGCCAAGGCCCAGGAACTCCTGGCTGATGATGGCGACCGTGGGGACCCCTGCCTTCTCCAGCTCGATGCAATCGTGGATACACCACGAGGTGCACCCCCCTCAGTCACCGATCCCGTGGACGACGACGTCGCACCGCTCGGCCAGTTCGGCGATGATCCCGCGCGGAGTGGGCTCGTTGGCAATCGTCGGCTTCCGTCGCCGGATGACCGACGCGAACCCGAAGTCCGCGGCCATCAGCCGTTCCTGGATCCGGTCCATGAACACATCGGCGTTCGGCTTTCGCGTGTCCAGGAGGCCCAGTACCTTCCCGCGAAAGTCCCCCGGGCGAGGGTTCGGGGACCGCGGCGCGTCGGCGCGCACCCGGCCGATGGGGGTGACGACTTCGACCTTGTCCTTCGACATGACGTTCCTCCCTATTGCATCAACTGCCCGGCGCTCACGTTCAGGACGGTCCCGGTGACGTAGCGGGAATCCTCGGAGGCCAGGAAGAGCACGGCCGCGCCGACTTCCTCCGGGGTGCCGACCCGTCCCAGCAGGACCGTGGACAGCAACTGTTGCAGGCGTTCCTGCGGCAGCGCGCGAAGCATGTCCGTGTCGATGAACCCGGGCATGATGGCGTTGACGAGGATCCGGTCGGCCGCCAGCTCCTTCGCCAGTTGTTTCGTGAGGCCCACCACGCCCGCCTTGGACGCGGTGTAGTGGGCCCCGGACATCATGGCCCCCGTGGCCGCGGCGGTCGAGGCGATGTTGATGATCCGGCCGCCGCCCCGCCGCCGGAGGGCGGGGAGCACGGCCTGCGAGCACAAGAACACGCCGGTCAGGTTGACCCGCAGGACGCGCTCCCAGTCCGCCTCGGAGAGCTCCTCGAACCGGATGACCTGGTTGATCCCGGCGTTGTTCACCAGGATGTCCACCTCGCCGAAGGCTTGTTCGGCGGCGTGGACCGCCGCATCGATCGACTCGCGCCGGGTCACGTCCATCTCCACGGCAATGGCCTGGCCGCCCTTGTCCCGCAGGGCCTGGGCCGTGGCCTCGGCGGTTCGCAGGTTCAGATCGGCTGCCGCGACCCGGGCGCCCTCCCGGGCGAGCACCGAGGCGATCCCGCGGCCCATGCCGCCCCCGCCGCCCGTGATGATGGCAACCCGGTCACGCAACCGCATTCTCACCCCCTGTCCCATCAACTTCGAGCGATCAGCCGAATGCGCTCAGCAGTGCTGTCTTATCGCCGGCGGAGGGCAATGATCTCCTCCAGCAGAGCCTCCGCACCGAGATCCTTGGCGATCTGCCGGTTGAAGGGATCGATCCGGGCGATGAATGGCTTCCGGTCCACGGTATTGATCTGGACCCCGAAGGCCTTGAAGCGCTCGATCGCTTTCTCGGAGATCTCCCGCTCGGTCCGGGTTTCGAAGTCCGCCGACTCCCGGCCGGCCTCCAGCACGGCCGCCTGCACATCCGCCGGCAGGGACCGGAACCTCTTCCCGCTGATGGTCAGGAACCGGATGATGATCTGGTGGTTGGTCAGGGCCATGTACTTCGAGGGCTCGTACAGCTTGGCGCTCAGGATGGTGGGCGGCTCGTTCTCTGCGCCGTCCACCACGCCGGCCATGATGGCCCCGTACTGCTCGGGGAAGGCGATGACCGTGGGCACCGTGCCGAGCTGCTCCCACGACTTCGCCAGGACCCCGCCGGCGAACACCCGCATCCGGAAGCCCTTCAGGTCGTCCAGCGACCGGATGGGCTTCGTCCGGCTGAAGACGATCCGTTCGCTGGCCCCATAGAACCCGATGATCTTCACGTCGGTCTTCTTCTCGACGATGTCCGCCATCTTCCGGCCGACGGGGCCGTTGACCGCCCGCTTCCAGTGGTCGAAGTCATCGAACAGGTAGTAGAGGTCGAACAGGCCGACCTCCTTGACGAACTGCTCCATGTTGGCAGGCGTGTTCACCGTGAGGTCCACGGTCGTTCCCTTCATCTGGGCCTGGAACATATCCGCCTCGCTGCCGAGGATCCCGCCCGCCAGGATGTCCACCTTGACCCGGTCGCCGGTCCTGGCCGCGACCCGCTTGGCGAATTCCACCACCCCCAGGTGGAAGGGATGATCCGGCTTCTGGATGTGGCCCGCCTTCAGGACGATCTGCTGCGCCAGGACCGACCCGGGCCAGATCAGGCTCAGCGTCAGGCAGACGAACAGGCTCCAATGCCACCGGGCGTTCCGTCGCGATCCCATGACTCCCCTCCTGCCGCTGCGTCGCGGTCGGTTCAAGGCTGGAACAAATTTCTGAGAAACGCAAGGCCCTCCGAGCACAATTGATCCTGGCTGGGAGCGAAGCGCCGCCAGATGGAGAGCCGCTGGGCGAGGGCGGAGACGTCGGGGTTGTACGATTCGATGCTGCAGACCCCGTCGTAGCCGACGTCCCGCAGGGCGTCCCGCACCTCCACCCAGTCCACGTGGCCGCTCCCCGGGGCGCCCCGGTCGTTCTCGCAGGTGTGGAAGTGAGAGATGTGTCCTTTCGCAGAGCGGATCGCGTCG
>METI01000102.1:6683-7060 GCA_001771285.1 candidate division NC10 bacterium RIFCSPLOWO2_12_FULL_66_18
GGAAGGCGTCCAGCAGCAGGCCCAGGCGGGGATGTCCCACCATCCGGCAGAGGCGGACCCCGTCGGCCGTCGTCGTGAGGAAGTCGCTCTCGAACCGGTTCAGGGGCTCGACCGCCACCGAGACCCCGGCCCGCTCGGCCTCGCGCGCCACGGCCGCCAGCCCGTCGGCGCACCGCTTCCAGCGTTCCTCGCGGACGGGGGAAGAATCCAGGCGCTGGCGGCGCAGCTCCGAGTGGATGGGACCGATGAGTGTGCCGGCCCCCACCTCGCCGCAGAGCCGGGCCACCCCCTGCAGGAACTCGACCCCGGCCCGCCGGGCATCCGCGTCATCGCTGGTGATGTCCCGCTGGGCATTCAGGGAGGTGGCCAGCGATGCG
>METI01000103.1 GCA_001771285.1 candidate division NC10 bacterium RIFCSPLOWO2_12_FULL_66_18
CAACCCACCTGCCGCTTGCGACGATGCGCGGTTCCGTGGTATGCATGACCCACGCGTTCTGGCGGGCCGTTTGCCTGCAACTCCTCTCCGCCTATGGATAGCCACACGGTGCAGCTCTCTCAGAAGCTCGCCGCGGCCGGGTGCCAGCATCCGGACCAGGCGGCGAAGAACGTCGAGCAGCTGGCGCCGGACGCGGCGGCCCGGCCCCAGCTCGAGGCGGCGCTCCCCTCGCTGCTCACGGGCCTCAAGCGCGTGCCGGATCCGGACCTGGCGCTGAACAACCTGGAGCGGTTCAACCAGGCGGTCCTGGATCGCCGGTTCCTCCTGGGACTCCTGCGCGACAACCCGCCAATCCTGCATCTCCTCCTCACCATCTTCGGGAGCTCCCAATTCCTCAGTGACATCCTGATCCGCCACCCGCTGCTCTTCGAGTGGCTGCTGGAGCCGGGGATCATCCGCCGGCCGAAGCGCAAGGAGGAATTGCAGGAAGAGGCCCGGCAGGTCGTGTCCGCGGCGCCCACGCTGGAGCGGAAGTGGAGCGCCTTGCGCCGGTTCAAGGTCCAGGAGATCCTCCGGATCGGCCTGCAAGACCTCTTGGGTCGACAGACCCTGGCCGGGATCACCGAGGAACTCTCGAACCTGGCCGACGTGATCCTGGAGATCGCCTGCCAGATTTGTCGGGCCGAGCTCAGCGGGCGGCACGGCCTGCCCCAGCTCGCGGACGAGTCGGGACGCACCCCCGAGTGTCCCTTCGTGATCCTCGGCCTGGGAAAGCTGGGGGGGCGGGAGCTGAACTTCAGCTCGGACATCGACCTCGTCTTCGTCTACGAAGGGGAGGGCGAGACCGCCGGCATTCCCGGCGCGGGAGGGGGCCAACTGGGCCGCATCGGCAACCAGGAGTTCTTCCGGAAGCTGGGCGAGATGCTGGTCAAGGGCGTCGGCGAGACCTCGCCCGAGGGGCACCTGTACCGGGTGGACCTGCGCCTCCGGCCCGAAGGCCGCTCGGGAGGGATCGCGTCCTCTCTCCGCGCCTGCGAGGTCTATTACGAGTCCTGGGGCCAGACCTGGGAGCGGCAGGCGCTCATCAAGGCGCGTCCGGTCGCTGGCGACCCGGTCCTGGGCGGGGCGTTCCAGCGCCTGGTCGTGCCCTTCGTCTACCGGCAGTACCTGGACTTCGCCGCCCTGGAAGAGATCCGCGCCATGAAGGAGCGGATCAACCTCGCGGTTCGCGAGGATCGGCGCGCCCGGCGGAACGTGAAGCTGGGCTACGGCGGGATCCGCGAGATCGAGTTCCTGGTGCAGGGATTTCAACTCCTCCAGGGGGGCAAGAATCCCTGGGTGCGCGAGGCGAACACGCTCCGCGCCCTGCACCGGCTGGCGGGGCTCACCCTGCTGGCCGACGCGGACTACGAGGCCCTGGTCCGCGCCTACATCTTCCTGCGGAGGCTGGAGCACCGGCTCCAGATCCTGCACGACCGCCAGACGCACACGCTCCCCGAGGCGCCGCGCGAGCTGGCGACCCTGGCCCGGCGGATGGGGTACCAGCCCCCCGAGCACCCCGATCCCCCTGCGAGCCTGCTCACGGACTACGAGCGGCACACGAACGCGGTACGCGCGCTGTACGACGCCTTCCTCCAGGGGGTCTTACCGCGCGAGGAGGGGCCGGCCGAGGAGGCGGCCGACCCGCTGGCCCTGTTCTTCAGCGCGGACCTGCCCGCCGAGCAGCTCCGGAGCCGGCTGGCCTCCGTGAGGTTCGAGGATCTGGACCGGGCGCTTCGCAACTTCCAGGCCATCCGCGAGGGCCAGCCTTTCGCCCACTCTTCCCCGCAGTCGCGGCGGGCCCTGGCCCGGCTCGCCCCGGCCCTGGCGGCCGCCCTCGAGAGCGTCCCGGATCCGGACCTGGCCCTGACCACCTTCGAGCGGTTCATCACCATGGTGGCGGCGCGGACGACCTTCCTCACCCTGCTGGCGGATACGCAGGGGCTCTTGAGCCTCCTGGTCCGCCTCTTCGGCACCAGCGAGTTCCTGTCGGCCACCTTGCTGCACCACCCCGAGTTGCTGGACGCGCTGCTCACGCCGGAGCCCGCGACCCGCCACGGCCGGGAGCGGGTGGCCGCCGATCTCCAGCGGGCGCTGGCCGGGGCGGAGAGGGGCAGCGCGCGGCTGGATGCCCTCCGCCGGGTGAAGAAGGCGGAGGAACTCCGCATCGGCCTGCAGGACATCCTGGACCGGGCGGACGCGACGGAGACCCACCGGGCCCTCACCCACCTGGCCGAGGCGTGCCTGGAGGCTGCCCTGCAGATGGCGGACCAGGACCTGACCGCTCGCTTCGGTACGCCGGACCCGCCCGGCTTCGCCATCGTGGCCCTGGGGAAGCTGGGCGGGAAGGAGCTGTCGTACGCCTCGGACCTGGATCTCGTCTTCGTGTACCGGCAGGAGGGGACGACGACCGGGCCCGAACGCATCAGCCACACCGAATACTTCAGCAAGCTCGCCGACCGCATCACCAAGATCCTCACCTCCATCACGCAGGAAGGCGCGGTCTACCGGGTGGACATGCGCCTGCGCCCGGGGGGGCAGAAGGGCGAGCTGGCGCAGCCGCTCCTCGCCTTCGAGACCCACTTCATCCGGATGGCCGAGCTGTGGGAGCGACAGGCGTACATCAAGGCTCGTCCCGTGGCCGGCGATCACGAGGTGGGCGGGGCGTTCCTCGCCCAGACGCACCGGTTCGTCTACGAATCGCCGGAGCAGGCGGATCTCGCGGAACGCATCCAGGCCATGCGCCACCGGATGGAGACGGAGCGAGGCGGGGGAGGAAGCAAGGGGGCCCACGTCAAGCTGGGCAGCGGCGGCATCGTGGACATCGAGTTCCTGGCGCAGTACCTCCAGCTTCGCCACGGGCGAAGCCATCCCGATCTCCGCATCCCGGGCACCCTGGAGGCCCTGCGGGGTCTGGCTGCCGAAGGGCTGCTCCCCGCCGAGGACGCGGCCGTCCTGGAGGAGTCGTATCGGTTTCTCCGCCGGGTGGAGAACCGCCTGCGGATCGTGGCGGACCTGAGCGTCAACACCCTGCCGGCCGCCCCGGCCAAGCTGGAGAAGCTGGCCAAGCGGATGGGGTACCGCCCCCAGGGAGATGACTCGGCCCGGGAACGCTTCCAGAAAGATTACGCGGCGCATACCGGACGGGTGCGGACCATCTACAATCGGGTCTTCGGGTTGAACGAGGCGGGAAAGCTCAACGGCTAGGGCGCCAGGACACTTGAGCCTCCACGCCTCCCAGCCTCCTCGCAGGCTGTTGACAGGAGGTGACCCATGTTGCAGCATGAAGGGATCCAGATCACCTGGCTCGGCCACGATGGATTCAAGCTCAAGACGGATCGGCTCATCTACGTGGACCCGTATATGCTGGGGCCGAAGGCGGAGCCGGCCGACCTCGTCTTCGTGACGCACGAGCACTTCGACCACCTCAGCGTGGACGACCTCAAGAAGGTCGTGACGCAAAAGACCACGGTGGTGACCATCGCCGCCTGTGAGAAGGCGGTGAAGGACCTCAAGCCCAAGGCCGTCCGGGTCGTCGCGGCGGGAGATCGCCTGGACGTTGACGGGGTGCAGGTCGAGGTCCTCCCGGCGTACAACACCAATAAGTTCCGGTCTCCCGGCAACCCCTTCCATCCGAAGGCGGACGGGAAGGTGGGGTTCATCCTGGGGATCGGCGGGGTGCGGATCTACCACGCGGGGGACACCGACGAGATCCCGGAGATGGCCAAGGCGAAGGGCGTGGATGTTGCCCTCCTGCCGGTCAGCGGGACCTACGTGATGACCGCCCAGGAGGCGGCGAAGGCCTGCGATGCGATCCAGCCGAAGCTGGCCATCCCCATGCACTACGGGGCCATCGTGGGCTCGGCGGCAGACGCCGAGGCCTTCCGCAAGGCGGTGAAGTCCCGGGTGGAGATCCTCACGGCTGAGCCGTGAGGGAGCAGCGAGAGCCGAGAGCCACGAGCCGAGAGCCGAGTCGAGGTCGGATACTAGAGGAGGGGGACGAATGACAGGCAAGGCTGCGATCTGGTGGGAGGCCGGCAAGCCGCTGGAGATCCGCGAGTATCCTGTGCCGGACGTGAAGCCGGATGGAATCCTGGTCAAGCTTCACCTGGCCAATATTTGCGGTTCTGACATCCACTTCGTGGAGGGGCGCGGGCCGCGCCTGAAGGGTGGCATCCCCCAGATCCTGGGGCACGAGATGATGGGGACGATCCAGAAGCTCGGACGGGAGGTCAAGACCGATTCCCTCGGGCAGCCGCTCGCGGAGGGGGATCGGCTGGTGTATTCCTACTACAGCCCCTGCGGCCAGTGCTGGGCCTGCTCTACCGGCGTCCCCGGCTGTCCCAATCGCTACAGGCGATGGCTGGGTGTCCCGGCGGACACACCGCCCCACTTCAACGGGGCCTTCGCCGAGTACTACTACCTGCACCCCGGCCACTGGACATTCAAGATCCCGCTTGACCTGCCGAACCATGTCGTGTCGCCCGTCAACTGCGCACTGGCCCAGATGGTTTACAGCATCCACAAGATCGGGATCATGCTGGGGGATACCGTGGTCATCCAGGGGGCGGGCGGCCTCGGCCTGTACGGGGTCGCCGTCGCCAAGGAGATGGGCGCCGGCCGCGTGATCAGTCTGGACAAGCGGGATCATCGGCTGGAAATGGCCAAGGCCTTCGGCGCCGACGTGACGATCAACGTGGAGAAGATGCCCCACGCCCAGCGGCTGGAGATGATCAAGGACCTCACCCATGGCGTGGGAGCCGACGTCGTGGTGGAAGTCTGCGGCAGCCCGGACGCCGTGGACGAAGGCATGCGGATGGCGCGGGTTGGGGGCCGGTACCTCTTGATCGGCAACATCAACCTGGACATGGCCGGCCAGGTGGATCCGGGCAACGCGGTGCGCTTCAGCAAGACGATCATGGCGGTGTCCGTGTACCAGCAATGGGTGATCCCGCGAGCCCTGGATCTCCTGGTCCGGTGCAAGGACCGATACCCCTTCGACAAGATCATCTCCCACACGTTCCCCCTGGAGGAGATCAACGCGGCGATGGACTTCGCCCGCACCGGCCAGCCCATCCGGGTTGCCCTGGAGTGCTGAGCGCGAATACGGCCGATTTGACTGAGGATGGAATCGCACATGGAGAATGACGCCACTCAGCCGCTTCCGAAAAAATTCTGGCCTCGGTTTGGAATGCTTGCAGTGGAACTGGGATACGTCAACATGCAGCAGGTCCGCGAGGCCATGGGCGAACAGGTTGACGACGATTTCGCCAATCGATCCCATCGACTGCTGGGGGACATCCTCGTCCAGAAGGGTTGGTTGACCCCACGAGAGGTCAATGTGATCTTGAAGGAACTCTTTGAGCGGGCAAAAGAGTGACGAGGCCGGGACAGGTTCTCGACTTTCAGGCCAGCCGGGGAGGGATTGTGGGCAAGGTCAGGAACACCGGCAGCGACACGGCGCTGGGTGTCGGCGTCTGGGTGAACTACTACCAGACCCGGCGGGGCGGCATCCTCGGTCAACAATGCATCCCGGTAGGTGACCTGCGGTCCGGGGAGGAACGGGCGTTCCGGGCTCTCCCGATGGCCGATGCGGACCGGGCCGAGGCGTTCGATTTCGCCGTGGATGCGGCCGGGTGGCAATAGGGTGGGGTTCTAGGGAACAACGGAATGTGAGGCCTGGGAGAGATTCACTGATGAGAATTGAGACCCTGGCGGTGCACGCGGGCCACAGCG
>METI01000104.1:0-29937 GCA_001771285.1 candidate division NC10 bacterium RIFCSPLOWO2_12_FULL_66_18
CCGTCGGTGAACGCTTGCAGGCCGTCCATGACCACCATGGCCGGTCCGTCGGTGAACGCTTGCAGGCCGTCCATGACCACCATGGCCGGTCGGTAGACCTGATTGATCTCGGCGATCATCTGCCGCTGGTACGTGGACCCGTGCAGCTCGCTCATGTAATTATAGTTGTCGCGGGGCGAGTCCTTCGCCACCATCCCGACAGAGTTCTTCAGCGACAGGGTGAAGTGGCCGCCGTAGCGGTGCGTCTTGAGGCAACAGGTCTGGACCAGAAGATCGGCCTTCTGAAAGAGCTTGGGGAAGAGTACCCCTCTCGACCAGTGGCTTCCCGGCAATCGTTCCTCGGTCCACCCCTCCATCGGGATCTCGTCGAGGACGACGGCCCGGTAGCCCATCTGCTTCGCCTGGGCGAACACCCCTTTCTGTTCCATCACCCGGCGAGTGTTCCCCATCCCGCTCCGATCAGCGACGGTGATCTCGGTCGCTCCGGCCGCCTGGAATTGCCGGACCAGCGCGCCGATCGTGTCCAGGTGGGTGGACGCGGGAAATTCATCGGCGCTGTTGAAGTTCGGCTTGATGATCACGCGCTTGCCCCGGGCTGAGGGAAAACCCAATGCCGCCAGGCCACGCCGGATCCCGTCCGCCCGGTCCGGCGTGCGCACCAGGTACACGGGCGCCGCCGCCGCCCGGACAGTCCGGGCCATGACCGCCGTCGCCACACCCGCCTTGAGCAACTCCCTGCGCGTGAGATGATGCATTGCGAGTTCTCCTTTGCCGTCTTCAGGTGCCAGCGCCGCCGCAGCGCCTCTCCGGGCGCTACCATCCGCGGCCTCGGGTCGCATGGACCTCAGAGGTCGCGAGGAGCATATCCAGGTCAGATGCGGGAAGTCAAGGCGACGGCGGACCGCAGTTCCGCATTGACGGGCCGACTACGGACGGGTAAAGTGCCGCGAACTTCCGCGTCCGCCACGAGGAAATCTGCATGGCCGACAGCCACCCAGAGCGCGACCGGTCTTCGGGCTTCGCTGCCCTGTGCCTCGGGCAGTTCCTGGGCCACCAGACGGGTCTGACGTTCTCGGCGCTCATCCCCATCGTGAGCGCCGAATGGCAACTGAGCGCCAGCCAGGCGGGCCTCATCCTGGGAGCCTTCCAGCTCGGAAACCTGATCGCCTACGTGGCTGTGGGGTTCCTCCTGGACCGCACGCGGACCAAGCCCATCATGGCGTGGGCAGCGGCGCTGGTGGGCCTGGGAGACCTGCTATTCGCGCTGGGAGCGCGCGATTTCTGGTCCGGGATTGGTCTGCGCCTCCTGGTGGGCGTCTGCCTGGGTGGGCTCTACCTGCCCGCACTGAAGCACATTGCCGAGACTATTCCGGCCGCCCGGCGTGCCACAGCCACGGGGATGTTCATCGGCGTGCTGGTAGCCGGCTATGCCGGTTCCCTCTTCTACGTCGGTGCGCTGGCCACACGGATCGGCTGGCGCCTGGCCATGGCGGGTGTCGGTGCCGCGGAACTCCTGGGGGCCCTCGTCCTGGCCTTCGGGGTGTCGGCGAACCAACCGCCCAGCCGGGCTGAGGGGCGCACCCGCTACCTCGCCGACGTTTTCACCAATCGCCCGGCGCTCTGCGTCATCGGAGCATACACCGCCCACAACTGGGAGCTGTTCGGGATGTGGGGATGGACGTCGCCGTTCATGGTGGCCCTGCTTCAGGCCCGGGGGGCTGGGCCGGCGGCGGCCCTCACCTGGGGCGGCATGCTGGCTGCGGGAATCGTCGGCGTGGGCGGGCTGGGTGGCATACTGGGTGGCCGCCTCGCCGATCGCCTCGGTCGGGCGCGCGCCGCCAGGATGCTCCTGGGGATGAGCTGTCTCTGCTCCGCCATCTTCGGGTGGCTGTTCCACGCACCGCTGGCCCTGATCCTGGCGGTCAGCTTTATCTACGGAATCGTGGTGGTGGCCGACTCCCCCGCGTACTCGGCCAGCCTCATGGAGCTGGTCCCCCCGCGCTCCCTGGGCGGCGCCTTTAGCCTGCAGATGCTGTTCGGCTGGACGGTGACGGCCATCTCGCCGGCGGTCTTCGGCGCGACACTGGATCTCACGCGGCACCTCTGGGGCGACGCGATGATGCCCTGGGGAATCGCCTACGGCGTCCTGGCCCTCGGTCCGATCGCCGGGATCGCCGCCCTCTGGCCCCTGGCCCGGCGGGAGGGCCGGATGGCCCAAGCTGCCTCGCACAGGGCACCCCGGTCGTAGCTGGATTCCCTGTCCTCCCCACTCTATCGCACTCTCTATCCTGAGAGTTTCAGGAAACCCTTGCAACCGTCAGGGCGACGTGGTAAGAATAGCGCGTGCCATCGGCCCCCCAACCCTGGCGGGGCCGACATTATTTGGACAAACGCGGGGTCGTAGTTCAGTTGGCTAGAACGCCGGCCTGTCACGCCGGAGGTCGCGGGTTCGAGTCCCGTCGGCCCCGCCATCGAAACCCCTCACGCCACCCTCTCGGGTGGCGTTTTGCGTCTCTGATACGCTGGAGGCTGGCTTACTCCTCACGAAACAGCGCGGGGTCCATGGTGGCGACACCGGGCGGGATGGCCACCGGGAACTCCATCTGGGGGAGAATGTCCTTGGCGGGATCAATGCCGGGGGCGACCTCGATCAACTCCAGACCGTCCTTCCCCAGGCGGAAGACGGCCCGCTCGGTGATGTAGAGGATCTCCTGCCCCTTCTCGCGGGCGGCCTTGCCGCTCAGCGTGATCTGCTCGACCCTCCGGATGAACTTCTTTACCCGGCCTTCCTTGCGGATCACCACCCGGCCGTCCACGATCTCCGCCTGGAGGCCGCCCGCAGTAAAGGTCCCGCAGAAGACGATCTTCTTCGTCTGGTGGCAGATGTTGGCGAACCCGCCCGAGCCGGGCGCCATGTGGGCGAACTTGCTCACGTTGACGTTCCCCTCTTGATCTACCTGGGCCATCCCCAGCAGGGTGATATCCAGCAGGCCCCCGTCGTACATGTCGAAGACGGCCGTGGAGTCCAGCAGGAGATCGGGGTTGGCCGTGGCGCCGAAGGCGTCCATCCCCTCGGGGAGGCCGCCCACGGGCCCGTGCTCGATGCTGTAGGCCACGCGCTCGTGCACCCGCCGGGGGAACCCCAGCGCCGGGATCAAGGCGGGAACCCCGTACCCGAGGTTGACGAGCTGCCCGTCCCGTAGTTCCTGCATCCCACGCCGGGCGATGGCCGACTCGACGCTCAGCGGAACGGGATCGGGGTGCAGCCGGATCCGCGCCTCACCGGAGAACTCCGGATGCTCCCCGGTGACGGTCTGGGGCTGGGCGGGATTCACCACGATGGCATCCACCAACCTGCCGGGGACGATCGTCAGCCGGGGATGGACGACCCCTGACTCCACCTGCTGCTTCACCTGGGCGATGACCGTGCCCCCGGAGCGCTTCGCCGCCAAGGCCAGGGTGAAGATGCCCAGGGATGCCGGCTCGTGCTCCACGGAGATGTTCCCCTGCGGATCGGCCGAGGTCCCACGGATGATGGCCACGTCCACCTTCAGCGCCGGGTAAAACAGCCATTCGCGTCCCGCCAGTTGAACGATCTGCGAGAGCGGCTCCTTTGCCGCTGCATTGGCGCGGCCCGCCTCGACCCGGGGATCAATGTAGGTCTGGAGCCCGACGGCGGTCAACAGCCCCGGTCGTCCCGCCCCGCTCTCCCGCAGCCAGTGAAAGATCGTCCCGATGGGCAGATTGTAGGCCTCGACCCGGTCCTGCTTGATCATTCCGGTGATCTCGTAGTCCGGGAAGATGCTGAAGGAGCCGCCAATCACCCGCCGCATGAGGCCGTCATGCGCCAACCGGTTGATGCCCGAACCCTTCCGGCTGGCCACCATGACCGGGTGGATCACCGTGAGGTCCCGGGGATGCCCCTGCTGGAGGTACCGCGCCTCGATCCCCTGGAGGACCGCGTCCGGCTCCAGCACGGAGAGGCAGCCGCACAGCGCGACGGTCGCTCCGTCCGGAATGAGCTGCGCGGCCTCCGGAGATGTCATGATCCTGGGTGCCATTCCGGGTATCCCTTCTCCCCCCATCAAAATTTCGAATTCTGGATTTCTGGTTTCGAATTGTGGGCGTTGGCCTTGTTGGCCTAGCGCAGGCGGGACCACGCCCTCAGGACCTCCAGCAGAAAGTAGTCGCCCCAGACCAGCTCGTGATCCGTGTGCCAGCCCGCGTTCTTGTTGTAGCAGCCATGCAGGAGCATACCTCGTGGGCGCCGGTCGTTCTCGTCGAGCGGGGTCAGATACCCCGTGACCATCGCCGAAAGCAGCGCCTCGGCCCGGTCCCGCGATCGCTGGCGCCGGATCGGATCCTGGGCGTGCTCCGCCAGGATCATGAGCCCCGCACAGGTGATAGCCGCGGCCGAAGAATCCCGGGGAATATTCGGCTTCGCCGCGTCATCGAAGCAGTAGAAAGGAACCGGATCATCGCCTGCGCGCCGGAAATAATAGGCCGCCGTCCGGTCGGCCACCTCCAGGAAGCGCTCCTCCCCCGTCGCGCGGTAGGCCGCAGCGAACCCGTAGACGCCCCAGGCCTGTCCCCGGGCCCAGCATCCGTCCGTCCCCGACCCCTGGTGCGTCTCCTGCTTCGTCACGCGTCCCGTGCGGGGATCGAAGTGGGTGGACTGGATGATCCGCCCGTCCTCCTTGACGTGCCACGCCGCCGTCCGGTCGGCATGGGAAACGGCCACCTCCAGGAACCGCCCCTCGCCCGTCGTCTTCCAGGCCCACCAGAGGAGCGGCAGGTTCCCCATGCAATCGATGGTCACGTCGTCCAGGCCCGCGGCAATCTCCGCCTGGGAGCCCACGGGAATGACCCCGACCGCGGGGTTCGCCATGCCGGCCAGGCGGTCCGCCGCCCGCAGCGCCAGGTCCCGGCACGCCGGGTCCCGGCAGATCTCCCACCCCAGGACCGCGGAGCTCGAGAAGACAAAGCCGATGTCGTGGGTCTGGTGGTCCAGGTGGGGGGAGAGGCGCAGGGTCCACGTCGTGGCCGTGGCCGCATCCTCCGCCTTGCCCGTCACGGCAGCCCGCTGCCAGAGGAGGCCGGCCCAGAACCCGCTGGTCCACATCCCCTCCCGCGTCCCCTCCCAGATGCCTGTCGCCGAGGGCGCAGCGTGGGGGAAGATGCCCTCGCGCGTCACCTGCGTGAGCGTGCTCTCCACCCGCTGCAACAGCAGCGCAAGCCTCTCATCCGGCGTTCTCGTTTTCCCCATCCTGTTTGTTTCCCTCAATTCGACATTCGAAATTCGACATTCGAAATTCTCATCAGTGCAACCACAGTCCCCCGGTCACGTTGACGGCCTGGCCGGTCATGTAGGCCGCCTCGTCGGACGCCAGAAAGGCCACTGCATTGGCGATATCCTCCGGCGTGGCCAGACGCCCCAGGGGGATCACCTTGGCCCGCTCCGACGACGGCGGAAGCCCGAACGCCTCCCCCAGTCGTTCCACCTGCGCCCGCATGGGCGTGCCGGCCACGATACCAGGACAGACGGCGTTCACCCGGATGCCGTGGGATGCTAGCTCCCGCGCCAGGGCCTGGGTGAGGCTGATCACCGCGGCCTTGGTCGCACTGTACGCGCCGAAGTTCGGCGCCCCGAGCTTCCCATTCCACGAGGCGATATTCACGATGTTGCCCTGCCGGCGCGCCGCCATCCGGGGGAGCACGGCCTGACAGCAGAAGAAGACCCCGTCGACGTTCACCCGGAACAGCTCCCGCCAGTCCGCCTCGGGGAAGCTCGCCAGCGGCCCCAGGCGGGCAATCCCGGCGTTGTTGACCAGCAGGTCCACATCCCCCAGGGCCCGACCGGCCGTCTCGGCCATCCGGTACGCGGCGGCCCGGTCCCCCACATCGCAAGCGATAGCGGTCGTGCGCCGGCCGTCCCCCCGCAGTTCCTGCGCCGCACGCTCTGCGCCTCCCGAATCCACGTCGGCGATGGCGATGTCGTACCCCGCCTTCGCCAGGCGCCGGGCGATTGCCAGGCCGATCCCCGCCGCCGCCCCCGTGACCAGGGCCACACGTCTCACCACGGCCATGGTGCCCCCCTTAGCCCGGGTGATTCACCAAGAGCCTCGTGAATTCTCCGGATCAAATGACCAATTTCGCGAAGGCATTCGCGAACAATGCGGGCTAGGTGATCCCCCGGCCGCCGTCCACTTGCAACGTCATTCCCGTCATCATGTCCGAGTCGGCCGATGCCAGGAAGATCGCCGCTCCCACCAGATCCTCCGGCGCCATCACCCGCCCGAGGGGAATGCGGGTCAGCCTGGCCTTCAGGAAGGTGTCGTCCTCCAGGTCCTTCCGGTTGATGTCGGTCCGGGTGAGGCCGGGGGCCAGGGCATTGACCCGAATCCCGTAGGGCGCCAGCTCCAGCGCCATGCACTTGGTCAGCATGGCCACCCCCGCCTTGGACACGCAGTAGGCGGTCATCCGCGGGGCCGGAAAGCCTGCGGCCTCCGAGGAGACGTTGATGATCTTCCCCCGGCCGCGCGCCTTCATCCGGGCCGCCACCGCCTGGCCGACCAGGAAATACCCCTTCAGGTTCACGCCCAGCATCCAGTCCCAGTCCGCCTCGTCGAGCTCCAGGAAGAAGACCCGCTTCTGCACACCGGCGTTGTTGACCAGGATGTCAATGGGTCCGAGGCGCGTCGTTACCTCGTCCACCATGGCCTGGACCTGCGCTCGCTGGGAGGCGTCGGCGCGGACCGCAAGCGCGCGTCGCCCCTGTTTCTCGATCTCCCGCACGGCGCTCTCTGCCTCCTCGGCGTGGCTGACGTAGTTGACGGCCACAGCCGCGCCCTCGCGCGCGAAGGCCAGCGCGACGGCCCGGCCAATGCTGCGCGAGCCCCCGGTGACGAGGGCCACCTGCCTTTCCAGCTTCACGCTGTCTCCTCCTGCCCGCGATGGAAACGGCCGCCCACCGACCCGGATCGCCTCATGTCTTGTGAATGCCCCCCAGGCCTGCCACGATGTACCGATAGCACAGGGCGGTCACGATGACCGCGGGCACGGTCGCCATCACCCCCGTTGCCGCCATCCGGCCCCACTCGACGCCCATCTCGGTGATGAAGGCCGACACGGTCTTGGCGAACATCGGGATACTCTCGGTGGTCAAGAAGAGGGCGATCAACAGCTCGTTCCACCCCCAGATCCACCCCAGGATTCCTGCCGCCACAACACCCGGCATCGCAAGCGGGACGGCGATCCGAAAGAAGGCTCCCCACCGGGAGCACCCATCCAGCAGAGCGGCCTCCTCCACCTCGTGGGGTACGCCTTCGAAAAACCCCTTGAGGATCCACGAATAGAAGGCGACATGGAAGGCGGCTTGGGCGGCGATGATGCCGAAATAGGTGTCGTACAACCCCAGTTTCTGGGCCAGCAGGAACAGCGGCAGCACCCAACTCACGTAGGGGACAGCCCGCACCAGGTAGATGATGAAGAACCACGTGCGCGCCAAGCGCGTTCGGTACCGGGCCAGCATGTACCCGCTGGGCAGCGTGACGACCAGGGACAGCAGGGTGGAGACGGTCGCGATCAAGGCGCTGTTGACGAAGGCCTCCTTGATGCGGACCCCGCGCCAGTTCAGGGCGTCGGTGAAGTTGCGTATGGAGAACTCCAGGCCGGCCTCGAGGACGTAGAAAACCGCCTGCGGCCTCCGAAAGGCGGTGAGGGTGAGGTAGAGGACCGGCACCAGGAATCCGAAGGCAACCAGGTAGATCATCGAGATCCGGAGGATCCGTGCCCCATGCCGCTCGCGCATACCCAGTCCCTCGCTGATCCGTCAGCAGCGGGTGGGGAACGGCGTCAGGCCGCCGTCCGCCCCCAGACGATCCGGGAAATGGTCCCGTACACCACAACACCGACGACCATGATGATCAGCGCACCGATCATGGCGGCCGCGGCCCCCTCGCTGTAGTTCACCGTGAGCAACCCGATCCGGTAGACGAAGGTCCCGAAGACCTCCGTCGCGTTCCCCGGTCCCCCGGCGGTCATGGTCCAGACCACGTCGAAGACACGGAAGGCGTCAAACGACCGGATGAGGACCGTGAAGGATGCCACCGGGAACAACAGGGGAAGGGTGATGTTTCGGAAAATCTGCCAGGCGTTGGCGCCGTCCAGGTGCGCTGCCTCGACCGGTTCCGGGGGCAGCGTCTGAAGGGCCGAGTAAAGCAAAAGGGTGAACCAGGGCGTCCACGTCCAGACGTCCGCCAGGACGATGATAAGGAAAGCTGTCCAGGGCCGGTTGAACCAGAGCACAGTGGGAAATCCAAGAAGCCCGAGGACCTTGTTGATAAACCCGAACTCGGCGTTGAACATCCAGTAAAACATCAGACCCGCCACGACCGGAGCTACGAGCAGGGGGAAAAGGAGGAGGATCCGAACCACCCGTTCTCCGGGATAAGGTTTGCTGATCAAGAGGGCGATGCACAGACCGAGGATCAGCTCGAGGCTGACCGCCAGGAGCAGGAAGAGTCCCGTATTCTCGAGCGCGAGGTAGAAGAGGGGATTCGATAGCACCCGGGAATAGTTCCAGAGGCCCACGAAGGTGGGCTCGGGGTTCCAGATGCTGAAGTCCTGGAGGCTGATGAGAATGCCGTGGATCACGGGAAGCCCCTGGAACACGAACATCGCCAGGGCCGGGAGGAGGATCAACTCGTAAGGGAACAGGGCACCGCTTCGCCTGCCGATCCGCCGCCACCAGGAGTGGCCGTGGGCGAGGGAACCACGGAGGACACGTTCGCTGTCGTTTCCGGCGGACCTGGGGCGATCGCCAGAGGCCTCCAACTCGGAGGCCTCTGGCGTGTAGCGAACCTGGTCCGGATTGATTTTCATCTTCCGTGTTCCCTGACCCGTGAGCCTCACACTACCGCTGACGCACCGGCGCCCGGAGCCTGAAGTCCTTCGCCAGTCCCGCCATCACCTCCGGGATCTTCTCCCGCGGCCCCGTCAGGGACTGGGTGAAGGCCTTGGAGGCAAGGGAGTGGATCTCCGGCCACAGGGGCCAGTAGTAGGCGGAATGGATCATGTTCGGGGCCCCGACCGTGACGGCGTGCAGCCGCTTGTACTCGGGGTCGCTGGCGATCAGTTGCTTCTGCACCTGAACGTTGCCGGGGATTCCCCCGACCTTGGTCCAGACCTCCTTCTGGGCATCCGGGTTGCCGATGACCCAGTTGATCAGCTCCTTGGCCCGCTTCTTCACGTCAGCCGGGTTGTTCTTGGGCACTGACCAGGACCAGTTATCCGCCCAGCCCATCTGCCCTTTCTTGTCATGGGGACCCCGCGGATGGCCGGCAAAGCTGACCTTGTCAAAGACCTTCGACTTGTCCTTGTTGCGGTACGTCTGCAGGAGGGTGCTGTCCTGGAAGGCGAAGGCTGCGTCGCCCTGCATGAAGACCGCGTCGGTATCGGTCCGGGTGCTCCCCGATGCGATAACGGGTGGGGCGATCTTGTGTGTGTGAACGGCGTCCCACCACCACTCCACCGTGTTGATGAACTCCTTCTGGGTTACCCCTGGCGTCCAGCCGCCCTTCTCGAGATGATCCCACGACCGGGCCCCATACGGCAGGAACAGATCGGCATTGTTGGACCAGAGGCTCCACAGGAGGCTGAACCACAGGTGCGGGAAGCCGGACGACCCGATCAGACCCCACTTCACCCCCTTCGCCTGCGCCTTTTTTGAGGCCTCGACCAGCTCCTCCAGGGTCTTCGGGACCTCGTTCTCGGCGATCAGATCGGTGCGGTAGAACATCACCCCGGCGGTCAGCACGAAGGGCGCCGCAGTCAGCTTGCCCCGGTCCCGCATCATCCAGACCCGGTCCTCCGCCCAGACGGTCTTCACACCATCCTCCAACGGGTCCAGGAAGCGGCCGAAGAGCTGCCCCCAGTCGTCGTTGTTCCAGATGATCTGGTACCGGTTGCGGGGGCCCAGAAACTGCGCGGTCATGGACTGGACGTAGTCAATGTACGAGATGGCGGGCGCCTCCAGCTCGATGTTCAGGGCCTTGGCGCCTTTTTCCATCCAGTCCAGCTGCTGCACCTGGATGGGGTGCGGCATGTACCCCACCGTCAGCCGGGTGCGCGCCTGCGCGTGGGCAACCTGAAGCAGGCTCGCCCCTTGCCATGCCGCGAGCCCCGTCCCGCCGAGGATCTGTAGGAACCGACGGCGGCTGGGCCGCCCCATGGCGAGCGCGTCGATGGTCGGATACTCAGTGTGCTCAGACATGCAGACCTCCTTGTGTCCCTGTGTGAGGATATTTGCTCACGTGTATTATCGGTTGGGTTCCCGTCCGTCACCTCCTTCCTCGGCTTGCGTGGCGGCTGCTCCGCGCCCCAATGGATTGCACCAGATCACGCCGCCGCGGCCGGCACGGTGGGAAGTTCCACCGCGCATCCCGTTCGGATCGCCCGCCGTGCCGCCTCCAGCACCTCAACGCTAGTCCGGACCTCCGAGGCTGATGCCATCGGCGTCCGCCCGTCGCGGATGGCGGTCAGGAACTCCCGCATCTGCGCGTCAAAGTTCGGGCCGCCCTCCAGGTACGGCCCGTATGTCTCGTCCACCACCACCTCGCCGTTGACAACAAGACGAGTTTCGTTGGTCAGGTGCATAGTCCCCCGTGCCCCCACGACGAAGCGCTCGTTCACCCCGTAGTTGGCGTTGAAGGAGAGGTGCCCGACTCCGATCCCATCGCCCGGGAAATCCAGGAGAAGGGCCGCCTCGTCTTCCCCCTCCCAACCCTGGTTGTGGCGGACCGCTGTCGCCTGGACCCGGGTCGGCCGCTGGCCGAAGAACCAGCAGATGGTATCCACCACGTGTGGCCCGTTCAGTCCCAGGACGAGGCCACCCGTGGCCTCCGCGGACGCCCACCAGTCGGTGGCGAGACCGGGGAAGCGGACGGCCAGCGTGTGGACGATGCTGCGAATCGGCCCGATCGCCTCCAGCCGTGCCTTTGCCTGGCGAACTGCCTCGGTGAAGCGGCGGCACTGGGCGACCATCAGCGCGACACCGTGCAGAGCGGCGGCCGCAATCATGGCGTCCGCCTCGGCGACGCTGTTGGCCAGTGGCTTCTCCACGAGGACGTGGCGCTTCGCCCGTGCACAGGCCACGGCCTGGACAGCATGAAGATGATTGGGGGAGCACAGGACCAACGCGTCCACGGTGTCCGCGACGAGCACCTGATCCAGGCTGTCATAGACCTTTGGCACGTGGTGCTGTTGCGCCAGGACCGCCGCATGCTCGCGCCGCCGACTGACAAAGGCTGCCAGCTCTGCAAGGTCGCTGGCGCGTTTCACCGCCCGGATATGCGCGGGGGCGATCCGACCCAGCCCAACTATCCCGATTCGCAGTCTACCCATCCGTGTGCCCCTAGCCTCAATCCATCAGCACCCCGCCATCAACACTCAGGGTCTCGCCATAAATGAAGCTGGCCATGTCGGACACCAGGAACACGACAGCCGCGGCGATCTCCTCAGGTCGGGCAAATCGCCCGAGAGGGATGTTCCGGGCGACCTGCTCCCGCAGGTCCGGGGGAAGGGCGGCATGCATAGGGGTGTCCGTCGGACCGGGGCAGACGCAGTTGATCCGAATCCTCCCACCAGCCAGCTCCCGGGCCACGGACCGGGTGAAGGCGATCACCCCCCCCTTCGACGCCGCATAGTGAGAGGTGGCAATCCGCCCTCCTCCGCGCTTTCCGGTATCCGAGGCGATGGTGACGATTCGCCCCTCTCCCAAGCGGCTCATGCCCTCCACCGCTCGCTGCACGCACAAGAATGTCCCTTTCAGGTTCACCGCGAGCACGCGATCCCATTCCTCCTCCGTAAGGGCGAGGAGCCGTGCCGTGCCGATAATTCCCGCACACGTGACGAGGATCTGCGGAATCCCCCAGCTTGTCTCGATTCGCTCGAAGGCGAGGTGGACGGACGCGCGACGGGTCACGTCCACCGGGACCGCCAGGGCCGGCCGCCCGGTCGCGCGGATCTCCTCGGTGATCTGGGCGGCGGACTCGCCGTCCAGGTCCAAAGCTGCAACGCGGGCGCCAGCCTCGGCCAGTGCCAAGGCCACGGCCCTCCCCATACCGCCTCCCGCACCGGTGACCGCAGCTATCCGGTCTTCGAGGCTGATGTGCACCGCCATGGGACGAACTCTCCTACTCGAGCGGGTGTCGGCCCTCTAGTAGGCGCCCACGAGGCGGGGCACCACTAGGACAATGCTCGGGAAGACGGCGACGAGTGCCACAGTCGCCACGAGAAGCCCGATCATGGGCAGGACCTCCACAAACACCTCCATCACGGATAGGCCGGCGAGGCCCGCACCCATCATGAGGCACAGACCGAATGGGGGCGTCAAGAGGCCAATGACGATGGTCATCACGCTCACGATGCCGAGGTGCAAGGGATCGATTCCAACCGTCTTACCAATCTCCACGGTGATCGGCACAAAAATGATGATGATCGGCACGCCGTCCAGGAAGGTCCCCAAGATCAAATAGAGGGCGATGATGGCTGTGAAGGCGAGCGCCTGCGAAGATCCCGACGCACGCATCAAGTTGAGCGCCAGGTCGGGGATGCGCAGGAAAGCTACGAGCCATCCGAACAGGACGGCTCCGGCGATGGCGAACAGCACTGACGAGACGGTCACGACGGACTCGCGGAAGAGGTCTCCAAGCTCGCTCAGCCGGATGGTCTTCTTGATCCCCACCGTGACCAGGAGGGCGTAGACGACCGCCGCCGCCGCCGCCTCGGTGGCGGTAAATACCCCTCCGAGAATTCCCCCGATGATGAGCACCGGGACCCCCAGGGGCAGGAGGGCTGGGGGAATGGCTCGTCCCATCTCTCGAATCCCGGCCCACTGCGTCCCCTGGAGTCCGTGGCGTCTCGCGTACCAGTAGACGAAACCCATCTGCCCGAGCCCCATGAGGACTCCAGGCATAAACCCCGCCAGGAACAGGGCGCCGATGGAGACGCCGGTGACCGCCCCGTAGACCACCATGAGGATGCTCGGGGGGATGATCGGACCCATGGTGGAGGCGGTGGCGTTCAGGGCCGCCGCGAACCGCCGGCTGAATCCCGCCCTCACCATGGCCGGGATCATGATGGGCCCGACCGCCGCGAGGTCCGCCGTAGCGGCGCCAGAGACGCCCCCCATGAACATGTTGACAACAACGACCACGTGCGCCAGCCCCCCGCGGATGTGTCCAACCCATTTTGTGGAGAGGTCCACAAAGGTGTCCGTGATTCCACCGCGGTTCATGATGCAACCAGCGAGCAGAAAGAACGGAATTGCCAGGAGGGGAAAATACTCCAGGGTGGCGAACATCCGTTCGATAACCAGGACCGCCGGCTTCCCCAGGTATAAGATGGTCCCCAGAGAGGCCAGCCCGAGGGATATCGCGACAGGCACCCCGAGGACAACCAGCAGAAGGAAGAGACCAAAAAGAAGGATTGCCCCGACCTCAAGACTCATGGTGTGTGCCCAGGATAGACGACACGAGACCCTCGACCGCAAAAAGGACCATCGCCATCCCCGCGACCGGAATCGCGCTCGTCACGTGTACGATGGGAATCCCCAGGGCGTAGGAGTACCGTTTCGCGGAGAGCAGGGCGAACTGCGTGCCGTACACGACCAAGACGAGAACGAAGACCAGCACCGCAACCTGGACGGCGGCGTTACGGAGCCTGTCCGCCAAGTCTCCCCTCTTCAGTTGTCCGCCAAGGACATCAACAATGAAGTGCTCCTTTCGCCGCAGGGCCACCCCTGCTCCCAGGAAAGTGATCCATTGGAAGCAGAAGATGGCCGCCTCTTCGCTCCAGATGAAGGAATACCGGAACACGTAGCGGGCGATCACCTCCAGGAAAACGACCAGCGTCAGACCGGCCAGGAGAACGGCGGCCACCGTGAGCGAGGCTCGCTCGACCCAGTTGTTGATGGCACGGAGGACTTCCATGATCAGTTGCCCCTCCCCCGGAGGGCCCGGGGGAGGGGCAGACCTCACTTCTCCAGGGAGCGTACGAGCCTGAGGAGTTCCTCGGCCTTCAGTTCCTTCGCGACCCTATCGTAAAGGTGGGCCACCCGGCGCCGAAACGCATCCTGGTCCACATCGGTCACGATCGTGGCCTTTCCGCTCTTGCGCATGGCCTCGACCGCATCCGCGGTCATCTTCTGCGACGCGTCGATGCTGACAACGCCCGCCTCGGCCCCGGCCTTGGCCACTGCCGCCTGCAGATCGGCAGGAAGTTTCGCCCATGTCTTCTCGCTGATCAGGATCGGCGCGACCAACCACTGATGCTCCGTCTTGCTCACGTACGGGAAGACCTCGTACACTTTGTAGGTGTAGAGGAGGGACGGACCATTCTCGGCAGCGTCCACTACGCCCTGACGACCGGCCGTGTACACCTCCGGCATCGGCATGGTCACCGGGGCTGCCCCGAATGCGGACCACACCTCCCGCTCGATCGGCGATCCCATGACGCGGGTCCGCAGTCCCAGCTTGGTAATGTCCTCGGGCGAGCGGACGGGGCCCTTCCGGTTGGCGTACCACCGGATCCCGATGGTCCCCAGGCCAATCAGCCGCATCCCGATCTTCTTCTCTCCTACAAGCCCCTGCAGATGCTTGAAGACTGGGCTGTCCGGCCCCATCGCCCGCTTGAAGTGATCGGGACTCTTGAAGAGGTAGCTTACGCTCAGGATGCCCATCTCCGGGACAAAGGCGGCAAAGTTGGGACCCCCCACGATTGCCGCATCCACGGATCCCGCCCGCATCCCCTCCATCATGCTCTGCTCTGTTCCCAATTGCTGCTTCGGGTAGATGTTGACCAGAATCCGTCCCCCTGTAGCTTGTTCCATCTCCTTCTTGAAGTGCTCAAGGGCGGCGGTGTATGGGTCATTGCCCGCCGTCTCGGTCCCCACTGAAAGCGTGAACTCACCACGGGCGGCTTCCACCGTGGCAGGGAGAAGTCCGCCCATCACTGCCAGAACCACCGCGAGAATGATTACCCTGAATTGTATGCGCATGTCCCCCTCCTTCCTCAGAGCCCCCGCCGGACGTGGCGGGGACGAGTGTTCGGGGATATCCCCGGCCATCCCCCCTGCCCCAGGAAAATCACCGGTCCCAAGAGCCGCCGGATCACCAGCGTTCGGTAGCGGGGCCGAGGCCCCGACTTGGCTCAGGACAGTGGGTGTCCACCCCGGATCGGATTGGCCAGCGTCCCGATCTCGGGCGCGGTGATTTCCACCCGATCGCCGTCGCGAAGGGCGAACTGGTCTGGCACCAGAATTCCCGTCCCCGTCGAGAGGATGGTCCCCGGCGGGATCACGTTGTCCCGCAGGAGCCACCGGGCCAGCTCGTCGCAGCGCCGCTTGAGCTGACTGGTCTTGACGCTCCCCTCGAAGAGGATCTGGCCCGCCCGCCACAGACGGCAGGTGAGCTCAAGCTGGTACGGATCGCGGAGTTCGCCTGCCGTCACGATCATCGGTCCGATGGCACAGCAGCCCGCGAACACCTTCGACTGGGGGAGGAACAGCGGGTTCTCCCGCTCGATGTCCCAGGCCGACAGGTCATTGCACAGCGTGTACCCGACGATCGTGCCCCGCACCCCCAGGATGAAGGCGAGTTCCGGCTCGGGCGCGGTCAGCTTGGAATCACCCCGCACCCGGAGGGGGGCGTTGGGCCCGACGCACCGGCCGGCCGAGGCCTTGAAGAACAGCTCGGGACGCTCGCTCTCGTAGACGTAATCGTAGATGCCCTTCTTCCGCCCTGTGGCGTGGCTGTAGAAGTCGGCGCTTCGGCGGTACGTGATGCCGGCGCCCCACACCTCGGGGGGATCGATGGGAATCCGCAAATGTGCCACCCGAGACCCCGGCGGTCGGTCCAGGGAGGCGAACGTGTGGGACGGCCGCCGCCCCGCCCCGCGGAGGCGCCGGATCAGGCGCTCCACACCGGCGGCCGTGCCCCCTTGGGCGAGCATGTCGGCCACTCCGCCGATCCCCTCGCGGGGGGCCGTGATGTCCAGGACACGATCCCCCTCCACGAGGCCGACCCGGTTCCCCCGGCCTGGCACGGCGAACTGGACGAGCCGCATCCGATCTCCTCTGGCCCCCGCATCGGTGGGCGGCCCGCGAGGCCGGCTCCCCACCGCCCTCCGGGTTCCGCCCGCGCTACCGCAGCAGGTGCCGGGCGATCACCAGCCGCTGGATCTGACTCGTTCCCTCCCAGATCTGGTACAGCTTCGCGTCCCGGTAGATCCGTTCGATGGAAAATTCGGCCGAGTACCCGTAGGCGCCATGGATCTGGAGCGCGTCGGCGACGACCCGCCCGAGGACTTCCGAGGCGAAGAGTTTCGCCTCCGCCGACTCGCGGCTGAAGGGTCGCCCCTGATCCCGCAGGAACGCCGCCTTGCGGAGCATGAGCCGGGCCGCCTCGATCTGCATGGACATGTCGGCGATCATGAACTGGATCGCCTGGAAGTTGGCGATAGGTTGGCCGAAGGCCACCCGTCCCTTGGCGTACCGGATCGCCTCCTCCATGGCCGCCTGGGCCAGGCCGAGGGCCTGGGACCCGATGCCGATCCGCCCGCTGTCCAGGGAGATCATGGCAAGTTTGAACCCCTCCCCCTCGGGCCCGAGCCGGTTCTCCTCCGGCACGAAGCAATCCTCGAAGACGAGCTCGCCCGTGGCCAACCCCCGCACGCCCATGAGGCTGTCCTTGGACCCGCGTGAGAAACCCTGGGTCCCTTCCTCGACGATGAAGAGCGTGATTCCCCGGCGCCCCTTGGTGCGATCCACGCTGGCAACCACGATGGCCATCTGACAGACGCCGGCCGCCGTGATGAAGCGCTTGGTCCCGTTCAGCACGTACCCTCCCCGCTCCCGGCGGGCGGTGGTCTGGATGCTGGCGACGTCGGAGCCGGTCCCCGGCTCGGTCTGGGCGATGGCACAGATCTTCTCGCCCCGGGCCAAGGACGGGAGGTACTTCCGCCGCTGGGCCTCCGTGCCGTTGCGGAGGATCATGTCGCCCATCAGCTTGCTCAGGAGCTGCGCGTCCGCCACCGCTGCGGAGGCGCGGGCCAATTCCTCCTCCACCAGCGACCAGCTCACGGTGTCGGCGCCCGACCCGCCATACTCCTCGGGCAGAGTCATCCCCAGGAGGCCCAGTTCCCCCATCCGAGTGAACAGTTTCCAGGGGAACTCGTCCGTCCGGTCGATTTCCGCGGCCAGCGGCCTCACCTCGTTCTCGGCGAACTCGCGGGCCATGTCCCGGATCATGCGATGCGCGTCGGTCAGATCGAAATCCATCCTCTGCCTTCTTCGACGCCGCCGGAGGCAGCCTGGGGTCTCGACCCATGCGCGCCTGCGGCGTCCCGGCCGGTGCGCCGGCCCCCTGGCATCTCCACTACGACCATCAGACGACCTTCAGGATCAGCCGGAAGCGGGCGGTGTCGCCGATCCCCAGGACCTCCAGGGCTTGCCGCCGCCTGGCCTTGTCCAAGGCGTGCTCCCTCCCTCCGCGGGGCGGCCAACGGCCCGCCCCGGGCTTGGCCGCCCTACCGTGTTGCCCGCCGGGGATCCGCGGGACCCCCGAGGGCCTTGGAGACCTCGGCCACGGCCTCCAGCAGCATGGACCGCAAGTCAGCCATCCGCTCATCGCCGAGGGTCGCGGCCGGGGCCGAGATGCTCATGGCCGCGACAGCGTATCCGGTGAAGTCCAGGACCGGTGCCCCCAGGCATCGCAGGCCCAGGACCAGTTCCTCGCGGTCCACGGCCACGCCGGTGCGCCGGATTTCCTCTAGGTGATCGATAAGCTCGCGCGGGTCTGTGATCGTGTTGGGCGTGAACCGTCGGAGCCGCTTCCGCCGGCCGAAGAGCCGGCGAACCTCTGCCGCGGGCCGAAAGGCCAGCATCGCCTTGCCGAGGGCCGTGCAGTAGACCGGAAGGCGACGACCCACTTCGACGGTCAGCCTGAGGGGGTCGGGGGATTCCCGCTTGGCCACGTACAGGATTTCATCCCCGTCCAGGACTGCCAGGTTCACCGTCTGCCGGGATCGCACCGCCAGTCGGTCCAGAACGGGGACCGCGGCGCGCCCCAGGGCACTGCGAGCCGTGACCGCCGTGCCGAGCTCCAGCATGCGGATCCCGAGCGAGTAGCGCAAGGACAACGGATCCCTGCGGATGAACTCCCGCGCCTCCAGGGTCCCCAGGAGACGATGCAGGGTGCTCTTCTCGATCGCCAGGTGTCGGCTCAACTCCACCAATCCGAGATCTCCGGATTCTTTCCCGAGGGTTTCCAGGATCCGAAGCGCCTTATCCACGGCTCTGACGGAGTAGCGGAAGGCCGGGCGCCCGGCAAGGGCTCGGTTGCGTGATTCGGAAACAGGTTGTGTCATACGGGCGGTGTATACCTATGGCGTGGCGAGGCTGTCAAGGGAAAACTTGGAGGGTGCGACGCTCGAGAAGGCGAGCGCGCGATCCCCAACCGCCATGCCCAGGAAGCGCGGCCCGTTTCCGGAGGATGACACCCGCCCCCCACGATCCGGCGTATCGGAAAAGGCACCAGAGGTGCGGGAGAGATCCCGCGGGACTTGATCCGGGCGGTGCACACGGGATAGGATGCGCCCGTCGTGATGTTCGGCGCGGGCACCGGGAACTCGTCAACCTGGAGGAATCGGAATGAGCGGCAAGACAGCGCGTCAATTCGTGCAGTGGAGCGCGGAGGGTGGCGTGGCGACGCTGGTCGTGGACCGGCCGCCGCTGAACGCCCTCTCGTACCAGGCCAAGGAGGAGATCGCCGCCTGCCTGGAAGAGGTCGCCGCGGATTCCGCGGTGCGGTGCCTGATCGTCTTCGGGGCGGGCGGCCGGGCCTTCTCCGTCGGGTCGGACATCAAGGAGTTCCCGGAGGTCACGGCGCGCCGGCTCGGCCGGCAGCGCGCCGCCCACGAGCACGCCGTGTACAACCGGCTGGACTTCTTCCCCGTCCCGACCATCGCCGCCATCGAGGGGCACTGCCTGGGGGGCGGGTTGGAGCTGGCCCTGGCCTGCGACCTGCGCGTGGCCGGCGAGACCTCGCGCCTGGGCCTGCCCGAGGTGAAGCTGGGGGTGTTCCCCGGGGGCGGCGGCACGGAACGGCTGCCCCGCCTGATCGGGGAGGCCCGCGCGCGTGAGCTGATCTACACGGGCGAACCCGTGGATGCGCGCGAGGCCTGGCGGATCGGACTCGTCAACCGGGTGGCCCCCGCAGGGCGGGCCCTGGGGGTGGCGCAGGAACTGGGGCGAACCATCGCGTCACGCTCTGCCCTCACGCTGCGCACGGTGAAGGCGGTGATGGACCGCGGGCTCCACATGGATCTGCTGGAGGCGGAGCAGGTCGCCATCGAGGCGATCAGCGAGCTGTTCCAGTCGGAGGCGGTGCAGGAGGGGGTGGCGGCGTTCTTGGAGAAGCGGCCGCCGAGGTTCTGAACCTCCCAGCGGCCCCTTTCGGGGGTTGCGCGCTGGAGCCCTACCGGACCTTCCCCCTGGCCGCCACGGGACATCCGCCCTCCCCGTGGCCGCGTCGGACCACCACCGTGTCGCACAGGTTGCTCACGACGCAGGTGTGATTTTTTCCCGTCGCCTCACACGCGACGGTGGAGCCGGTAGTCGACAACCAGCAAGATTGAATTTATCGTGATGGCAAAAATAACAAGCAGAAGAGTGATCGCCATGATGGTGTCCATTCTGTACAAGCCGATCGCAGCCATGAGCAGATGACCGAGCCCGCGCTGTGAACCGAACATTTCGCCGAGGAGCGTTCCAACCAGGGTTAACGAGAAGCCGACGCGTAAGCCGGTGAAGATCTCCGGGAGTGTCGCTGGCAGTAGAACCTTGCGTGCCGTCGCCCACGGCCCGAGTTTCAGGATCTGTGCCGTTTTGAGATAGATCGGGTTGAGATTGCGGACCGCATTCATTGCAAAGATCGCGATCGGGACGACTCCGTGAATGGCGCCAAACACGACCTTGGCCGGCATGCCGATACCGAAAAACAACAATACGACAGGATACAGCGTGACCTTTGGGATCGAGTAGAGCGCAACCAAGATCGGCTCCGCGACCTCCCCCGACAGTCGATGCGCGCCGAGAGCCATGCCGACTGTCAAGCCCGCACCAACCGCGATCGCCAGTGCTCGCAAAAAGGCGCTGGCGCTTTCATGCAGATGGGGCCAGAAATTCGGCGTGCCGAGCAGCCTGAGCACTCGCGCGAATGTGTCGAGAGGAGCCGTCAACAACCCTGTTCCCGTGAATTGGTACAGCCCCTGCCAGATGAGCAGGATCACAACGATCAATACCGCAATATCCCGACTTCTTGTGACCATGGTGCCCTCGCTAGCCGCGCCTCCGTCGCTCGAATAGAATCATCTCCCAGAAATGGAGGAACATGTTAATGATCGTCACCAGGACCAAGACCAACATAATGAGCGGATACATGACCTTGTTATCGAAGTTGTTGTACGCAAAGGCGATCTCATAGCCCATGCCTGACCCGGACATGATGAACTCGGCACCGATGACACCGATGAACGAGTATGCTATGGCGAGCTTTACGCCCGTGAATATGTAGGGCGCCGCGCACGGCATCATAACTTGCAGGGCGGTCCGCACACGGCCCATGCGATAGATCCTGGCAGTCTTGAGAAGTGCACGTGGGATGCGGTCGAATCCGTTCAGGGTACTAACGATCATCGCCACAACGGCCAGCAAGAACCCGATGATGATTATCGGGACATCGCCGAGGCCGAATAGCACGATGAACAGCGGATAGAACGCATAAATTGGGATCGCATAGTACGTCGCAAAGAGGGGATCCACCGTCCGTCGGACTCGGGGCAACGCATGCAGCAGGGCACCCAACACGAATCCGACGAGGATCGACGCGGCCAGGGCGATTCCGACGATGCGAAGTGTCCGGACAATGGCCGGTGTCAGTCGACCGGATGTCAGGATGCCGGCGAGCGCCACTACCATTTCGCTGGGCGGGATCATCGTAAACCTCGTGATGATCCCGCCCTGGCACAGCAATTCAACCGCCGCCACTGCCGCCACCACGACGGAGACGCGTATCCACCCAGCCCTGCTCATAGTGGCGGTCGGTCCTGGCCCAGGGCTTTCAGTGATTCTACCCGCAAATGCGACCACAGTCGGCCGGTGATCCGGCCGAACTCTGGCCGCGCCACGATCCGGCTGTCGCGATCCTGCGGCCAGCCTGTCTCGACAATCTCCAGGAAGCGTCCCGGGCGGGCCGACATGACCCCGATCCGATCAGCGAGCATCGCGGCCTCGTCGAGGGCATGCGTGATGAGCAGGACGGTGGATTCGGTCTCGCGCCATAGTCGCAGGAGTTCATCACCCATGAGCAAGCGGGTCTGCTGATCGAGCGAACCGAACGGCTCATCAAGCAGGATAAGCCGCGGTTCGAGCACGAGTGTTCGCGCGATGCACACCCGCTGTCGCATGCCGCCGGAAAGCTGCGCCGGATAGGCGCGGATGAAATCCTTGAGACCCATCAGGGAGAGCGCGTGGTCGACTCGGCGGCGAACTTCGCCCGCCTCAACGCTGTTCTGCCGAAGGCCAAAGGCTATATTGTCCTCGACGGTCAGCCACGGAAAGCTCGCGTCCTCCTGAAAGACCACGCCGATGCCGTCCGGCACCCGACCATGGATCGGTACCCCTTCGAAACGTATGGCACCATCGGTGACCGAGGCTAAACCTGCCAGCACATCAAGGAGGGTGGACTTGCCGCATCCCGACGGCCCGACAACTGAGAAGAATTCGCCTTTGACCAGTTCCAGATCCAGGGGTCCGAGGGCGTGAACCGGCTGTTGTCCGGCCACCCCCGGATACACCCGCGTCACACCCTGGAGCGTTACGTGCGCTTCGCCTTTGGCCAAATTGCCCGCCTGCCTTCGAAGGCCTATCGCTTCTTCGTTTTGAGGTCGTCGGGGAGGAACCGTTCATCAACGATTTTGGACCAGTCGGCCTCCCCTTGAAATGCGCCGACGAGCTTTTGGGCGCGGAGCATATTGTCCATGGTGTCGAGACGGAGGTCGCCGGGGCCCCAATAGGGGACCCTGCTCTTCTTCTCGCTGTTTAACAGGTTGGTGATCACGCTTTCAGCCACGTCCGGTTCGATGTTCCAGACCTTGGCAATGATCCCGGCCGCCTCCTTCGGGTTCGCGTACATGAACTCGACGGCCTTCCGGCGAGCTTTTATCACGGCACGGATGAAATCCGGCTTGGCGGCGGCGGCTTTCGCCGTTGTGACACCCACGACATTGCTCAAGGGCGGGAGAACATCGGTCACCCAAATAACTGCTTTGTACTTCCCGCGCCTCTGCGACCACAGCGGCTCGGCCGCCGGCGCGGAGTCGACCTCGCCATGCTCGAGAAGAGCGAGCCCCGGGCCGAAACCGCCAGCCTTGACGGGCGTCACATCGCCTTCCTTCAGGCCAGCCTTCTCCAGGAGCAGAGCGACCAGCGCCTGGCTCGTGGACCGAGGATTCGTATAGGCAATTCTCCTGCCCTTGAAATCCTTTAGCGAATTGATCGGTGAGTTGGGCATGGCAACCCACACGAACTCTGCCACCGTATGCACGTTGCCGCTGATGATTCGGAGGTCAGCCCCCTTCTGGATAGCGGTTACGACGGCCGACACGGCCGCCTCGCCGTAGGCAAGATCGCCCCCCAGGAGATTGCGAATCGTCGTTCCGCCCCCATCTGAGCTCAGGATACCAGTGACGTCCGCCCCCGCTTCCTTGAAGTACCCCTTCTCCATGGCGATCGCGAACGGCATGCCGTTGGTCGTCACGCTGTAGTTGGAAACGACGATTTGCTCGGCAGCGACACCTGCGGGGTCAAAGCATGCAACGAGGGCTGCGACTGCCCACATGGCGCCGATCAGGATGGGAAAACCAAGTCTGCGTCTCATCGCTCTCCTCCCTTCGCCCCGTGCAGATCCACATGGGGCCGTTTGTCCCCACAGCTCCTCGGGGGCAGCTTGACCGCTCAGGCGGTCTTGACACACCGAACAGGATGCTGAAAAACTCCCATCTTTTCCAGCCAAGAATCGGCGCACATTCTTATGCTGCCAGCGGCACCACCGCCGTGACGCACGGCTGATTCCCGACGACGCGGGTCGTGTGCCCCCGGCCTGTGGTATCTTCCACCAGCCGTGCGTCCCCCGGCTGGAACCGCCTGCGGGTGCCATCTCCGAGCCCGATTTCGAGCTGCCCTGCGAGGATGATGACCCACTGGCGACGGGGGGCGGGATGCCAGTCGATGTAGTCCCCAGGGGGGGCCTCACGGAACATGATCCCGGCTGTCGCCGTGAGCGACGACAGCTCCGGCTGATCCGCCAGCGTGAATTCCTCGAGATGTGACTCCCTGTCGGTGCCGGTATACAGCCGATACATGCCCATGCGCTCTCCCCCGTTCGGTGCGGTCAGACGGCGCCAGGGATGGCTGGGCCAGGGCGTCGCCGTCCCGTGAACCGTCAGATGCGCGTCGCGAACTTCCCCTGCTTCCGATCGGCCTCGATCCGCGCCTTCAGCACTTCAACGATGCCGCCCGACTCGATGATCCGCTGCACCAGTTCACTGTAGGGCTCGATCGCCGTCTCTTTCCCGTTCGTGAGGTTCTGCAGCCGCCACCGTTCCAAGTCCACCCTCAGTTCGTCCCCTTCCTCCACATTGGTGGTGATCCCGGGGACCTGGATCGCATGGAAGCCGATCGCGACCGAGTTCCGGAAGAAGATCCTCGCGATCGATTCGGCGATCACGACCGAGAACCCGAGGCTGACGAGCGCCGTGTTGGCCTGCTCGCGATGCGAGCCGAGTCCGAAGTTGCGTCCGGCGACGAGCATGTCGCCCGGCCTCACCAGCCTGTAGAAGCCGGGGCGGATGGATCGGAAGGCGTTCTCCTTGAGGATCCGGATCTCTTCCGCGTCCCCCAAACCGAAGCACGTCGTATCGGCCGGCGTGATGACATCGGTGTCGATGTTGTCGCCGAACTTCCAGACCCGTCCGACGAGCACCCTGGATCGCTGCGCGTGGATCATACGACCTCCCGGGGGTCGGCGATCACCCCGGCCAACGCCGAGGCCGCGACCGTAGCAGGACTGGCGAGGTAGATCTGGGCGTCCGCGCTCCCCATGCGCCCGCGGAAGTTTCGCGTGGTCGAGGTGATGCACACGTCCCCGCCGGCGAGCGCCCCCTGCATCCCTATACACAGATGGCAGCCGGGCGACAGGACTTGCGCTCCGGCATCCAGCAGGTCGCCGATAAACCCGCGCTCCAGGCTGGCGCGGTAGACCGCCCAGGAGGCGGGCTGGACAAGGAGCCGCACGCCCTGGGCCACCCGCTTGCCCTTGACCAGCCGGACCACCGTCGCGATGTCTTCGAGGTTGCCGTTCGCACACGAGCCGACCTGCGCCTGGTGGATGGGAATGCCGGCGATCCGGCTGACCGGCACCACATTGTCAAAATTATGCGGGCGGGCGACCTGAGGCTCGAGCCCGTCCAGGTCCACCCGAACCTCCTGGCAGTAGACGGCGTCCGGGTCAGGCGCTACCGGCTGCGCCAAGTGTTTCTGGTGCAGCATGGCCGTTCGATCCGCCAGGAAGCCCGCCGTCGTGTCGTCGTACCCGAAGAGGCCGAACTTCCCGCCCAGTTCCACGGCATGCGCGGCCAGGGAGATCCGGCCGTCGATCGACAGCGCGGATGCTCCCGGCCCGGTGAACTCGATGGCTTTGTACAGCGCGAACGCGGTGGTGTGCTGTCCGGCGAGATAGAGGGCGACATCCTTGCCCGAGAGGGCCGCATGCAGCCGCCCGCTCAAGACCACCTTGATGGTCTCCGGCACTTTGAACCAGAGCGTCCCGTAGACGAGTGCATAGGCCAGCTCGTGTTCTCCCATTCCGGTTCCGACGCAGTTGACGGCACCCCACGCAACGCTGTGCGAGTCGCTCCCGAGTGCCAATTCGCCGGGGAGCACATAGTCCTCGATGGCGATGCGGTGGATGACACCGCACACGGCATCCCGGAAGTGCGTCAGCCCGTACCGCTTCGCCACCTCGCGCATCTTCTGCTGACGGAGGGCCTGGGTGACGTTCAGGGCTGGCTGGAAGTGCTCCAGGATCAGGTGGAAGCGATCCCGGTCCCAGATGTCGGGGAGCCCGCCCGCAATCCCGGCGGCCTCCGCAGCCGTGTGGATGCGGTAGAACTCCTCGTCCGCAATGATGCGATCGATCCTCGCGTCCACGTACTGACCGGGATGGACGACCTCCTTGCCGGAGGCCCGCGCCATCACCTTCTCCGCGATGGTCATTCCCATGCGCATTCCCCTCGCCGGCGATTCGGACAGTCAGACAGCACACCTTTTCCCCTTCAGCCCTTGAGGGCCCCCGCTGTGAGGCCCTGGATGAGATGCTTCTGCATGAAGATGAAGAGGATGGCCACGGGGATCAGGCTGATCACGACGCCCGCCCCAAGCTGCCCCCACATGATATCGAATTGCCCCACCATGTAGAGCATCCCCGAGGAGAGGGTCCGCATCTCCGTTTTGCTGGTGAAGGTCATCGCGAAGATGAGCTCGTGCCACGAGGCCACGAAGGCGAAGATGGCGGTGGCGGCGATCCCCGGCGCCGCCAGGGGCACGATGATCCGGAGCAGCGCGCCGAACCGGCCGGAGCCGTCGATCATGGCGCTCTCCTCCAGCTCCCGCGGGATGCTCTCGAAGTAGCCGACCAGCATCCAGACGGTGAACGGCACGGTGAAGGAGAAGTTGGAGTAGATGAGCGCCTGGTAGGTGTCGATCAGCCCCAGGGCGTGCCACTGGGACAGGAGCGGCGCGATGAGCAGCACGGCGGGAAACATCTGGGTGGCCAGGAACACCAGCATCAGCGTGTTCTTGCCCACGAACCGAAACCGGGCGAGGGCATAGCCCGCCAGGGTCGAGATCACGATGGTGGCCACCATCGTCACCGAGGAGACCCACAGGCTGTTGGCGAAGAAGCGGCTGAAGGGGGTGAGGGGCGAGGTCCAGGCGTCCACGTAGTTCTGGAATGTGGGGTGGGTGGGGAGGTATTTGATGGGGGTGACGTATAGCTCGGTGTCCGTCTTGATGGAAGCGAGGAATATCCACACGAACGGTCCCAGCGCAAACAGCGTGATCAGCCCCAACCCGGTCCAGAGGACCGGGCCCCCCAGGAACCGCTCCAGCCGGTCCTCACGTCGAAGTGTTTTCACCCCGCCACCTCCTCGACACCCTTTGTGAGCTTCAGATACAAGGCGGTGAACACCAGCAAGATTACCAGGAGGATGACGGAGAGGCTCGCCGCGTACCCCCAGTCCAGGTTAATGTAGGCCTGAATGAGGGTGTAGGCGGACGGGATCATGGTGGCGTTGCCGGGCCCCCCGCCGGTCATGACGAAGATCAGGTCCGGGTGGTTGAAGGTCCAGATGGTCCGGGTGACCGTCGAGACCACGATGATGGGCCTGAGCATCGGGAGCGTGACCGACCGGAAGCGCTGGAACACCCCCGCCCCGTCCACGGTCGCCGCCTCGTAGATCTCCCCCGGGATCGCCTGGAGTCCGGCCAGGATCATGATCGTGAAGAAGGGCATGCCGCGCCAGATATTCGCGAAGATGATGGCCGGCATGGCCAGGTTCGGGTCACTCAGCCAGGCCACCGGCGCTCGCATCAGCCCGGACCGGCCGAGCAGGTCGTTCAACGGTCCGTAGTTGGGCTGGTAGATGTACTCAAAGATGAGGCCCACGACGACGCTTGGAATGATCCAGGGGAGCAGATTCACCGTCCGGAAGATGACCCGCCCCCGAAAGGGGACATTGAGCAGCAGCGCCACCATGAAGCCGAAGATGAACTGGAAAAATACCGATCCGAAGGTCCAGACGATGGAGTTCTTCAGGGAGAGCCAGAAGACCGGATCCTGGACGATCCGGACGTAGTTGCCGAGCCCAATGAACCGGTAGTCCTGAGGGCGGATCAGGACGTTCTGGTACAGGCTCATGTGGATGGCCTTCAGGATGGGCAAGAGCACGGTCCCACCCAGGCAGACGGCCGCGGGCAGGAGGTAGGCGTAGTTCGCTAATGCCTCCCACGATGCGTGCGAGAGCAGGGCGCGCGGCGCGGTAGCCGCGAGGGTTGCATCGCGATTCACCTGATGGCCTCCCCACACTGCGAGGGCGGCCCGGAATTTCTTGCCGGGCCGCCCTCGTCGTTCGCTACACCATGTTCTTCGTCAGAACATCGGCCCACTTGTCTAGGCACTCCTTCGGCGAGATCTGGCCGAGTAACGCCTGCTGCAAGAGGGGCATCCCTTCCGATTCCAGCTTGCCACCCCACCCAGCATAGGTCAGGTACGGGCTCACGATGGCGAAGGGAAACGACTTAACGAAGCCCGAGTAGGGGGCCTCGTTGAATGGCGGTTGCCCGGACAGGGATGGTCGGGTCGGCAGATTGCCGGCGACCTTGGTAAACTGGTAGTGTTGCTCGTCCTCCATCATATACGTCAGGAACTTCCAAACCCCCTCCTTGTTCTTGCTGGCCTTGAACATGACCAGGGTCTCGCAGAAGTAGAAGGCGGAGCGCTTCTTGGCCGGACCGATCGGCATGGGGACTGTGGCGAACCTCTCTGCACCTATGGCCTTTTTTTGCTCCTCCACCGAGCCCGAGTTGTGGAAGTACATGTTGGTGATACCCCGGGAGAAGCCTTGGACGATCTGTCGGAAGCCGTCGGTGGGAACGCTCGGAGGGGTCACCTTCCATCTCCGGAACAGGTCGATGTACCACTCGAGGGCGGACACGGCCTCGGGTGAGTTGATGACGACCTTGCCGTCCTTCAGGACCTGAGCCCCATTCCCGTACATGAACGCCGTGGCGTACGGGACGGCCCATTTGCCGGCGCCGCGCATGCCGAAGCCATACTGGTTCTTCTCCGGCTTGGTCATGCCTTTGGCCAGGGCCAGGAAGTCGTCCCAGGTCCAGTTCTCGTCCGGCATCCTGAGGCCATACTCCTTCACGCGATCTGGGCGGAAGTAAATAGCTTCGGTGGTGATGGACAGGGGGAGGGCGAAGATCCCACCCTTCACGGTGAGGGCCTGCCAGGCCGTGGGCGTCGTGCTGGGATAGAATTTCCATCCCTTGACCCGCTCCGTGAGATCCTCCAGCGCATCCAGACCAACGAACTCGCCGAGCCACTGGTCCCACATCTGACAGCAATCCGGCGGGTTCTTCGCGTTGATCGCCGTGATGAGCTTCTGATGCGCCTGGGTCTGGGGCACGAATTCGACCTTCACCTCCACATCCGATTGGGATTTGTTGAAGCGGTCGACCAACGACTGCACCACGGCGTACCGCGCCGGCTCATTGATGTAGAACTCGAAGCGAACCGTCGTCGCGGCGTGGGCCTTCCGGGGCGAGAGGTATGGCGCCTCCAACCACGCAAGATCGGAGACTGCGATCGCGCCGCTGGCAGCCAGGGTTCGGAGAAACTGTCGTCGGGATGCGTAGGAATCGTCATTCTTCATTTCCCCCTCCTCTCATTCTCGTGGAACAAGGTTCGGTTGGCTCACTCCCGTCGTTTGTTGCTACGCTGGTTCGAGTCAATACCTTCCTACAACGCATGCCAGCCCCCATCGATATTGATGGGGCTTCCTGTCATCTCGCTCGCCGCATCACTGCAGAGGAAAACAATCAAGTCGCCAATCTGCTCTGGCCGCACGATGCGTCCGGAGGGCTGCCGCTGGCCAAGGTATTCTTTGACGGTCTCCTCGTAGCTCTTTCCGCTCTTGTCCATCCGCTCCTTTATCTGACGTTCGACATGCGGCGTCAGCGTCAATCCGGGACAGATCGCATTGCACGTAACGCGATATGGGAGCGCTTCAAGTGCCACCGCCCGCGTCAGCCCCACGACCCCATGCTTCGTCGCCACGTAGTCGCTGCGATTCACGGTCCCCGTGAGACCCCACTTCGAGGCAATGTTGACGATTCGACCCCAGTGTCGGCTCCTCATGCCTGGAAGCGTCAGGCGAATCAGGTGGAACTGCGCGGAGAGGTTGACCGCAACGGCATAGTTCCATCGATCCACCGGAAGCTCTTCGATCGCGTAGGCATTGCGCACCCCGGCATTGTTCACGAGGATTTCGATCGGTCCGAGTTCTCCTTCCGTCGCCCGGACCAATTCTTCAATTTGCCCGACGTCCGAGAGATCGGCGCCGTTGAAGCCGACCTTTACCCGACACTCGTCGGCGAGACCCTGTCGCATGTGTTCGCCCTCCGTGGGGTCGGCGAGGCCGTGAAGCATGACGTGGCAGCCTTGCCCAGCAAGAGCCCGCGCCGTTGCATGCCCGATCCCACTGGTCGACCCAGTTACAAGAGCGCATTTTCCCGCGATGCCGATGTCCGCTTTCAGTGGCCGATAGGTCATTTCTCACGCCCCTCTTCTCGTATCGTTCAACGCCGACAGGAGCTGCATGGTGGGCCAGACGTTGTCCTGCCGATCCAGGGAGAGAACCGCGTCGGCGATTCGCTCCGCATCGCCCGCGCCGATCGTGTCTTCCACGTTGGCCCGGAATTTCTCGCGCAACGCCGCTGCGTCGAGCGGCCTCTGCGGACTGCCGCGATTGTACTCCTCGATGCGTTCCAGTACCCTTCCATCTCGCAGGCGGATCTGCACCCAGCCCTTGTACCTCTCACGCCCCGGGGCGTCGGGATCGGTTCGGTAATCGATGCGTTCCGCCAACGCGCGGACGCGTGGATCCGACCGCCGCTCCTCCGAAAAGCTGCGCGGACCGATCTCGCCGAAGACCAGGGCCTCCGCCAGGATGTGCGGCAAGCTCACGCGTGCCGAC
>METI01000104.1:29962-30969 GCA_001771285.1 candidate division NC10 bacterium RIFCSPLOWO2_12_FULL_66_18
CACCGGCCGGCTCACACACCAGGGGAACCATGTACGCGGCAACGGGACACATGATGCCGACGATCTCATCACTCTTGAGTGCCTCAGCCTGGCGGAGATGCAGTGCGGCATCGATGAAGGAATGCGTCACGTGGGCCGCTGGATACGGCTTGAAGGACACGTCGCGCGATTCCCACCGCTGGCCGAGTCCATCACAGATGACCGACAGGTCGATCGCCGCCTCCCCCTGCAAGTGCGTCCGGAAGACGCCGAACTGTCCTTCGAGGCTCTCCGCGGGTCCCGTGACCCCCGCGGCGGCCAGCTGCGCCGCCAGCATTCCCGAGGAGGCCGCCAATCCGGTGTGACAGAATCGCGCGTCCGTCCCGTCCAGCCACGCCTGCATGATGCCGGCCCCAAAACTCGCGGCGATTCCGATGGCGTGTCCCGTGCGTGCTGCCTCGAGGCCCAGGAGCCGGGCCGCGGCCACCGCCGACGCAAAGACTCCCAGCACGCCGGTCGGATGCAGTCCCCGTCGGTGAAACTCGCCCGGGGCCGCCAGGCCGATCCGGCAGCACGCCTCGCCGCCGGCCGCGACGGCCACGATGAGCTCCCGTCCCGCGACCGGCCGATCCGCGGCCAGCGCCAGGACGGCGCAGGTGGCCGGGCTCGAGGGATGTATCACCGTGCGGTTGTGCGTGTCGTCGAAATCCAGCGCCGCCGCCAGGGTCCCGTTCGCAAAGGCATTGAACAGCGGGAAGGCGGTGGCTCCCGCCGGGGCGAACGGTGGACTGCCCACCGCATCCGCAGAGAGCCCGCGCGCCACCTTCTCAATTGCGGCTCCTACCGGGCTCCTCCGTCCCGCGACGGAGACGCCGATCACATCCAGGATACGCAACTGCGTCAGTTCGACGACATCGGCCGGAATGGAGGCGAAATCGAGGCCCGCGGCCCAGGCGGCCAACTGCTGCGATATGGACATCGTCATGCGCGGCGAGGCTCCTCTGACTGATTCTGGCTTTTTTCCAGGG
>METI01000105.1 GCA_001771285.1 candidate division NC10 bacterium RIFCSPLOWO2_12_FULL_66_18
CCCCATCACGTTGGGGCTGAACGTCCTGGAACTGCTCATCATCTTCTCCGTCGCCGTGCCACTGGGCATTCTCTCCGCGACCCGCCAGTACTCCGCCTTCGACAAGTCCATGACGCTGTTCGTGTTCGTCGGGTTCGCCACGCCGGACTTCTGGCTCGCGCTGCTCATGATGATCCTGTTCGGCGTGCAACTGGGCTGGCTGCCCATGTCGGGTCTCCGGTCCCTGAACTTCGAGTACCTGGATTTCTGGGCGCAGGTCTGGGACGTCCTCTCGCATCTCATCCTGCCCGTTCTGGTGGCCTCCTTCGGCGGGCTGGCCTACCTGTCGCGCCTCATGCGGGGAAGCCTCCTGGAGGTCGTCCGCCAGGACTACATCCGCACGGCGCGGGCCAAGGGCCTGCCCGAGGGGGACGTGATCTACAAGCATGCGGTGCGCAACGCGGTCATCCCCGTGGTCACGCTCCTGGGGATGATGCTCCCCGGCCTCCTCGGCGGCAGCGTGTTCATCGAGACGGTGTTCGCCATCCCCGGCATGGGGCAGCTTTTCGTCCAGAGCGCCTTCTCCCGGGACGAGCCGGTCCTCATGGCCCTGATCGTCATCGGGGCCAGCCTGTCGCTCCTGGGCAACATCCTGGCCGACGTCTCCTATAGCCTGGTGGACCCGCGAATCCGGGTGTCCGGAGGGGAGGCGCGGTAGCGTGTTGGGACTCAGGAGAGCCAAGCGGACCGGGCAGCTTCCCGAGGGGGAATTCCCGCCCCTGGCGCGCCCGGCGCTCCGGCGAGGCTTCTTCTGGCGGCAGTTCCGCAAGAACCAGCTGGCGGTCTGCGGCGGGGCGGTGGTCCTGGTCATGACCTTGGCCGCCCTGCTCGCCTCGGTGCTGGCCCCGTACGATCCCGGCGCCTACGATGTGACGCAGATCCTGATGCCGCCCGGCCCGGCCCACTGGCTGGGGACCGATCAGATCGGTCGCGACGTCTTGAGCCGGATGCTGTACGGGGCGCGCATCTCCATGGCGGTGGGGTTCGTCTCCGTCGGGATCGCCGTGGGAGTGGGGACGCTGATCGGCACGGTGGCGGCCTATTACGGGGGCCGGGTGGACGAGGTGCTCATGCGCTTCGTGGACCTCATGCTCAACTTTCCGCGCCTGTTCCTCCTGCTCACCCTGATCGCGTTGCTGCGCCCCAGCATCTGGGTCATCATGGCGGTCATCGGGCTCACCGGGTGGATGGGCCTCGCCCGGCTGGTCCGGGGCGAGATCCTGAGCCTGAAGGAACGCGAGTTCGTCCTGAGCGCCCGCGCATTGGGCGCGCGGGATCCCCGGATCATGTTCTACCACATCCTCCCCAATGCCCTGGTCCCCGTCCTGGTTTCCGCCACGCTGGGTGTGGCCGGCGCCATCCTGGCCGAGTCGGGCCTCTCCTTCCTTGGTCTGGGGGTGCAGCCGCCGACGCCGAGCTGGGGGAATATCCTCATCGAGGGGAAGGCCAACATCGAGATCGCCTGGTGGCTCTCGGTCTTCCCGGGGATGGCCATCCTGGTGACGGTCCTGGCCTATAACCTCCTGGGTGAAGGGCTCCGGGACGCCCTGGATCCCCGGCTGCGACAATAACTGTCCGATTTGCGATTTGGGATTGTGGATTTTCGATTTCCGGACGGGACCCCGGGGTTCCCACGGTCAGTCGGCAATCGAAAATCGTCAATCCAAAATCGAAAATCTCAGGCGGGCCGGATGACCACGGCGATGCCGGCGGCCACCAGGATGAGGCCGGCAACCAGCCCGGGCGTGAGCGGATCACCGAGGAGGATTCGGCTCAGCAGGACGCCGGAGATCGGCGTGAGGAAGATGAAGGCGGAGAGCTGGCCGACCTGGAGCCGCCGCAGGAGCGTGGTCCAGGCCACGAAGGTGAGCCCGGCGATCAGGGACCCGTGATAGAGAAAGGCCAGGGCGATCCGGGCATCCACATAATAGATCAGCCGGGGCTCGAAGAGCCAGTTGGCCAGGAAGAACCAGGGGAGCGCGATCAGCATCTGGTACAGCGTCAGGACGAAGGGCTCCGTCCGGGAAACCAGATGCTTCATGTAGATGCTCTGGAGGGCCCACCCGACCGCTGCAGCCGAGACCAGGCCGTCTCCCAGGAGCGTTCCCCAGTCCCCGCCGCCCAAACGTTCGCCGAAGACCACCAGCAGTCCCAGGAACGAGAGCAGGATCCCGCCGGCCCGGGCGGGCGTCAGGCGCTCCCCGGGCACCAGGAAGTGGGCCAGGAGGACGGTGTACACCGGCTGGGTGAACATGAAGACAGAGGACCGGCTGGCGGAGGTGAGGTTCAGCCCGAGAAAAAAGACGCCGTGCTGCACGACGAAGAGCGCGCCCAGGGCCAGGAGATGCGGCCACAGGCCCCGTTCCACGGTGAGAGACACCCGGCGGACCCGGGCGAAGAGGACGATCGAGATGCTGGCCAGCAGGAACCGAAAGCCGGCGGTTGCCATGGGCGGCACGCCTTGGAGTCCAACCTTCATGGCCACCATGTTCCCGCCCCAGAGCGTGCACAGGAACAGGATGAACGTGACGGTTCTCCAGGAGGGAGAGGTCGCCCCGAGATCCCTCGGACTGCCCGGTCCGGCGGATCGTCTGCCGCCCCCTGCTCCCTGTGGATCCCATCCGCCTGCCTGCTCGCCTGTGGTGGCAGCGCCCATCGCTAGAGGCCGCTCTTCGGTTCATACCACATGGCGACCGGCACGCTCTCCTCGCGCGTCGTCTGGTTGTGGTAGACGCGAAAGTCCCGCTGGATGGTCACCAGCTTCGGGTTGGCCGCCAGCCATTGGTTGATCTCCGCCTCCAGATGGACGAGATCCACCAGCTTCTTGTCGAAGAGCTTGAGCTGCACGTGAGACCTCCTTCCCGGTTGTCCCGTCAGGTCCAGGGCCTGCCCACGCGGCGTGGAAGCCTAGGGGGATCGCCCACGGCACGTCAAGAGGTTTCTCGTACGCGAGGTCGCGCGCCGCAGGGCCGGGCCTCGCGCCGGCTGGAACGAAATATCGCTTGATCCTGGCGCCGAGGTCCAGTATATATCCCGAATCTGGTGCGAGTTGAGCGGTCCCTCGAACATCAACCTGGCGGCGCGTGCGCCGGTCGCGATCGCACCCGGGGCGGGGAATGACCAAATCCCAATGGCCAATGACCAATTGCGGATGGGAGTTCCGTGAAGCACCGTGACGGCGCGCTGTGCGCGCCCACCATCATTGGTCATTGGTCATTTGATCCGGAGAATTCACGGGTCCGTTCGTAAATAATGCGGGTTAGATCCGGGACGATCCAGCGCTCCCTCCACGACCTTCCTGCCGAAGCCGAGGGACCATGATGGTGGCAGGCGAAGAGACGTCCGGGGCCGAGCGGCGGGCCGCCCTTCTCCGGCAGGCCGACGAGGCCGCCCAGGCCCAGGAGGCCCGGGACGGGGCGGCGATCCACCTCTTGCTCGTCGCCCTCCGCGGGGAGCACTACGGCTTTCCGCTCGACCGCGTCCGCGAAGTGGTGAAGCCCGCCCCCATCACCCCGGTCCCCTCCATCCCGGAGCACATCCTCGGCGTGATGAACCTGCGCGGAGAGATCCTGCCCGTGCTCGACCTGAAGCGCCTTCTGGGTCTCGGCGCGGGAGCGGCCGACCCCCAGGGACGCATCGTCATCGTGAAGAGCCCGGGGATGGCGGTCGGCTTCCTCGCCGACAGCGTGGAAGACGCGATCGAGGTGCGGGGAACCCTCGAGCCTCCCCTCGCCACCCTTCCCGAGAGACAGGCGCAGTACCTCCAGGGCCAGATCGCTTACGAGGATCGGCTGGTCGGCGTCCTGGACGTGGAGACCCTCCTCCACCGGCGGGAATGATGGCCGATCCCCTTGCCCTGGAGGTTCTCTGCTTCCGCCTGGGCGGCATCCTCTGGGGGATCGAGGCGGAGCAGGTGGATCGAATCGCGCGACCGGAGGAGACCCTCGACGATCCGCTCCTGGATCCGGCGCGCGTTCTCGGGGTGGCGCCCCGGGATTCCACATCGGGGCAGCGCCTGCTCCTCCGCCCAGGAGCGGCCCGGGTGGTCCTGCCTGTGGACGAGATTCTCGATCTGGTTTCCCTCTCCACGAACGACCTGGCAGCGCTCCCGCCACTGATCGCGGGGGCCTTGCCGGATGAACGGATCTGGGGGGTCGGGAAGATGGGCGATGAGGTGCTTCTGCTTTTGGATGTGGCAACCCTCTGTGGAGCGAAAACGCAGGCCGGGGACATGGCCGGCCGGGAGGAGGGATAAATGGGACGGAGCATGTTCGGGATCACCGCGGCGCTGGCCCTGGCCATCGCCCTGACAGCGCCGGCGAGCGCCGGGGAGAAGCTCACCATGGACGGCTCGACCGGCATGATCCCGCTGGTCAGCGAGCTGGCCAAGGCCTACCAGAGAAAGCAGCCCGGGGTCGAGATCGGGCTCGGGAAAGGGATCGAGAGCATCGGAGGCATCCGCTCGACCATCGAGGGGAAGATCGACGCCGGGCTGGTGAGCCGGCCGCTCAAGCCGGAGGAGAAAGGGGCGGGCCTCAAGGAGGTAGAGATCGCTCGGGTCGGCACGGTGTTCGCCGCCCATGCTGAAAACCCGATCGCCGGGATCACAGAGCAGCAGGCCTGTGACATCTACACCGGGAAGGTCAAGAACTGGAAGGAGGTGGGGGGACCGGACCTGGCCATCCTCCCCCTCTCTCGCCCGCCGCAGGAGGCGGACCCGACGGTAATCCGGGACAAGATCGCCTGCTTCAAGGAGCTGCGCGAGGCGGAGGGGGTTCTGGTCCTCCTGAAGTCGGGGGACATGTCGAATGCCCTGGCCAGCCGCGCGGGCACCATCGGGATGACCAACACCACGGCATTGGGGGCGCTCAAGGGGAAGGTCAAGGCGCTGGCCCTCGGCGGGGTGGCGCCCACGCAGGAGAATCTCGGGAAGGGGACCTACCCCCTCATCCGCCGTTTCTTCATCGTCACCAAGGGGAACCCCTCGCCGACCATCGCGCGCTTCCTGGAGTTCGTGAGGAGCGCGGACGGGGCCAAGGTCGTCACGGAACTCAACGCCGTACCGGTCAAGTAGGGGGCGGTCATGGGGGGCTGGTGGCGTTCTCCCTCTGAGGGGCAGCGGGTGATCCTGGGGTTGCGCGGAAAGTTCGGGCTGGTCCTGGCAGCGGTTCTGGTCGTCACGCTGGCGGGGGCCGGCACCCTGCAGTACCGGCGGCACCAGCGGGGACTCCTGGAAATCCTGGAGCGGCGGGGGGCCGAGCAGGTTCGGCTGCTGGCCAACAGGGCGGCAGGCGCCCTCATGACCAATGACCTGACGCAGCTCGCCCACTACGAGGCCGAGCTGGCCAAGGACAACGATGTGTTGTACGCGGCGGTCCTGGACCAGCAGGGACGCCCGGTCCTGGAGATCCCCCGCCGGCCGGGGGAGGCCCTGGAGCTTAGCCGGCCCGTGCAGGCCGGCACCGAGACGCTGGGCACGGTGCGGATCTCCTTTTCGACGGCGAAGGTCCGGGAGGAGCTGCGGCGGGCGGCCCGCGACCTCGTCTGGCAGGGGCTGATCACCATCCTCATCCTCCTGGCCACGGTGTACGGCGCCTTTGCGCGCCTCGCCATCGCTCCCATCCGACGGGTCGCGACCGCCACCCTACGTCTGGCGGCGGGGGACCTCAGGGAGGCGATCCCCATCGAGCGCCACGACGAGATGGGCCGCCTGGCGGCCGCCTTCAACCAGATGGTCGCCTCCCTCCGGAGCCTGGTGGGGGA
>METI01000106.1:0-12331 GCA_001771285.1 candidate division NC10 bacterium RIFCSPLOWO2_12_FULL_66_18
CCCGCATAGAAGCTCTGCTGGCCATCCGTCTGGCCGAGCCGGCTCGCCGGCACCACCCCTATGTACAGCCGCCCGATCTCGCGGGCCCCGGGGCCACTCCTGCTCCAGCCGCCCAGACCCCGGATCGCGCCCGCGCCATCTTCAAGGCCCTGCGGTACGTGGACGCGCACCTGGACTCGGTGCTGAGCCTGTCCGTCGTGGCGCGGGCCGCGGGGATGAGCAAGTTCCACTTCTGCCGCCGGTTCAAGGCCTGCACGGGTCTCCATTTCAGGGAGTACCTCCTCCGGCGACGGATCGCACGCGCCAAGGAACTGCTGAAGACCACCGGCCAGACCATCACCGACATCTTCCCCGAGGTGGGGTTCAAGGACATGTCCCACTTCGGGCGGGTCTTCAAGAAGCTGGAAGGCCAGCCCCCCTCAGAATTTCGCCGGGGCCTCAGGGGCCGCCTGCCGCGAGACCCCGCTGACCCGGGTCGGAAGAATTTGTTGAACTGACAGGCGTCTCGCTGCTGACCCAAGTCCATGTACGGTGCTGCGCGGCGCAGTGAGGGTCACCCTCGCCGGGGTCAGCGTGCCCCGGGGCGAATTCCTGGGTGGCGGCATGGAGGTGTGACGAGGACGCGGGGTGTAACCCAGCGAAATCGGGCATGCTTCATGGACACATGGAGGTTCACGTGAGACTCAAGGGAAGAGGTGCTCCGTTTCTCAGGCGAGTCCGGCTACTGAATTACTCGACCTGCATCAGTGGCGTGCTTGTCCTAAGCTTCTCTCCAGGATGTGTCTCGACGAGCATTCCTACGTTGGGTGTTCGTCCTAATCAGCCTAACCTGGAGTATAGCGAGGCTGTGGTGAACCGATGTAAGAAAGAGGCGGTTCCTGACACTGCACCGGCCTACGGTGACTGCCTGTACTTTTACAACATTCTTGAGTGGGGTCAGGATCTTTCGGAAGCATACCGGACCCGGGCGACGCTGAACGAGTGGGGAGTCATGGCGGCCGGGATCGTCGCGCTGACGGTTGTCGGAAGCCTCACCGGACTTGCCGCATTTAGCCAAGCAGGCTCTGACGCGGCCAAGATCATTCCCCTTGCCGGGGCCTTCACCGCCGGCGCCGCGGCGCTGTGGGATAATAAGGCTAGAGCGGGGGCGTATACACATGCGGCCAACAGTATCGACACGGCACTCGCAACGTATAGTAAAGGGGTGACCGGGACAAACTATAGGGAAAAAGCGGCAGCGCTTCATGAAGCTATCACATCTGCAAAAAACGAACTGGAAACCAAGCGGAGCGAATTTGCAAACATTGAGGAGAGACTGAAAAAAGCCGAGGAGAATATCAAGGCACTCCAGCAGCAGCGTAATCCAAGCCGGCAGCCCCCGTCGAACCCACCATCGAACTAAGAAGAGGTGGCGCGACCACCTTCTTCCGAGTTCCCGTAAGATTGAGGTGCGGAATCTGAGTGTGAAGATGCGTTTCTCAAAAGAATCTGTTTGTGTGAAGCGGAAACAGGTGAGCCAGCAGGAAGGTCGCACTCATCTGCAAAGACTTCCGCACGATGCGTCCCGTATTGAGTGGCATTCCGCGAGAATCGCGGAATGGCGAAGGCCAGGCTGCGGGGAGGACGCATGGACTACGTGAAGGCGATCAACGATGCGCTGGACGGTTTTGTTAGAGTCCTCTGGCCGCTCGCAACTGCATTGGCCGGAGTGGGACTGGCGACCATGGCGGTGTTGCAGGTCATCAAGGACCTGACTCCGGCCCGCCGATGGTTCCAGCAACAGCTTTTCGAACAGTGGGTCAGGCGTCGCGCAAAAAAGACCGGGCAGAACGCTGAGGATGCGCTCACGGACCTGGTAGGCCTGGCGACGGCCGGCGATGCCAGATCGTTGTATGACCTCCCCATCGAGCAACTCGCGGGGCAGGTCAATGCGGCAACTCAGGTGGTCCTGGACTACCCGTCGCAGCACGAGGCTCTCCTGCGCATTCTGGCCTATGGTGCCTCGGAAGAAGACCTCCGAAGCCTCCTCGCCCCCCCGCCCAGGAGACGGACCGAGGAGATGTCAGATTCGGAGCGACAGATCTTGACCACCTTCGTGGACGCGCGCAATCGGGTGACTCACCAGCTCCAGCGGAGCCTTGACGCCCTCCAGATCGCCATCGGGAGCCGCTGGAAATGGCTCATGCAGCTCTGCTCCGTGATTTTCAGCGGGGTCTTCATCCTTGTTGCCCTGGCCCTCTTTGCGCCCGGATCCGTGGCAAGCCCCCGGCGGATGATTTTCGGGCTCGTTGTCGCCATCCTTGGCGGCTTCCTGGCCCCGGTGGCGAGGGACCTGGTGGCGGCCCTGCAAGGGCTTCGGACGCGAGCCCGATGAGTCCAGTCTCCGGCGACCTCTCGGTTCGGACGCGAGGTGTCGGTGGCCCCGTGGCCCCCGAGGTTGTAGAGATCCCAAGAGGGTGGATGCTGGGCCGAAGGCGCGTCCTGGTCCTCGTCCACGGCTACAACAACACCGAAAACGATGCGCGCCAGAGCTATCGGGTGTACGCGGAGAACCTCGAGGCGGGCCCCGCGTGCGACCGGCTGCCGGACCTTGGCCGATTCCTCTGGCCAGGAGACTCGGCCTGGGGCTTCCTCTCGGCTCTTAGTTACCCGTGGGAGATCGGAGACGCCCGGCAGTCCGCCAGTCGGCTGGCTCGGTTCTTCGCCGGGGTGTTCGGGCCGGAGGGTGGACCGACGGAACTGAACTTCGTCGGGCACTCCCTGGGTTGCCGGCTGCTCCTCGAGGCCCTTGCCCTCGTCGCGTCGGGAACGGTGGGGGGATGGCCGGAGGTTCGACGGCTCTGCCTGATGGCGGCGGCCGTGCCCGTGGAACTGGTGGAGGCCACCGGACGCCTTGAGGCAGCCGCCCGATGGCCTCGCAGCCTGCTCCTCCTGTACTCGCCCGACGATGCCGTGCTCCACTTTGCCTTCCCGATCGGGCAGGCCGCCGCCTATGCCCTGGGTGAAGAAGACGGGCTCTATCTCACGGCGGTGGGGCGCCACGGGCAGCCCTCGGGCCTTTCCCCGCATCGATTCGAGCTTTCTGAGAACGGTCACAGTGACTACTGGTCGGACCGACGCGCCGCGGACAGGATGGCAGTCTTCCTTGGCGAGGCCGTGCCCCGCGAGCTGGCGAGCCACGGCAGACTCACGCGTCCGGAGCCGGAGGCCAGGCCCTTGTCGAAGCGGCAGATCCAGAGCCGTGAGTCCCCCGAGGGATAGAGCGCGCAGCGACATACCCGGCATACCTGCCGATAAACCCGCGACCCGTGGGAGACTCTCCCACATGACCGCCCCCGAATACCTCCACCCCGACCTCGCCACTCTCTTGACCGCCGACCCGCCTTGCCCATAGACTGCACCCCCTATAATGCCGGGTCCGTTGCCCGCGGCGTCAGAAGGCCCCGGGAATTTCCAGCAAACCTTGCAAGCGTGACAAGGAGGGAAGGGCATTGACCAGGCCAAGTGCGGGATTGCGGTTCGCGACGGTGCTGTGGGACGGGCAGGCGACGCTGGTGGGCGTCCTGGACGTGGCAGTCGTTCACCTTGGGGCGGCGGCGCGCGCCCTGCGCCGCGGCCGGAAAGACGTGAAGACGACCGGTGCGCTTCCCACCGATATGCTGGGGCTGGTCGGCGGCGGTCCGTCCGGCCTCAGGGCCGCGAAGGCCGTTCTCCAGGCCGTGGCGCACTGCCTGTCGGATGGGACGTGGCGCACCGGGCCACGCAACCCGGTGGTGCGTCCGCTGGACCGGACCCGGTTTCTGAGCCCGATCCCGCGACCCCCCCGGAATATCTTCTGCGTGGGACGCAACTATGCCGAGCATGCGAAGGAGCGGGGGGCCGACGTCCCGACGGTGCCGGTCTTCTTCACCAAGCCGCCCACCGCCGTCGTCGGCCACGAGGCCGGGGTGATCTGCTGGCCGGCGACCCAGAACCTCGACTACGAGGCCGAGCTGGCGGTCGTGATCGGCCGTCGGGGACGGGACATCCCCCGGGCCCGGGCCTACGAGTACGTCTTCGGCTACACCATCATGAACGACGTCACGGCCCGGGACCTGCAGAAGAAGCACACGCAATGGTTCAAGGGGAAGAGCCTGGACACCTTCGCCCCCCTCGGGCCATGGATCGTCCACAAGAGCGCCCTTCCGGCGCCCCACGCCCTCCGGATCGGGCTGCGGGTGAACGGCGAGCCCCGGCAAGAAGCCACGACGGGGGACATGGTCTTCCGGATCGAGGAGCTGATCGAGGTCCTCTCGGCCGGCATGACCCTGGAGCCGGGAGACATCATCGCCACGGGGACGCCGTCCGGCGTGGGGGCCGGCTTCGTGCCTCCGCAGTGGCTGAAGCCGGGCGACGTCGTCGAGGCCGAGGTCGAGGGAATCGGTATCCTCCGCAACCAGATCGTCGCACCCGGGCGGTAACGGTGGGTTCCCGAGGCGTGCGGGACCCGGAGCCAACCGGCGGAGGACTTGGCAGCGTTGCTGGAGAGCGGCGGCGGTTGCCCCGCCCCTCAGCCCACCGGGACGTTCGGGTGGTCCGCCTTCCCGTCCATCCCCGGGGAAGATTTTCCGTAGCGTAACACGGGCAGGAGCGCCAGCGTCACGACGCCCAGCAGGATGAGGCCGGATGAAAAGGAGGAGACCTCTGCCAGGTATCCGATCGCCGGCGGGATGGCGCCCGCTCCGAGGAACGATCCGACGATGGTCACCATGGAGACCGCCAGATTCCGGAGATGGGGTGGAAACATCGCGGAGAGCATGGAAAAGCCTGCGGGGAAAAAGCAGACGATCGAGGTGGACTGAAGGATGACCAACACCGGCGTGATCACCCGGCCATGAACCACCCCGAGCAGCAGCGTGAACGTCCCCATCGTCAACAGGGAGATGGCCAGTGCCCTCCGGTGGCCAATCCGATCCGTGATCAGCCCAGAGAAGAACACGAGGAGGATCCCGGGGCCCCGGGACAACCCGGCGATGGTGTTTGCCAGTTCCCGCTCCAGCCCGATCTCGGTGACCAGGAAGAGCGGCATCATCGTATACACGCCCAACCCTGATCCGATGGAGACGGTGAACAGCGTCGCGATGACCCAGAACGAGGGATCGCGGGCGATCTGCTTCATCGTATCGAACCGGGGGGGCTCGGCCCGGCGGCTCCCTCCGTGGCCTGCCAGCGCGAAGATGCCCCCCATGAGGATCGCCAGGCTGCCCAGAACGGCCAGGACGCCACGCCAGGGCAGGAACCTCAGGAGGGCCTCCGCCAGGAGGGGCGCCGTGACGAAGCCGAGGTTCGGCGCCAACTCGTGGATCGCCAGCGCCTTCCCCCAGTGCTCCTTCCGGATCTCTCCCGTCAGCGTCGCGATTCCTGACGGCAGATACAGCCCCGCAAAAGCGCCCAGCAGGACGAGCTCTGCCCGCAGCCCGGTGACCGAGGCTGATCGGGACATGACCAGCAGGACGGCCCCCAGGGTCGTTGTGGACACCAGGATCGTGCGGCGGTGGTTCAGCCACGACGCGACGAAGCCGGATCCCAGGAGACCCAGGCAATAGCCAATCTGGATCAGGAGGAAGAGGGAGCCCGCTTCCCCGTGGCGCAAGCCCAGTTCCCCCTCGAGGACGGGCAAAAGCGGCGAGAAGACGATGCGGGAGGTGATGTTCAGATAGAAGATGACGACCAGGAACCAGACGGGCAGCAACGGAAACGGACGGAGGTTCGTTTCCCTCAGACGGACAGACTCGCCAGGCACTGGCATCGGCATCCCTGGAACCTCGCTTCCACACACTAATCGGGGGCAGCGAGATTCGCCAAACGTTTTCTTGAGGAGAGACAGGTCTGGTTCTCGGGCCAGACATTTTTCATTGCGTTGACTGCCCGAGCGGATGCCCTCAATAGGGGTACAAAGAGACGACTGCCCTCGCGGGGATCCGGGCGGGGGCGATCCCTCCAAAAAGTCGGCACGGTGACCGAGACGGTCAATCCCGGGGGCCACGCGGGCGCGATGGAGGATCAAGGTGGCGGACGGATCGGGGGCGGGCCTCAGGCCATGCGCAGCTTCGGATCGAGGACGTCGCGCAGGGCGTCGCCCAGCACGTTGAAGGCGAAGACGGCCGCACTGATGGTCAGGCCGGGGAAGATGGCCATCCAGGGGGCCCGCTCGGCGAATTCGACGGCCGCGCCCCGGAGCATGAGGCCCCACGACGGTATCGGCTCGGCCGTGCCTAGGCCCAGGAAGCTGAGGGAGGCCTCCAGGAGGATCGCCTGTCCGAGGAACGCGGTCAGCATCACCAGGTAGGATGCCATCACGTTGGGGAACATGTGCCGGAGGATGATCCGCGAGGACCCCATTCCGAGGGCGCGCGCGGCCTCGATGTACGGCATCTCCCGGATGGCCAGCGCGCTGGCCCGCAGCACCTGCGAGACGCGGGGGATGAACGGGATCATGATGGCCAGGATGAGGTTGAACGTCCCGCCACCCAGCATGGCGACCACCGAGAGGGCCAGGATGATGATGGGGAACGAGATCAGGATGTCCATGCAGCGCTGGGTGTACAGATCTACCCGCCCGCCGAGGTACGCCGAGGCAACGCCGAGGATGGCCCCGAGGGTCGCCCCCAGGAAGGAGGAGGCAAAGCCCACCAAGAGGGCCGTCCGGGCGCCGTGGATGATCCGGCTCAGCACATCCCGGCCGAAGGCGTCGGTGCCCAACCAGTGGGCCTGGGTCGGCGGCCCCAGCATGGCGTCGAAGTCGGTCTCCAGCGGGTCGTAGGGCGCCACCACCCCCGCGGCCAGCGCTCCCAGGGCCATGGCAACGATGATGAACCCTCCGGCGGCTCCCAAGGGCTTCTTGCGCAGGAAGCGCAGGAGGGATCGCATCCCGCGGGGTATCGCGGCAAGGGGTCGCGCCTCGACCGCAAGCCCTGGAAGTTCGATCGTCCGCTCGTCCATCGTCGTCCGTTCAGAGGGACCCGCTGACCGCCAAGGCGCCAAGACCGCCAAAAGCTCCGATCTTGGCGTCCTTTGCGTCTTGGCGGTTCATGCATGATCCCCTTGCCGTTTTCATCCTTCGCACTCGCCTACCGCAGCCGGACCCGCGGATCCAGCATGGCGTAGAGCAGATCTAGCAGGAAGTTCATCACGATGAAGGTGGACCCCACCAGCAGGACCAAGGCCTGGGTCATGGTGTAATCCCGCCGCGCGATCGCCTCGACGAACAACATCCCGATCCCGTTGAGATTGAAGACCTGCTCCGTCACTACCAGGCCGCCGATGAGGAAGGCGAACTCCAACCCGATCACGGTGGTGATCGGGAGCAGGGCGTTGCGCAGGGCGTGGCGGGCGATCACCCACGGCTCCCAGAGGCCCTTGGCCCGGGCCGTCCGGATGTAATCCTCCCGCAGGACCTCCAGGACCGCCGACCGGGTCATCCGGGTGGCCATGGCGGAGTACCGGTAGCCCACGGCCAGCGCCGGCCAGATGAGCTGGGAGAGATTGGCCCAGGGGTCCACCCAGAAGGGGGTGAAGGTCATGGGCGGGAGCCAGCGAAACAGGATGAGCAGCGCCAGGATCATCAGGATGCCCAGCCAGAAAGACGGGGTGGCCAGGCCGGCGATGCTGAAGACCCGGACGAGGTGGTCCACCCACGTGTCCTGTTTCACGGCCGCCAGGGTTCCCAGCGGAATGGCCAGCAGGCTGGCGATCGCCGTGGCCATGATGGCGAGCTGGACGCTGAGCTGGAGGCGGATGGCGATCTCGTACCGGATGGGCCGGCCCGTCCACATGGAGAGGCCGAAGTCGAACTGGATCACGCCCCACATCCAGTCCACGAACTGCCGCCACAGCGGCTTGTCGAGGCCCAGCCGCGCCCGCTCCAGATCGAGGGTCTCCTTGGGGACGAAGGCTCCCTCGCCCGCGTACTTGAGTTGAACGATGTCCCCGGGCACCACCCGCAGGAGGAGGAAGACCAGGACCGCCACCCCCAGCAGGGTGGGAATCATCACCAGGAAGCGCATCAGGATGAACGTGCGCATGGGGAATTCACCGGGCCTGGCAGCCTGGCGGCCCGCGCCGCCGCCCCGGAAAACGTGACGGCCCGCTGCACGCTATCCGGATCGGGCCGGATGCCGGCCGCGGGCCGCCCTCTCAGTCCGCCCTGTCTCCACGTCGCCGGGTTGCCGCGTCACTCCTTGGCCAGCCAGACGTCCCGCAGGTCCTGGTTCAGGTAGTGGCTGGGAGTGATCTTCCAGCCCCGCAACTTCGCCCAGTGCGGGATGATCCGCTGCCACCACAGGGTGGGCCACTGGTAGGCCATCTCGTCCAGGACCCGGCGCTCGAAGGCCCAGACGAGCTTCTTCCGCTCGGCCGGGTCGGTGGCCCGCGCCTGCTTCAGGTAGAGGTCGTCCAGGACGGGGTCCTTGTACCGACCGTAGTTGGCCGGGCTCTTGTCGCTGGACAGGTACTTGAAGAGCTGGAGGTCCGGCTCGTCCATGAAGTCGCACACGAAGTCCAGGCTGGTCTCGTAATTGCCCGCCCGCAGGTCCGCGGTGTACGGCCCGGTCTCCTGGACGACCTGGGTCACGTTCAGCCCCACCTTGCGCCACTGGTCGATTAGGTAGATACCCACGGGCTGGTACGGCATGGCCACGTCGCGGTTCTTGAAGGTGAACTTGAATCCGTCGGGGACTCCTGCCTCGCGCAGGAGGCGCCGGGCCTCGGTGCGGGAGGCCTCGATGTTCTTCCAGAACCCGGCCAGCTTGATCAGCTCCGACTCGGGCATGGCGTATTCGGAGCCGGGCCGGAGCACGCCGCCCACCTCCTTGACGAAGGCAATCTTGGGGAGGACCCGGGAGGCCTCCCAGCGATCCACCGCCAGGGAGAGGGCGCGGCGCACCCGCGGGTCGTCGAAGGGCTTCTTCTCGGTGTTGATGGCCACGGTCAGGGCGCAGATCCAGGAGCTCTCCTGGACCACGATCTTGTCTCCCAGGGCCCTGACCAGGTCATCGCGGGCGGCGGGGGAGTCCCCGCGGAACTCCACCAGGGCCCGCCCGCCGCGCACGGCGGCCAGCCGCGCCGCCGTGTCCCTGATGAACAGGGCGCGGAATCCGTCCAGGTACGGACGGCCCTTCACGAAGTAATCCTCGTTCCGCTTGCCGACCCAGTGCGAGCCGGAGACGTACTCCACGAACTTGAACGGCCCCGTCCCCATGATGTTCTTCTCGTACCAGCGGGGATCCTTGGCCAGGATGTCGGCCTTGTAAATGAAGTTCCAGGGCGAGGCCAGGTTGGCCAGCATGGATGCCTCGGGCCACTTTAGCCGGAAGACCACGGTGCGGGCGTCGGGCGCCTCCACGCGCTCCAGGGCTGCGTAGGACGCCTTCCGCACGCTCACCACGCCGGGCGGGGGAAAGGCGATCTTGTCGTAGGTGGCCTTGATGTCCTTCGCTGTCAGCAGGCTCCCATCGTGCCACTTCACTCCGTCCCGGATCTTGAACGTGTAGGTCACCCCGTCCCGGGAGATGGTCCAGCTCTCGGCGAGGTCGCCCACGATCTTCGGGTAGGTGTCCGGATCGAACTTCAAGAGCAGGCTGTAGTGCGGGGCGACCGGGTGGATCATGGCAAAGGTCGTCTCCCGGTGCCCGTCGAAGGAGGGGGGCTCGGCCGCCACGGCGAAGGTCAATTCACCTCCGGGCTGCGTCTTTTCCGGGACGGCCGCCCGCCCCACCGATGGAGCCCAGGCCTGTACCCCGAGGGCCGATACGACGGCCAGCACCGCAACTCCCCGCATCCGCCACCCAGCGTTTTCTCCCGAGCTTCCTCTTGTCATGTCCCCTCCCCTCGCGAGTTGTCCCAGCCTCCGGCAAGCCAAGTGACTCTATCGAGAGTGCGAAAACAATGTCAAGGAAAAACCCGTGTTCATCGCGCGGAGGCGCTTCTTTTGCCCCGGATGCGCCCAAGATGGTTCTCAGGTGCGCGGGAGAGGCAACGCTGAGAGGGGGAGTGCGACGACTCCGCCGGCCCCCTAGGGATTGGAGTGCCCCAGGCAGGGGAAAGCAGCTCGGCCACTGGTGCGGGGTGACGCCAGGCAGGGTAGGAACAAAAACGAAAAGGTACCGGACACCTTTGGGGAGCCAACTGGCTGATTTCCTTGGAACTGCTTCTGGATTCTTGGGGAGCGGGGTTTGGGATAGGGAGAGGGTGAAGCCCGATCCGTCGGGGGATGACCGCCTCTGTCTCGTCCTGCGCGTGGCGATGCCCCAGCGCCGCGCCTGTGGGTTCTCGGATGGGGTTCTGACAAATATGACTTGTAATGCCGGGTCCCCCTTTACCCCTTTATGGCCAGCATCGCCGCCGTGTAGTCCTGGACCCAGCCCACGAAGAAGACCCCCAGGACCAGCCACAGGACGGCCGGCAGCCACCCTCACTGGACGGCGATGATTGGCCCGACCATCGGCCCCAGGGCGACGATGGACTTGAACTGGTAGCCAAACAGCACGCTGGCGCTGGCCGGCATGAAGCCCACGCCGTCATTCAGGCAGTTCGTTGGCCTCATTCACCCCCTTTCGCGGTAGGTTCGAGCGAGTCAATTCCACGAGTCCGCCGTCAACTGTCCGAGTGCCAGTGCCGGGATTGTAATAATTGGCCTAACCACCCGACATCTCTGGGGGTTCCCCAGGGGGATGGTGAGGCGGGCCCGGGCCTGCCACCCGGAAAGGCCGGCCAGGGGCTGGGAATCCCCGGCCGATGGAAATTCCTTGACCCTGGCCACCCGGCATGGCATAAGAAGGCCAAGCGAATAGCGATGGAGTTCGCGGGTCCCCGCCTGTGGCGGGGTGATAACTCCTACTGGCAATGCCGGTAGGAGTTTTTCATTGTTGGTTGTGGTGGGGCGGGAAGCCAGTAGAGCAGCGGAGCGATGGCAAATTGGTGAGGGACCAGGGCGGCAAATGAACCGGTTGAGTGGACTATTTCAGGACGTCCGGATGATTCTCCGGTCGGCGGATCCGTCGTCGAAGTTCATCACCTACTTCCAGCTCTTGGACGCCTTTCAGGAGCCGGGCTGCCCGGTCTGCACGCGGCTGGAGCAGGCCGCACTGAAGGCCCTGGATGGCCTGATGTACGAGCAGGTGAATGACCCGGTCACCCGCGACCGTCTGCTGGAGTCTCACGGCTTCTGCAACTGGCACGCCTGGATGCTGCCCAGCATCAGGAACAGCGCCCTGGGCGTGGCGCTGATCTACCGGCATCTCCTTCAGGAGACGCTGGAGCACCTGCAAGCGGCCAGCCGAGCGGCCCGCCCGCGGGGTCGCTGGCAGCGGCTCCGGGAGCGACTGACCGGCTCGCAACAGGACCGGTTGCCAGTCCTCGCCTGGCGGAGCAAGAAGTCCCGCTGTTACATGTGCTCGTTCGCCCGACGCTCGGAACGGGATGACCTCCGGACGATCCTGGAATTCATCGGCGAGGCGGAGTTCGCCGCGGCCTTCGCCCGGTCTGCCGGGCTGTGTCTGCCCCACCTGTATGCGGCCATGGCCATTGGCCGGGACCATCCGAATCTCCCCACCCTGCTGGCCATTCATGAGCGCCGCTGGCAGGACCTCTCGTGGGAGCTGGAGGAGTTCGCGCGGAAGTTCGATTACCGGTACGCGGACGAGGCCAGGGGGCGGGAGAGCAGTAGCTGGCATCGGGTGCTGGACGTGTTCGTCGGACGCGCCGGTGTTTTCGGGCCCGAGCGGGAGGCTGGGCCGGTGACCCAGGCTGCGGAATCGGCGCCCCCGGCGCCCGCCGAGGCAGGCAGACGCGGGGGGGCGGATGCGGATCAAGGGACCGAAATCGGGAGCCTCCGCTTCGAGAACGAGAAACTTCACCGGCGCATCGAGACCTTGCTGGCCCAACAAGCGGAGGACCGCCGAGTCCGCCTCGCCCTGGAGTTCCAGGTGCTGAAGCTGACGGCGGATCTGAAGGCGATGGCTGTGGACCTGGCCGTCATGCGAGGAGAGCCATCCCCCGCGGATTCGACTCCCGGGACCATCGTCTCGGACGGCCAACCGTCTCCAGAGGGAGGTGTAGATGGAGAGCGCGTGGATTGGAATGGTCATGGGGATCCTGATCCTCGTGGCCAGCATGGCGTCGGTGGAGATGGGGATCTCGGTCGCCCTGATCGAGATCCTCCTGGGGGTGGTTGCGGCCAACACCTTCGGGCTTCACAGCACCCCATGGATTGACTTCCTGGCCAGCTTTGCCAGCATCGTCCTCACCTTTCTGGCTGGGGCAGAGGTGGACCCCGACCTGATGCAGGCGCGCC
>METI01000106.1:12384-13296 GCA_001771285.1 candidate division NC10 bacterium RIFCSPLOWO2_12_FULL_66_18
GCGTGGCTGGCGGCCCACTACCTGTTCGGCTGGAGCTGGAAGGCGGCGCAGATCTGCGGGGTGGCCCTGTCCACGACCTCGCTGGCGGTGGTGTACGCCGTGCTGGTGGAGACCGGGCTGACCCACACGACGCTGGGGAAGATCATCATGGCCTCCACGTTCGTGACCGACTTCGGGACGGCCCTGGCCCTCAGTCTGTTGTTCCTGCGCCCTACCTGGTGGCTGGTCCTGTTCGTCCTGGTCTCCGCCGCGATCGTCATCATCATGCCCCGCCTGCAGCCCTGGTTTTTTCCCCGCTATGGCGGTCGGGTCATCGAGCCGGAGATCAAGGGGGCCTTCGCGGCGCTCCTGGTCCTGATGTATTTCGCCGACCGGGCGGAGAGCCATGCGGTCCTGCCGGCCTTCATCCTGGGGCTGGCAGTGGCCAAGATCTTCCACGCCCACCGGGAGCAGCAGCGCCGGTTCCGCGTGGTGGCCTTCGCGCTGCTCACGCCCTTCTTCTTCGTCAAATCGGGCATGAACGTGTCGCTGCGGGCCGTGGGAGCTAACCTGGGCCTGATGCTGGGCCTGCTGGGAATCAAGCTCCTGACCAAGGCCGTGGGCGTGTACCCGCCGGCGCGACGCTACCTGCCGCTGGGGGCGACCTACACGACGCTCCTGATGAGCACCGGCCTCACGTTCGGCACCATCTCGTCGCTCTACGGACTGAATGCCGGGATCCTGACGAAGGACCAGTTCTCGGTCCTGGTGACGGTGGTGGTCCTGAGCGCCGTCGTGCCCACCTGGATCGCCCAGCGGTTCTTCCAGCCGGCCCGCGAACCAGACCGGCAGCCGGGGGTCGCCATCGGTGCGCTGTCACCGCTGCCGGATCGGCGCGTCCCTCTGGTCATGGAGGAGGAGTGAAATGGAAAA
>METI01000107.1:0-5486 GCA_001771285.1 candidate division NC10 bacterium RIFCSPLOWO2_12_FULL_66_18
AGGTGGTCATCTTCTTCCTGGCCGAGACGCCCACGGGCGAGGTCACCCTGTCCCACGAGCATTCCGGCTACCTCTGGCTCCCCTACGAGGAGGCCGTGAAGCGCCTGACCTTCAAGAACGCCCGCGAACTGCTCGCCAAGGCCCGGGCCTTTCTCGACGGCAGCACACCAGCCACAGGGTGAGCCGCCAGTCGAGGGCTTTTTCCCACATCTCGATCTTGGGAACGAACGTTGCCCTTCATCAAGACCAACGGCATCCAGACCTACTACGAGGTTGCCGGCAGCGGCGAGCCGCTGGTGCTGCTGCACAACGATGCCCTGGGCCTCGACGTGTGGCGTCGCCTCATCCCGCACCTGGCGATAAACTACCGGGTCATCGCCTACGATCGGCGGGGCCACGGGCAGAGCGAGATCCCCCCGCGGGAGGCCCCGTACACCGTCGAGGTGCTGGCCGAGGACCTGCGGGGGCTGCTGGATGGCCTGGAGATCCCGGAGGCGGATTTCTTCGGCTGCTCCGGCGGAGCGATCGCGGCCCTGGGCTTCGCGCTGGCCTATCCGGAGCGGGTGAGGCGCCTGATCCTGGCCGAGCCGCCGATGCTGGGCCTGCGGCAGGAACATCCGATTGACACGGCCGGCCTACGCGGCGAGACGATCGCCCGGATCATGCGGGAACGGGACGTGGCCGCCGGCCTCGACTACTGGTTCCGCTGCGTCCTGCCGCCCGCCCGGGCCCAGGCGCTCCTGCGCAGCCGGTACCGCTCGCTCCTCTTGTCCCGGCCGCCCTGGATCATCGAGGGGATCGTCCGATCGGCCGAGGCTTTCAACCCGACAGCGCGCCTGGCCGCGCTGCGACAGCCCGTCCTCTTGCTCGTCGGGCAAATGACCCACCGCCACTTCTCCAGCGTGATAGACGTCCTGGCCTCGCACCTGCCCCGGGTGCGTCGCCTGGCTCTCCCCGGCGCCGATCACTCGACGTTGCTGGAACCATCCGAGGCACTGCTGTCGGCGGTCCGGACCTTTCTCGCGGCCGACGATCCTCCTCACTGACTCGTCCAGGACGCGCGTCCTCAGCCCGCATAATTCACAAACGGACCCGTGAATTCTCCCGATCAAATGACCAATGACCAATTTCCAATGACCAATGATGGTGGGCGCCCACAGCGCGCCGTCAAGGGGCTTCACGGAACTACCATCCGCAATTGGTCATTCCGCCCGCGGCGGATTGGGATTTGGTCATTCCCCGCGATACTCCGCGCGGCCAGCACGCCCGAGGCCGAGGCCTGGACCAAACCGCGACTGACCCCGGCGCCATCCCCCACCGCGAAGAGATGAGGGATCTCCGTCTCCAGGCCCGGCCCCAGCCGGAGCTGGAGCGAATAGAACTTCACCTCGACCCCATAGAGCAGCGTGTGAACCGAGTTGACGCCGGGGGCGAGCCGGTCCAGCGCCTCCAGCATCTCCAGGATGTCGGCGAGATAGCGGTACGGTAAGACCAGACTGAGGTCGCCAGGGGTGGCCTCGCGGAGTGTCGGCTCCACCAGGCCTCGCGCGATCCGCCCGGGGGTGGACCGCCGGCCCTGCCGCAGGTCGCCCAGGCGCTGGACGATCACCTCGCCGCCCAGCATGTTGGCCAGCCGGGCGATGTGCTGGCCGTAGGCGATGGGCTCGCGGAACGGCTCCGTGAAGGTCTTGCTGACCAGCAACGCGAAATTCGTGTTGGCGGTCTTGCGATGGGCGTAGCTGTGGCCGTTCACCGTGTACAGCCCGCCCAGGTCCTCCCGGATCACCTCGCCGTGCGGACACATGCAGAAGGTGCGGACCATGTCCTCGAAATGCCGGGTGTAGTAGATGATCTTGGCCTCGTAGGTGACCCGCGTGATCTCTTCAAGCACCGAAGCCGGGACCTCGATCCGGACACCGATGTCCACCGGGTTGATCGTCGTGTGCAGGGCCAGCCGTTCCGCCTCCTTGGCCAGCCAGGCAGAACCCTCCCGGCCGGGCGCCAGGATGACGTACTCTGCGGCGATCGCCGTCCCGTCCTCCAGCCGCACGCCGCCGACGCTGTTGCCGCTGCCGGGGATCACCTCGGCTACCGGCGTCCCGCAGCGGACCGCCACCAGCCCGCCCAGATGCGCCCGGAGTTTTCCCAGGAGCTCTCCACAACCGTCGCTTCCCAGATGCCGGTAGCGGCTGGGGATGAGTTTCATGTCGAACCGCGCCGCCTGCCGCTGGAGATGAGCCACCGCCTCGGTGTCCGATCCGTGAAGCTCTGCGGGCGCCCCGAAGGTCCGGTAGGTCTCATCCACGTATTCCACCAGTTCGGCCAACTGGCCCGGCGTGCAGTAGCGGCCCATGAAGCCGCCGATCTCGGTGGAGAGGGCCAGCTTCCCGTCGCTGTATGCGCCGGCGCCGCCCCAGCCGGCCAGCATGGAGCCCCCGCGACCCAGGCGCTGCCGCTCGGAAAGGTCCGGCCCCTTTTCCAGCAGCAAAACGCCGTCCACGCCGGCGCGGGTCAATTCCAGCGCCGCGAAGATCCCCGCAGGTCCTGCACCCACGATGATGACCCGGTACCGTTCCGTCATGGCTCGAGCTACCTCAGGTGCCGAAGAGCGATGAGGGCGAATGTGCACTGTGCTCGCATGGGATGCTGCCGGGATCGCGAGGCGACTCGGGCGGGAGTCCGAAAGCGCAGCGGGTCGCCGCATGGACGCGGGCGAGGTGCGCATCCAGACCGGGTGGGGCGGCCCGGATGCACGAGGCGCAGGCCCCCACGCTCGACGCGGGAAGCGGCGACGGGGAACCGCAGACGCGGCAACCAGCCGTGAGGCGCCGCCTACCGCCAGATCGTCCCCAGGGTCTGGCGCTGCCTCGCCTCTTCCTCGGCCAGCAGCCGCTGGTAGCCTTCGCACTCGGCGAAGTTCATCGCGCAGACATCGCGGAACGTCTTCTCGCCCATGACCTTGATGCGCTTGTGGCAGCCCGCGATGCAGTAGCCGCCGGCCGGGTACATGGAGGCGAAATCGGCTGCGACCTCGTGCCAGTAGGGACAGACCTCGACTGATTCATCCGGAGAGGGCGTGGAGGGAACCATGACGACTCCTTCGGCGCCGGATCACTTGTGGCACCATTCACAATATACGTCTCATTCCTCCGCCGGTCAAACCTCGTTGACCGGCGTCCGTCGAACGTCCGCTCTTAAGGACAAGCGCGCTCTTCGGCTTTGGCCAGGTGCTTCCAACCCAAATATTTCACCGCCAAGGTCGCCAAGGCCGCAAAGGCGTGCCAGGTCTCATCCAGGCTGGTGGCGAATTCAGAGCCGGAAGTTCCGAGCGGCTTTCGTCTCTCTTCCCCATTCGCCCTTGAACATGGGGAGCTTCTTGGCGCACTTGGCGTCTTGGCGGTTCAAGTGCTGTACTGATTGGGCTCAGGGCTAGATGTGTAGCTCGATGACGTCGCCTTCCTGGACGACATAGTCCTGCTGGACCCGCTGCCCGCTGAACTTGGTCCCGCCCCAGACGCGGGCATACTTCAACTGCCGGGCGAAATCCTTGTGGATGGCCGCCGCCATCTCCACGATCGTGCTCCCCCGGGGGAGAACCACCGGGGATTGCATGGAGGGTTCCTTGCCGGGGGGCTTCGAATAGACCCGCACGATGCAGAGCCCATCGTAGATCGTCCGCCTGAGCGGCTCGAGGCCGCGGCCGGTCTGGGCGGACACCGCGTGGACCGGAAATCGGGACCGGTACTCCGACCGCAGGATCTCCAGCACCGTCTCAGCCGATGCCGTATCCGCCTTGTTGGCCAGGAGCAGTGTCGGAACATGCGCCCATCCGGTCGGAGGCGGCGGCGATCCCGGGGAGACCAGGGCCACCTTCCTCCGGTCCAGGATGGCGATCACCTTCTCGAGATCCTCCAGGACCGATGGACTGGCCAAGTCGGCGATCAGCAGCGCCAGGTCCGCCGGCCGTACCAGGCTGGGCACCCACGGCTCCATGTACTCGTCGGAGACGGCCGGCAGGTCCACGAGCTGGATCTGGATGTTGACGAACTGCATCATGCCGGCGATCGGTCGCCGGGTGGTGAAGGGATAGTCCCCAACCTCGGACTGGGCCTTGGTCAGGCACGCCACCAGCGACGATTTCCCGGCGTTGGGAGGGCCAACCAGGACCACCTGGCCCGCGCCCTCCCGATCCACCGAGGTGGAGAAGCCGCCGCGGCGCCGTCGGGCCTGCTCCGCTTCCGCCCGCAGCTTGGCGAGGCGGCGCTTGAGGTCCCCCTGGAGGTGCTCCGTCCCCTTGTGTTTGGGGATGAGGGAAAGCATCTCCTCCAGGGCCGCGACTTTTTCCTCGATGGTCTTGGCGGCCTTGAAGCGTCTGTCCGCCTCGAGGTATTGCGGGGTCAGGTTGGCCGGCATGACAGGCTAGGCGGCACGAATGGCGGGGAACGGCATCCTACGGAACCCATTCGGCGAGAAAGACGTTGAACTCCCGCGGGGCGCGGGGATCCTTTTCCCGCAGCGACCCGCGGGACGACACGAAGACGAGCTGGCGGCCGTCGGACGAGAACATGGGGAAGCTCGAGAAGCTCCCCTCGAAGGTCACCCGCTCCTGGCCCGTCCCGTCCACGTTCATCAGGTACAGGGCGAAGCTCCGACCGGTCTGGTCGTGCAGGTTCGAAGCGAAGATGATCTGCCGGCCGTTGGGGTGCATGAACGGGGCGAAACTGGCCGCGCGCAGATCGGTCACCTGCCGCTTCCCCGTGCCGTCGGCATTCATCACGAAGAGCTCCAGCCAGGTGGGGCGAAAGACGTGCTGGGCGAGGTTCGCCGCGTACTCGCGCCGCTCGGCCTCGGTCCGGGGGTGGAAGGCCCGGTAGACGATGGACCGGCCGTCCCAGGAGAAGAACGGCCCGCCGTCGTAGCCGTACTCGTCCGTGAGGCGCCGCGCGCTCCCGCCGTCGCTGTGCATGAGGTAGAGGTCCAGGTCGTCGTTGCGGTGAGACGTGAAGACGATCTTCGTCCCGTCGGGTGACAGCGCGCCTTCGGCGTTGTACTCCCCCTCGCGGGTGAGCTGGACCAGGGTGCCCCGATCCGGATCGGCCGCGAAGATGTGGTACGTGGGGTGGAGCCCCCAGGCGTACCCCCGGCTCATGTCCGGGCGGGGCGGGCAGTCCGGACCGGCCAGGTGCGTCGAGGAGAAGATGAACCGGCGTCCATCCGGGAAGAAGAAGGAACAGGTCGTGACCCCCGTGCCGGTGCTCACCATCCGGACGTCGTTCCCCTCCAGATCCATGGTGTAGATCTGGTCGCACTGCCGGCCGTCCCGCGTGGACTGGAAGATCAGCCGTCTTCCGTCCTGGGAAAAATACGCCTCGGCGTTCTGTCCCCCGAAGGTCAACTGGCGCAGGTTCCGGAGGCGTCGCTCGCGGGGGTCCGGCGGGGCGGGCTGGGCCGCCCAGGCGCAACGGCCTCGTAGGAGCGTGGCGGCC
>METI01000107.1:5542-9911 GCA_001771285.1 candidate division NC10 bacterium RIFCSPLOWO2_12_FULL_66_18
GACCTCCGCCTCAGCCCCGATCCAAGAATATTAACCGCCAAGGCGCCAAGGACGCAAAGGTCGGAACGCTCCATGTGGTCAAAGGAACGGAGATTACGAAGCCCCCATGAACCCTGCTTCGCGTTCTCCGATCGAGGGACCGAACCATCATAATGTCCCTGGCGATCTTGGCGTCTTGGCGGTTCAAATGGACTGTCTGGGATCAGAGTTCCCAGCCGCAGTCAGGACAGTAGAGCCGCAGCACCTCGATCCGCCCGAAGATGTCCGTCTTCCGTTCCAACTGGGTGGCCGACCGACAGCACTCGGGGCAGGGGACGCCGACGAACTCGTCGGGGATACCCAGGTAAGCCTTCTCCACGTTCCCGCACGCGCCACAGAGAAGGCGTTGGACCTCGTTGGCGGTTAGTTCGGTCTCCCCGGACCAGTCACACTCGGTGCACGTGATGACCGCGCGGTACGCGCGACTGGGGGGTGCCTCCCGGTTCGGCACGATCACAAAGCGGGTAAAGTCCGTCAGCACATTCGCACCTCAGCCACCCAAGCCCACGTCAGGTCTTCAGCGTGGCTTTACCACTCGAACTCGACAATGCCGGGCTCCTCCCCCACCGGGGTCACGGCCGGAGAGCGGCCTGTCCCCTCCTCGACCTCGAGGGCGATCCCGGTATTCAGCACGTACCCCAGGAATTGTTCGCACTGTTGGCTCGTCAGCAGCATCAAGGTGAACGTCCGATCGTCGGGCCGCCGGAACAGCTCGGGGAGGGATCCCTGCTGGGAGGCAAAGAGCAGGCGCTCCCGTCCCAGCGAGGGTTTCAACCGGAACACGGGCCCCAGGGCGTATCCGGTGTCATTGGAGAACTCCGCCCGCACCGCCACGACGTGGGACAGCTCGGCCGGCGGCGCGCCTTGCACCGGCTGTTGCGGACGGTACAGGAGCAGGACATCGCTCTCCTGGAACTCGGGTCGCCGCTCGGTCAGGCCTGGACGGAGCAAGTCCACCGACTTCAAGGCACCGCGCTGCATCTCTGCCCAGATCTCCGGAATCACCCGGACCAGGAACACCCGGTGGTCGTCGATCAGTTCCATCCATCGCATGCTGGTTCCTCGCGTTTGATGGCCCGCAGCCGACCAGGTCCGATCCTGCCGCGACCCGCTCACCCCGAACGGGCCGCCATGGCCTTCTCGTGGTGGGGCTTCAGGCAGGCAGAGATTGCAAAGTTGAACGGGGTCGGCACCCCCACCTCACGACCGTATCGCACCACGCTGCCGGCCAGCGTTTCCACCTCCAGGCGATTGCCCTGGCCCAGGTCGTGGGCCAGCGAGGATCGCATCCCCGGTTGGAGACCCCGCGCAAAGGCCAGGGCGCGATCCACCGCATCCCCGGGCAATGGGACCCCCTTGGCCCGGGCCACCGCCGCGACCTCCTCCATCACATCGCGGTAGAACGCGGCCGTCTCCGCGCACGCCAGGATCTCCCCGATGCTGAGCCGGCCCAGCGCCGTGACGCCACCCTGGGCGCAGATGAACAAGAACTTCTCCCACAGGTCAACCTGGATCTGGGTCGAGAGCTCGGCCTGAATGCCGGCGCCCTTCAGGACCCCGAGGATGCGCTCGACCCGCGGGGTGGCCCTCCCATCCTTCTCCCCGAGCTTGATCGTCCGGGGACCGGCGGTCTGGCTGATGACCCCCGGGGCGCTGATGGTGGAGAGGATGTGGACCACGCCGGCCATCACGTGCTCCTCCCCCAGGATGGCCGCCAGTTTCTCCTCGTTGTCCACGCCGTTCAGCAGGCACAGGACAACCGTCTGGGGGCCGATCGTGGGTCGGACCTGTGCCCCCGCCGCCTCCGTGTCGTAGGCCTTGACGCAGAAGAGGACCAGGTCCACCGGACCGACGGCCGCGGGATCGCGGGTCGCCTTCGGTCGAACGTGGAAATCCCCGGCGACGCTCTTCACCTGCAGGCCGTTCTTCTGAATCGCCTCCAGGTGCGCCCCCCGGGCGATGAAGGTCACGTCCTCCCCCGCCTTGGCGAGGAGGCCGCCGAAATAGCCCCCGATCCCCCCGCTACCCATGACCGCAATTTTCATGCAACCCCACCCGCTTGATTTCGGATTTCCAATTTCGGATTTCGGATTTGCCGGTCTCACATTCGAAATTCGACATTCGAAATTCGAAATTTTCGTCAGGGTTTGAGGATCACCTTGATCGCCTGCTCCTCCTTCTGGTCGAATATCCGGTACCCCCGCACGGCGTCATCCAGGGGGAGCGTGTGCGTGATGATCACCGTGGGATCCACTTTCCCCTGATGGATCAGCGGCATGAGGGGCGCGATGTAGTTCTTGGCGTTGCACTTGCCCATCTTCAATGTGAGGTCCCGGAGGAAGGCGTCGCCGATGGGGAAGTCGAAGGTCTTCTCCACATACACGCCGACTGACGAGATCGTTCCCCCGGGCCGGACCGCCTTGATGGCCATCTGCAGGGCCGCCTCGTGCCCCACCGCCTCCAGGGTGACGTCGGCGCCCCGGCCGTGGGTGAGGGCACGGATCTGTTCCACCGGATCGGCGGCGCTGGCGTCCACGGGTACGCAGCCCAGGGCCTTCGATCGCTCCAGCCGATAAGGAACGTAGTCCACCGCCAGGACCCGCGCCGGCCCGAAGAGGTGGGCGGCCATCTGGGTGCACAGGCCCACCGGACCGCTGCCAAAGACGGCCACGGTATCCCCGGGCCGGATCCCCCCGTTCTCCGCGCAGAAGTACCCGGTGGAGAAGATATCGCCCAGGAACAGCGCCTGCTCGTCCGTCAGCTCCGACGGGATGCGCTCCAGCATGAAGTCGGCAAAGGGGACGCGGATGTATTGCGCCTGGGCCCCCGCCCAGCCGCCGCCGCGCCGCCCCATGCCGAAGACGGCGTGGTTCGTCGTCTCGCACTGGGCGGGGAGCCGGTTCCGGCAGAAGTAGCAGAACCCGCAGCTCACCGAGAAGGGGGCCACCACGCGGTCGCCCCGCTTGACGGCCCGCACCTCTTTCCCCGCCTCCTCCACCACCCCGACGAACTCGTGGCCGATGGAGAAGGGATCGTCGGGGGGCATCCGGCCGTGAAACGGGTGCAGGTCCGATCCGCAGATGGCGCTCGTGGTGATCCGGACGATGACGTCGGTGGCCTCTTGCAGCGTGGGATCCGGGACGTTCTCGACCCGAACATCCCCCTTGCCATGCAGCATGACCGCTTTCATGATGGCCTCCAGCCTGATGGAGAAAAGAAAAGCCTTCCGGGGCCAGTCACCTCTCGGAAGGTTGTGTAGGGTGCGTCGGGAGCAGGAGCACGGACCGTAGAATCATGTGCGCCTCGTCGCCGGGACACGAGGCGGTTATACCACCGGGACGGCGACGCCTTCAAGAGAAAAGCCGTCAGGGGGTGGATGGGGGGGGTTCAGACCGCCCTGCCCAGGTGGGTATCCAGGAAGGCGGTCAGGGCCCGATTGACCTCCACCGGCTTCTCCAGCATCACCAGGTGGCCCGCCCCCGGGATGATCTCGAGCGCCGCGCCTGGGATCTGCTGCTGCAGGAACCGGGCGTACTTCACGGGGGTCAAGCGATCCTCCTCGCCGCAGAGGACCAGCGTGGGAACCCGGATCGCGCCGATCTCGTGCATCAGATCGAAGGCGTCACAGGCCAGGAAATCCCCCTCCAGGACCGTCCCCCGATTCCTGGCGAAGGCCAGGGCGGCCTGGGCCACGGTGGCGGGCAGGGCCGATCGGGAATAGGCCCACTGGCTGATGAGCCGCCCCGCCTCCGCCATGTCCCGCTGGGTGGTCGCAAAGATATCCGGGTGGACACGAAGCCGCGCCCCCGTTCCCACCAGGATCAGTCCCGCCAGGCGGTCGGGAGAGGCCAGCGCAAAACTCTGGGCAATCCCACCGCCCATGGAGTGGCCGACCAGCACCGCGCGGGAGATGCCCAGGGCATCCAGCAGGGCCCGCACGAAGTCGCGGTACTCCGGGATCGTCCGGTAGCCATCCCCCTGGCTGTCCCCGTGCCCCGGGAGATCCACACTCATGGCCCCCCACCGCGGCCCCACGTGCCGCACCTGGAAGCGCCAGTGCTCGCGCGTGCCGCCCGCGCCATGCATGAAGAGGACGGTCGGGCAGACGCCGGCCCCCTGCGGCGCCTCGGAGGCGTAGTGGATGGCTGCACCGTTCACGCTGATGAAGGGCACGGGGCCTCCCTCAAAAAAGCGGCCGCGGCCACCCATCCGATGGTCGGAGGGCAACCGCGGCCATATCATTTGGCTCCTGCGTGGCGATTACCGGAAGTCGCCGTCGTTGAACCGCAGCTCCCAGCCAGGCGCTCGCACATCAACCCTGAGCTGCCTG
>METI01000107.1:9927-10451 GCA_001771285.1 candidate division NC10 bacterium RIFCSPLOWO2_12_FULL_66_18
GCACATCAACCCTGAGCTGCCTGTCGGACCGCCCCACGGTCCGCGGCCCCAATTGCGTGTCCCTGCTGGCGACGGCCACGACCCGATGGGCCCCGACGTCCAGGTTGACGGGGAGGACATCGTTCGGGTTCATGGTCAGGTATGGGGCAGAGGACTCGCGGGTCGGGTCCACGTCCATGTAGATCTTCAACTGGTACGGGGTGCCGTTGATCAATTGCCCCCGCGTGGGATCCCCTGCGTACTGCCCCGGAACGGTGACGCTGGCCTGGGTCGGCGGCGGCGGACTCCCTGCCGGCTGGCCCGGCGGCGGCACCGGCTGGAGCTGGCCACCCGGCTGTGCCGGCGCGGGCTTCTTCTGCTCCATGGCATCGCCGATCAGGGCGCCCGCGGCGGCCCCGCCCAGGGCGCCGATGACCGCACCGGTGCCCGCATGGCCTGGCCGATTCCCCTTCACCTGGTTCCCGATGATGGCCCCGGCCACCGCCCCCGTCCCGGCCCCCACCAGGGCCCCCTTCTGGGCACCG
>METI01000107.1:10498-10644 GCA_001771285.1 candidate division NC10 bacterium RIFCSPLOWO2_12_FULL_66_18
CAATACCTTCGAGGGCCGGAAATCCTCTCCAGGACTCGCAAAATTCGACGCCGCGGCAGCCCGGTTATTCAAGGGTCAAACCACCCGAACCCGAATTATTCGTGAACTCGCTTCGTGCCTCGGGGCTGCCCCCTCACCATGCCTCT
>METI01000107.1:10752-12208 GCA_001771285.1 candidate division NC10 bacterium RIFCSPLOWO2_12_FULL_66_18
TCTCAGTCGAAAACGCGCCTCCATTGCCTCGCCCGGCTCGAGCACCTGGACTCCCGTGCCTGTATGGCCGGCGGCGAAGAGGTTGAACCCGTTGTTGGCGTGCGTGACCGGTTCCAGGGCAAAATACGACTGGTCGCGTGGCGTGTACAGGATCAGATGCGTGAGTGGCGGCGGACATTCCAGCGTGGCCAGCACTCCCGATCCCGGCCACCGGATTGTCGCCCGGCCGTCCCACCCCGCGAAGCAGTGGTCGAAGACGGCATCACCGAGAGGCCGCAAGACCGAGAAATCCTGATCCGCCGCAAGTGACCCCGCGGGTGCGGACGGGATGAGTTCCGGATAGACCCCGCCCACCTTCGCTTGCAGTTCCACCGCCTCGCCCGCCGCGGTCAGCGTCCGGTTGAAGTAGGGATGGAACCCGAAGCCCGCCGGTATCGCTGCGTCCCCGGCATTGGTCAGCGTCAACGTCGAGTCAAACGCCTCGCCTGCAAGTTCGTAGCGGACCACCGCGCTGAACGGGAACGGGAAATTCATGTCGGCGATGTCGCGCGAATCGAAGGTCAGCGTCAGCGCGTCGCTGCGTGCCTCTTTCACCACCCAGGGACGCTGGCGCACGTCGCCATGGATCACGTGGCCTTCGGGCATGTTCGGCCTGAGCTGGTACGTTCGCCCTCTGAATCGAAAGCGCGCGTCGCGCAGGCGGTTGGAGAAGGGAACGAGCAGGTAACTGGCCATCCGGGACGAGTCCCCCTCGACCATCGCCTCGCGCGGCGTGCGGCGCATGACCGGCACCCACGCCTTCCCCAACCAGGCCGCACAACTGACGACGCTGGCGCCCACCTCGGGGAGAATCTCGACCTTCAGCCGATCATTTTCGAGAGTGATGAGTGGCATGGCGGTCAGGGACGCACAACAGGCCCAAACAGTTCAGTTCAACCGCCAAGACGCCAAGTACGCCAAGGAACTCGCGATATTCACACTCTGACGGGGAAGGCGCCTGTCAGCGGCTCGGAACAGTTTGGTCCGGGTCTGGTCCTGGACGATTCAGCGCTGGCGTACCTTTGCGTTCTTGGCGACCTTGGCGGTGAAGTATTTCGCCAGGCGCGCGGGATCATGTCCCCCGCGGTCCAGGCGGCGGCGACGGGAGGCTTGCCAGGAAGCGCGCCCAGGCCTGCAGGATCGTCTCGCGCCCGACGGCCCAGACGTCGTTGTGGCCGGCCCCCGGGATCATCACGAACTCCTTGGGTGGATTCGCCGCCTCGAACAGGCGACGCCCTTGGGACATGGGGACGATTTTGTCCCGGTCCCCGTGGAGGAGCAGGAGCGGGGCCTGGACCCGGCCGATCTTTCCCAGGGAATCGTATTTCGTCCGGAGGAGGTTCCACACCGGGAGGAACGGGTAGTGGGTGCGCGCCATGTCACGGATCGACGTGAAGGGCGCCTCCAGGATGAGGCC
>METI01000108.1:0-982 GCA_001771285.1 candidate division NC10 bacterium RIFCSPLOWO2_12_FULL_66_18
TGGCGCGGCGGTACGGCCTCCGCAGGTACGGCTTTCACGGGACCTCCCACCGCTACGTCGCCGAGCGCTATGCCGAGATCAGCGGGACGCCGCGGGATCAGGTGAACATCATCACGCTCCACCTGGGGAACGGGGCCTCCGCCACCGCCATCAAGGGAGGGAGATCCGTGGACACTTCGATGGGGTTCACGCCCCTCGAAGGCCTGGTGATGGGCACCCGGTCGGGGGATCTCGACCCCGCAATCCTGGAGGTCTTGTCACAACGAGAAGGCCTGTCCGTGGGGCAGCTCCTCACCATGCTCAACACCGCATCCGGGCTCCTGGGGCTCTCCGGGCTCAGCGCCGATATGCGAACGCTCCTGGAGTCGGCGGCCGGTCCGGAGGGCCGCCAGGCCCGGCTGGCCATCGAGGTCTTCTGCTACCGGGCCAGGAAGTACATCGGCGCGTACCTGGCGGCGCTGGGAGGGGCCGATGCAATCGCCTTTACAGGCGGCATCGGGGAGAACGCACCGAAGATTCGGGCCCAGATCTGTTCAGGGCTGGAGTGGTGCGGCCTCACCCTGGATGCCGCCCGCAACGAGGCGGCGGTCGGCCACGAGGCACGCATCAGCGCCGAGAGTTCCCGTTTTCAGGCCTGGGTGATCCCCACGGACGAGGAGCTTCTGATCGCCCGGGACACCGTGCAATGCCTCGCGGATGCGGCCGGCCGTCGGAGGGCGGGGGCGCGGTGAAGGGGCGGGAAATGCGTAAAGGAGAACAACCATGACCGACGTGCTTTCCACCCAGGAACTGGAGCGGATAGACGCCTATTGGCGGGCGGCAAACTACCTCAGTGTGGGCCAGATCTACCTCCGGGACAACCCGTTGCTTCGCGAGCCGCTCAAGCCGGAACACATCAAGCCGCGGCTCCTCGGCCACTGGGGGACCACCCCGGGGCTGAACTTCATCTATGTGCATCTCAATCGCGTGATCACGAAGTTCG
>METI01000108.1:1122-6606 GCA_001771285.1 candidate division NC10 bacterium RIFCSPLOWO2_12_FULL_66_18
TTCTCGTTCCCCGGGGGGATCCCGAGCCACGTCGCTCCTGAGACCCCGGGCTCCATCCACGAGGGGGGCGAACTCGGGTACGCCCTCTCACACGCCTTTGGTGCGGCCTTCGACAACCCCGACCTCATCGTGGCCTGCGTGGTGGGGGATGGGGAAGCGGAAACCGGCCCGCTGGCGACGAGTTGGCACTCGAACAAGTTCCTCAACCCCGTCCACGATGGAGCCGTCCTCCCGATCCTGCATCTCAACGGCTACAAGATCGCGAATCCGACGATCCTCGCGCGCATCGGCCGTGAGGAGCTGGAAAGCCTGTTCATCGGGTACGGCTACACGCCACATTTCGTGGAGGGCTCGGATCCCGGGAGCATGCACCAACTCATGGCGGGCACGCTGGAGCGGGCGATCACGGAAATTCGGACCCTTCAGCAGAACGCTCGCGGCACAGGCGACTCCACGCGCCCCCGCTGGCCCATGGTCATCCTGAGGACTCCCAAGGGGTGGACGGGCCCCAAGGAGGTGGATGGCCACAAGGCTGAGGGCAGTTGGCGATCGCACCAGGTGCCGTTGGCCGATATCGCCACGAAGCCCGGTCACGTCACGCTGCTGGAGTCGTGGATGAAGAGCTACCGGCCCGGGGAACTGTTCGACGAAACGGGGGCACTCATCCCACGCCTCAGGGAACTGGCGCCCAAGGGGACCCGCCGCATGGGGGCCAATCCGCACGCCAACGGGGGCATTCTCCTCAAGGACCTGAGGATGCCAGATTTCCGAAACTACGCGGTCGAGGTCTCGAAGCCGGGGACCAGCTTCGCCGAAAGCACGCGGGTCCTGGGGGGCTTTCTTCGTGACGTCATGAAACTCAACATGGAGAGCAAGAATTTCCGTGTGTTTGGCCCGGACGAGACGGCGTCGAACCGCCTGGGGGCCCTCTTCGAGGTCACGAATCGAGCGTGGGTGGCCGAGCGGAGCCCCGAAGACGACCACCTGGACCCTCAGGGTCGCGTGATGGAGATCCTGAGCGAGCACACCTGCCAGGGTTGGCTGGAGGGATACCTCCTCACCGGTCGCCACGGGTTCTTCTCGTGCTACGAGGCGTTCATCCACATCGTGGACTCGATGTTCAACCAACACGCCAAGTGGCTCAAGGTGACGAAACAGGAGATCCCCTGGCGCCGGCCGATCGCATCCCTCAACTACCTGCTGACGTCCCACGTGTGGCGGCAGGACCACAATGGGTTTTCGCACCAGGATCCCGGATTCATTGATCACGTGGTCAACAAGAAGGCCGAGGTGATCCGGGTGTACCTCCCGCCCGATGCCAACACGTTGCTCTCGGTGACCGACCACTGTCTCCGAAGCCGGGACTACGTCAACGTCATCGTGGCGGGGAAGCAGCCGGCGCTGCAGTACCTCGACATGGAGGCGGCGATCAAGCACTGTACGGCCGGCATCGGGATCTGGGAGTGGGCGAGCAACGATCGAGGAGCGGAGCCCGAGGTGGTGATGGCGTGTGCGGGAGACATTCCCACCCTGGAGACGCTGGCGGCCGTCTCGTTGCTGCGCGGCTACGTGCCCGACCTGAGGATTCGGGTGGTGAACGTCGTCAACCTGATGAAGCTCCAGCCGGCCAGCGAGCATCCCCACGGGCTGTCGGATAAAGACTTCGACACCCTCTTCACGACCGACAAGCCCATCATCTTTGCCTTCCACGGCTACCCCTGGTTGATCCATCGCCTGACCTACCGGCGCACGAACCACAAGAACCTTCACGTCCGGGGCTACAAGGAGGAGGGGACGACGACGACCCCCTTCGATATGGTGGTCCGGAACGACCTGGATCGGTTCCACCTGGTAGCCGATGTGATCGACCGCGTGCCGCGGCTCGGGTACATGGCGGCGTATGCCAAACAGGCGATCCGGGACAAGCTGATCGAGCACCGGGAGTATATCCAGCGGTACGGTGAGGACCTGCCGGAGGTGCGCGACTGGGTGTGGAGCGAAGGATGAGGGAGAGGCAGGTTCACCCACTGGCAGGCAAGCCGGCCCCTCGACACGCCGGCAGGAGTTCACACATGCCCAAGAGGAAACGGAGCGCATCGTCAGCCCCGACCATCAACCCCGAGTTTCTCACGGAGCTCGCGCTGGACCTGCGCTGGTCGTGGAACCACAGTGCCGACGAGCTCTGGGCCCAGCTCGACCCGGAGCTCTGGGCCCTCACGCACAACCCCTGGGTCGTGCTGCAGACGGTCTCGCGGACCACGCTCCAGCAGGTCCTGGCCCGCCCGGAGTACCGGGACCGGGTCGAGACGCTCCTGCGTGACAGGCGCGAGTACTTGGCCTCCACGGCCTGGTTCCAGGGCAGTCACGCCCAGGCGCCCCTCACCGGGGTCGCCTACTTCAGCATGGAGTTCGGCCTCAGCGAGGCCCTTCCCATCTACGCCGGCGGCCTCGGCAACGTGGCCGGCGACCAGCTCAAGGCGGGGAGCGACCTCGGCGTCCCGGTGATCGGCCTCGGGCTCCTGTACCAGCAGGGGTACTTCCGCCAGGCCATCACGGCGGACGGCGGCCAGGAGGCGCTCTACCCGTACAACGATCCGGGGCAGCTCCCCATCAGCCCGGTGCGGGACGCGAGCGGCGAGTGGCTCCGCCTCGCGTTCCCGCTGCCGGGCGACAGGATCTGGCTCCGCGCCTGGCAGGTGCAGGTCGGGCGGCTCAGGCTCTACCTGCTCGACAGCAATGACGCGGCGAACCCGCCGGCCATCCGCGCCGTCACCAGCGAGCTGTACGGCGGCGGTGCGGAGCTGCGCCTCCGCCAAGAGCTGGTGCTGGGGATCGGCGGCTGGCGGCTGCTGCAGGCCCTCGGCCTCCAGCCAGAGGTTTGCCACTTGAACGAGGGGCACGCGGCCTTCGCGGTGCTCGAGCGCGCCCGGACCTTCATGGAGGACAGCGGCCAGCCCTTCGATGTGGCCCTCGCGGTCACGCGGGCCGGCAACCTCTTCACCACGCACACCCCGGTACCCGCGGGCTTCGACCGCTTCCCCCCGGCCCTGATCGGCCAGTACCTCCGGCGGTACGCGGAGCGGGACCTGGGCATCGGTCTCCACGACCTCCTGGCGCTCGGCCGGGAGAACCCGGACGACCCGGACGAGCCGTTCAACATGGCCTACCTCGCCCTCCGGGGCAGCGGCGCGGTCAACGGGGTGAGCCGTCTGCACGGCCAGGTGAGCCGCCGGCTCTTCCGGGGCTTCTTCCCCCGCTGGCCCGAGGCGGAGGTTCCGGTGGGTCACGTGACCAACGGGGTGCACGTCCCCACGTGGGACTCCGCCGAGGCCGACGCGCTTTGGACGAAGGCCTGCGGCTGCGACCGCTGGCGCGGCACCCTGGATACCGTCGAGCGCGACTTCTGTTGCGTGCCCGACGCCGACCTGTGGTCTCTGCGCGGGGCCGGCCGCCAGGCCCTGATCGACTACGCCCGCGAGCGGCTGGCGCAGCAGTTCGCGGTGACGGGCGCTGCAGAGGAGCGGATGGCGCGTGCGCGCGAGTGTCTCGACCTCGAGGCGCTCACCCTGGGTTTCGCCCGGCGCTTCGCGACCTACAAGCGCCCGAACCTGCTGCTGCGCGACCCGGAGAGGCTGCTGCGCATCCTGAACGACCCCGAGCGACCGGTACAGCTCATCATCGCCGGGAAGGCGCACCCCGCCGATGGGGCCGGACAGGCGATGATCGGGGAGTGGTTTCAGTTCATCCGTCGGCCCGAGGCGCGCCGGCGCGTGGTGTTCCTCCCCGATTACGACCTGCTCCTGGCCGAGCACCTCGTCCAGGGCGTGGACCTGTGGATCAACACACCGCGCCGACCCTGGGAGGCCAGCGGGACGAGCGGCATGAAGGTGCTGGTCAACGGCGGCCTCAACCTGTCCGAGCTGGACGGCTGGTGGGCCGAGGCGTACGCGCCCGAGGTGGGCTGGGCGCTGGGCGACGGCCAGGAGCACGGCGACGACCCCGCCTGGGACGCGGCGGAGGCGGAGGCGCTCTATACCCTGCTCGATCGCGAGATCGTCCCGGCGTTCTACACCCGGGACACCGGGGGCATTCCCACAGCCTGGGTCGCCAGGATGCGCGAGAGCATGGCCCGCCTGACCCCGCGGTTCTCCGCCAACCGCGTGGTGCGCGAGTACACCGAGCGATACTATCTGCCGGCCGCGGCCGCCTACCGGAAGCGGGCGGCCGACAAGGGAGCGCTGGGGGCGCAGGTGCTCTCCTGGCGGCGCCAACTCGCCGCGCACTGGCCCGAGGCGCGCTTCGGGGCGGTCCGCGTCGAGACGCGCGAGGGCCGGCATCAGTTCACTGTCCATGTCCACCTCGGCGGCCTGAACCCGGAGTCGGTGCGCGTCGAGCTGTTCGCCGACCCGATGGATGGCGGGGAGCCGGTGCGCCAGGCGATGGCGCGCGGCCGGAAGCTGGACGGGTCAGGCAACGACTATGAGTACGCCGCCAGCGTCCCCGCCTCGCGGAGCGCCGGCGACTACACGCCGCGGCTCGTCCCGCATCACCCGGACGCCGCGGTGCCGCTGGAGGCGACCGAGATCCTCTGGCAGCGCTGACCGAACCAACGCCGGCCGCGCCGGCGCACGAGAGGGGAAGTCATGAGCACGCGCGTCTTCCTCGTCCGGCATGGGGCGACTGGGCTGGCGGGGGAGGACCGCTTCGCGGGCACCATCGACGTCGCCCTCTCCGACCTCGGGAGCGAGCAGGTCCGGCGGCTGAGCCGGCGCCTGGCGCCCCTCGAGTTCGCCGCGGTGTACGCCTCACCGCTCGGCCGCACCATGGAGACCGCCCGGATCCTGGCCGAACCGCGCGGGCTCCCGGTGATTCCGCGGGACGGCCTGCGGGAGATCTCACACGGCCACTGGGAGGGGATGACACGGGCCGAGGTGGAGCGGAAGTACCGCGAGGAGTACGCCCACTGGGTGAGGGATCCGTACACGTTTGCGCCCGCGGGCGGGGAGACCGGGCTCGCGGTGACCGCCCGCGCCCTGCTCGCGCTCCTCGAGATCGTGGCGGCGCATCCGGATCAGCACGTCCTCGTGGTGTCTCACAAGGCCACCGTGCGTCTGCTGGTGAGCGCGCTCCTGGGCCTCGATCCCCGCCTCTACCGCGATCACCTGGACCAGAGCCCGGGCGCCCTCAATATCATCGACTTCAAGGACTCGATGCACGCACGCCTGACCCTCTTCAACGACACTTCCCACGACGCCGAGGCGGGCCTGGCGATCCCCGCGCCCCCGTGCGCGGACCTCTCGAAATGGTGGGACTCCCCGACCGGAAGTGAGCGCGGCGGGAGGCCCCGGAGAGAATCGCCGCCGCCGAACGCGTCTTAGAACCCGACGGAGCGGTGAAGCGCGCGGCGCCCCGACGGCCTCCTGGTCCTGGCCACCCGGGGCATCTCGTGGTGCGACTGGGGCGATCCGGAGCGTATCATTCGCA
>METI01000109.1:0-689 GCA_001771285.1 candidate division NC10 bacterium RIFCSPLOWO2_12_FULL_66_18
CTTCAGGCGCGCGGTCAGGTCCAGGAACTCCCCGACGGGGGAGAGGCCGGCGAGGACGGAGGCCCAGGCGTCATTGATCAGGTTGAATCGCTCGACGGGCGCCAGGGCCTCGAAGGGCCTGTCTGCCAGCTTCTCCAGCAGGTCGGGGGCGTAGCGCAGGCGGTAAAACCCGTGCCCGCCCTCGTTGGCCACGACCCAGTCCAGGCGCCCCGGCAACTCCACGTGATCCTCGCCCGCGGACAGGAGCAGCCGTAGATTTCTGACCTCACCGTTCACGGTCACCCTGAAGTTGATCGGGACCTGCCAGAGGTCGGAGGCATCCGCTTCGCTATTGAGATAGGTGAAGCGGCGCTGGGAGAAGCAGAGCCGCCTGCCCCCATTCTCGCTCCTCACGGTCACCATGGGATACCCCGGGCGAAAGATCCATCCGTCCATGATCGCCGGGATGGGCTGATTCGCGGTCCCACCCAGGGCCATCCAGAGGTCGGAGGTTTCGGCGTTCCCGAACTGATGGTCGGCAAGATACCTCCGGACCCCCTCCCGAAAGACGGCCGGGCCGAGATATTGCTCCAGCATGCGCAGCACCGCTCCGCCCTTCTCGTAGGTGAGGACGTCGAACATGGCCTCGGCGTCCTTGGGGGCCACCACCTCGAACTCGATGGCCCGGCTCGACAGCAGCCCGTCCACTT
>METI01000109.1:699-12606 GCA_001771285.1 candidate division NC10 bacterium RIFCSPLOWO2_12_FULL_66_18
GGCTCGGGACACGCCGAAGCTGACCCAGCGCTGCCATTCGGGCTTCCAGGCGTCCACGGCCAGCATCTCCATGAACGTGGCGAAGGCCTCGTTGAGCCACAGGCCGTTCCACCATGCCATGGTCACCAGGTCGCCGAACCACATGTGGGCGATCTCGTGGGCCACCACGTCGGCCACCCGCGCGAGCTCCGCATGGGTGGCGGCCCGCTCGTCCACCAGGAGGGCGGTCTCGCGGAACGTGATGGCGCCCAGGTTCTCCATCGCCCCGAAGGCGAAGTCGGGGATGGCGATCAGGTCCAGCTTGTCCCCCGGATACGGCAGTCCGTAGTACTCCTGGAAAAAGCGCAGCGAGAAGGTCGCGACCGCCTGAGCGAACCTGGCCAGGGGCATCTTGCCCGGCGCGCACCAGATCCGGATTGGCGTGCCGTCCACCAGGGTCGCCTCGGTCGCCACCAGTCTCCCCACGACGAAGGCCACCAGATAGCTGGACATCCTGATGGTGGGAGCGAAGCGCACCGCCTTCCTGCCGGTTCCGGGAATGGGCTCCTCGCTGACGACCCGCGTGTTGGAGATCGCCGTGAGAGTCTCCTCGATCACGAGCGTCGCCTGGAAGACGGCCTTGAACGCGGGCTCGTCCCAGCACGGGAACGCCCGGCGCGCATCGGTGGCTTCGAACTGTGTCACCGCGATCAAGGTCTCGTCCGGACCGCCGCCGGTCTCAGGGGTTTCCCTCGACGAGGGGGGAGAGGCCTTCATCCGACTCCGATAGAATCCGCGGAGCTTGTCGTTCAGGGCGCCGGTGAAAGCGAGCGAGAGCCGCCACGGGCCGGGATCGATCGTCTTCGGGAAGCGGAGGCGGGCCCGCTCCGTCTCCTCCTCGAGCGTCGCCGTTCCCCGCAGCTGGGCGCCGTGGCTGTCCTGGATGGTGACCTCCTGGATCGTGAGTTCCGCTGCGTTGAGGACGATCTCGCGCACCGGCTCTCGCACCGTCACCTCGACCGTCTCGGCCCCGGCGAAGGTCCCCGATGGAAGATCGGGCTCGAGCCGGATCTCGTAGCGGCCCGGCACCACGCTTCGCGGCAATCTATACGCTTGCTGTCCTGTCTGCGTCATTCGTCTCTGATCCCCTCAGCCTCACGGAACGACAGGGCGCAGTTTGTATTCCGCCTGGCAAGCATTGGAACTGCTCTCTTCACCGTTGCGCTCGCGGTTTCAATCCACGTGAATCAGGATAGCATGGTAGGCCATGGGGGGTCATCCATCGGCCCCTGTCATGGAAGGAGGAAGCTTGATCCGCTGTCCAGTTTGTGCAGAGACGTAGCCCGAAGAGGCACGGAGTCCCCCATCCACCACCAGGGTCTGTCCCGTGATCCATCTGGCTTCTTCGCTACAGAAGAAAAGGACGGCGGCTGCTACATCCTCGGGTTGTCCGATCCTACTCATAGGTGTGCGGGCCAGCAGGTAGCGTCGGTAATCCGGGTCTCCCAGGACTTCCTGCATGGGCTCCGTCTCGATGCTTCCGGGAGCCACAGCGTTTACCGTAATACCCTTGGGGCCCAGTTCCACCGCTAGGGCCTTCGTGAGGAGGTTGGCACCCCCCTTGGCGGCCGTAAAGGCCACGTATCCGGGCGTTACGTGCTCTCCTCCGAGCGAGGTCATGTTGACGATTCGCCCATGACCTTGATGTACCATGTGCCGGGCGGCCTCCCGCGCACAAATAAATGGTGCCGTGAGATTGCTGGCCAACACCTTTCCCCACAGTGCATCATCCGTGGCTTCGAGCGAAGCCCGCGACTGCAACCCCACATTGTTGACGAGGACATCCACACCACCCCACGCTTCAACCACGGTGCGGATCAAGTCGCAGGCCTGATCCGGGAAAGACACGTCGGCCTGGAACAGAAGGGCCTTCCCGCCGAAGGATTCGACCTCCCGAGCGACCTGGCTGGCCGCCTCTTTATTCATTCGGTAGTTGACCGCCACATCTGCACCAGCCCTGGCCAGGGCGAGAGCAACCGCACGGCCGATGCCGCGACCGCTTCCGGTGACGATGGCCCGGGTCCCGTGAAGCTGGAACATGCAGCCTCTCCTTGCTACCCTGGGCTCACTTCATCCGCAGCAGTGATCGAACGGCCGGCTCGCCTCCGGGTCACTTCAAGAGCTAGCCATAGCCCGTACGTCACAGCGATACACCTCCGCCAGCACTCGGGCCAGACTCTCGAGATCCGGCTGAACGGTCGGCACCATCGGTAGGTTCCGTTGAATCACAGAGGGATCCTTGAGGCCGCTCGATGTGACGATGAGGACGACGGACTCTCCCGGCCGGATGAGGCCTCTCACTGCCGCCTCCCTTACACCGACGAAGCCGGCCACAGAGGAGGCCTCGTAGAAGTGGCCCCGGTGGGCCAGGGCCTCCTGCATCTGGATAATAGGTTCTTCCTCGACCGACAGGGCCGTCCCGTGGGATCCCCGAATGGCCTTGAGCCCATACATGGAACTCGTCGTCCCTGCGATGGAGACGGCCACGGTTGGCCCGACCGGGACCGGCTCTAGATGGTCCAGGCCCTCCGCCTCGGCTTTCTCTAGGTGGCCAAACCGCTCGACGGCGATGTGTCGGGGAACCTTCGGGATGAGCCCCAGGGAGTGGAGTTCCGCAAACCCCTTGAACACGCCGAAGAGCGTGCTGGCATACGAAACCGGGGCGATGATCACATCCGGAGCCAGGCGGCCGAGTTGGGCCCAAACCTCATACGCAATCGTCTTGTACCCGTCGGTGCCGAAGGGGTTGTTCCCCAGCGGCGGATCGGAGTAACTGGCCGTGGGATACCATCCCCATTCCTCCACGCAACGAGCGAGGAGCTTCATCCGATCCGCGGAGGACTGCAGGGCCACGACCTTCGCCCCGTATGCCTGCATGAACGTCATCATGGTCGAGGCGGTGTAGGCCACGGTGAAGACGACACACGGCAGTCCGGCCAGGGCGGAATATGCCGCGGCCGAGGCGCCGTGGTTGCCCGTGGAGGATACAGCGACGACCCTGGCGCCGAACTCCAACCCCTTGGAGACGGCCACGGCGCACATCCGGTCCTTGTGGGACCAGGTGGCGTTCCGTGACTCGTCCTTGAGGTACAGGCTCGGGAGGTCCAGGAGTTCCCTCGCAGGACGGAAGGGGACAAGGGGCGTTCCCCCCTCCCCGAGGGACAACCGGTGACGAGGATCGCGAACTGGCAGGAGGGGAGCGGCCTTCCATACTGTCGCCCTGAGATCTTCCAGGAACTCCAAGCCAGGGCCCCGTCGGACCGCGTCCAGATCGTACGTCACGGTCACGTTGCTGGCCCAGCCGGGTCGCCGGCACGCCGGGCAGCCGTTCAGCATCGGGCCTTCCGGAAACCGCGCGCCGCACTGGATGCACTCCAGCCCGGTCACATACGTGGTGTCTTCCGCTGTCGTGGTCATACCTTCCCCCGTTCAGTTCCCGGGAAGCTGTCGGGCGGGCCGGCAACTTCCGACTATGCCAAGATCCGAAGCTCCATCGGTGAGCGAGTCAAGAGCTCACATCCGGTCTCGGTGACCACCACTGTGTCCTCGACCTGGAAGCCACCCTCACCGATCTCGTAGTAAGGGATCTCGACGTTGACGACCATACCGGTTACAAGCGGTTTTTCCGTCGCCGGACCCAAGAGTGGCGGCTCATAGAAGTCCAGGCCGATCCCGTGGCCGACGTGATGCCTCCGGAGGTGGGGAAGCCCTGCCTGACGTGCCGCCGCCATCCCGACCTCGAAGATGCCCTTGGGCATGGCCCCGGGCCGGACCATGGCCAGGGCGGCCCGGTGGCCGGCGAGGATGGCGTCGTAGCAGGTTCGCTGGTGGAGCGACGGCTCTCCGAGGATTGCGTTCCGGGCGATGTCCGAGTAGTACCCCTGGAACCAGCACCCGATGTCGAACCGGATCAGATCGCCGCGCCGCAGGGTCCGATCCGATCCGAACACGTTGCCCCGGGCCCCCCGCTCGCCGAAGCTCAGGATGGTATAGTTGGGGCGCCCGCCCATCCGGGCGATGGTCGCCTCGAACTCGAGGTGGAGATCCCGCTCGGTGGCCCCGGGGCAGGCCATCCGCAGCGCGGCCTCCATGGCCGCCTCGATGATCCGGACGGCTTCCCGCAGCCGGCGGATCTCCTCCGAACCCTTCACCTGCCGGATCTCGCGGAAGACCTCCCAGGCCCGGGAGAAGCTGACCGAGGGGAGCCGTCCCCTCGCCTCCTCCATGAGGGCCGGATCCATTCCCTGCTCGTCCACGCCGATGGTTCCAGTCATCGCGCCAAATCGTTCCAGCAGTCGGGCGAGGGCGTCCAGCACCGTCCGGTGCCTCGGGGAATCCAGGGCCAATTGCTTCAGCCGCTGATCCACGGGATCCCGGAGCGGACCCGGCCCCTCACTCACGAAGTACTCCCCATACAGCTCGACGGGGGGATCGGGAGGGAGGTACTCAGCCACCGGCCCGGCATCGTTCACCGGTAGGACCAGTCCCATGGGCGCCCCGGGGTCGCGCGGGATCAACGCGTAGACTTGGGTCCAGCGCGTAACGTACCACTGGTTCTGGCTGAAGTGTCCGCTGGCGTAGTAGACGTTTTCCGGCCGGGTGGCCAAAAGGAAGTCGAGGCCCCGTTCCTCCATGATCGCCGCGGCGCGTTTTCGGTCCACCAGCATGGCGGCAGCTCCTTACCCCTCGCCACCCGTCGGGAGTAATAGCGGCTCCAGCTCCTCGATCCGGGCGTGGATATGCTCCAGACCCTGCGGGAACACCTGGTCCACGGCGGCCGGCTGCTTCAGGCCGGACCCCGTCAGGATGCACACGACCCGATCCTCCGGACCAATGATCCCTTCGCTGGCCAGTTGCTTGGCAGCCGCCACCGTGATGGCGCTGGACGGTTCCACGAAGAGGCCGTCCCTGCCAAGGAGCGCCATGGCCTCCAGCATCGCCGAATCCGTCGCCGCCACCGCCCGTCCCCGGGTATCCGCCAGGGCCCGCAGGATGCGACGGCCGCCGCCGATGGGGGCATCGGAACCGATGCTCTGGGCGATGCTGGCCCGGGGGTCGCCGAACCTCTCCGCCACGGTCTTGCCTGCCTCGAACGCCCTGACGATCGGTGGCGATGCCGTCGGCTGACAGGCAACCAGCCGGGGCAGGCGATCCGCAAGCCCCAGGGCCTTCAATTCCCTGAAGCCCTTCCAGAGTCCGTAGAGCCCCCCGCCATTGGACACCGGCTGAATCACCCAATCCGGAACCCGTCGCCCCAGATCGTTCCAGAGCTCATAAGCGTAGGACTTGTACCCTTCGTGGCGGTACGGATTGATGAACAGGACGAACTGGTAGATGCCGAGCCGTTTCACGGCTTCTTCCAGCATCCGGGTGACTTCCGCGAAGGAGTCATAGGACAGGATGACCGTCCGGCAGCCATAGATTCGGATCATCGCGATCTTCTCGCGCGTCGCCCAATCCTTCACCAGGACGACCGAGGGGATCCGCGCCTTCGCCATGTAGGCAGCAAACGATGCGCCCGCGTTACCGGAGGTGTAGGTGAAGCCAAGCCGAACCCCCAGCTCCTTGGCCTTGCTGACGGAGATCGTGAAGCTCCGGTCCTTGAAGGAGGCCGTGGGGTTCATGGCATCATTTTTTGCGGCGAGTCGGCGCAGACCGATGGCTTCGCCAACCCGCTCGCACATGAGCAGGGGTGACCCGCCTTCCCCGAGCGTCACCCGATGGTTGTCGTCCACCAGAGGAAGTAGTTCGCGCCAGCGCCAGACGGTGTTGGGCCTCCGGAGCACCGCGTCCAGGTCCAGGCGCTGGCGCAGACCCTCCAGGTCATAGACCGCATCCAGCAGGCCCCCGCACCCTCGGCAGGTGTTGACCGGATCCAGCAGACCGTAGCGGGCGCGGCAGTCGTCACATTCCAGATGCGTCGCAGCTGTCGTCATGCCCGCTCCCCCTGGACCCCGCCCGGGGCAACCGACAGGACCCGACCGGCCCGGACAACCAGCCGCGGACGGAATTCCTGGCGGACGGGGATCGCCTCGCCCTCCGAGTCCTGGAGGACCTTCTCCACCGCGTCGAGGTCCAGCACGGTGAGGTCTGCCTCCCCCCCGACCTGGACACACCCGAGGTCCTTCTCCCGTCCGAGGGCCTTGGCGGGCAGGGTCGTGACGCGGCGGACGATGTCTCCGGGCGCCAACCCCAGGGCCAGGAATTTCGTCATGGTCGTCGCCATGTCGAAGACTGGCCCATGGACGCAGCCCGTGTTCACGTCGGTCCCGATGAGGAATTCTCGAAAACCCAAATCGGTGAGGATCTGGTACACCCGGCAACTGAAGTTATTCTTGCCGTGACCCACATCGAAATGGACCCCCCGCTTGACCGCGGCCCACAGGGCCGGCGTGATCGTGCCATCCGCCTGCAGGACGCCGCCCATCCGGGCGGTAAAGGGGTGCGTGAGGATGTCCCCGGCGTCGAGGAGGTCGAGCACCTCCCCCGCGGTGAAGGACGGCATGCCGGTAAAGTCCCGGCCCTCCCCGATATGGACCAGGACCGGGACCCCGAGGTCCCGGGCCAGCCGCTTCGCCCGCCGCAGGCCCTCAAGACCGACGCGCCCGAGGTTCCTGGCCGTGGCACGCACCTTGATCCCCACGATCCGGTCCCGGTTCTCGTTCAGCACCTTGGCGGTGAGTTCGGGGTCATAGCATCCTTCTTCGCTCATCTCACCCAGCACGGTCCGGATGATGCCGGTGACGCCCATATTGAGGAAGCACAGGACGCGGGTGGTCGCCGGCTCCATCAGCCAGCGACGGAATCCCCCGAAGGTGATGGCGCCGCTGCTTCCGGTGTCCACGACGGTGGTCACACCCGTCTGGACACCGACCCTGTCCGGGGTGAGGCCGATCTGACAGACCCCTTCGAAAACGTGCGCATGGAAGTCCACCAGTCCGGGAACCACCATCGCGCCGTTCACGTCATGGACCGTGGTCGTGGGGCTGGCGGCCAGCCGCGGGGCGATGGCGGCAATCGTGGAGCCGGAGATGCCGACATCCGCCAGGGTCTCGCGGCCCTGGATCGGGTCCAGCACCCGCCCACCTCTCAGGATCGTATCGTAGCTCATCCCGACTCCTTTCTCGTGCGTGTCTGGCTCGTGCTCGTCCGAGGGGATTCCCTCACTCCAGGCGACCCCGCCCGAGCCGCGGATCCAGGCGGTCCCGAAGCCAGTCTCCGGCCTGGTTCATGGCCAGCACGGTGAGCGTGAGGACCAGGCCCGGGAAGGTGGCCAGCCACCAGGCCACGCTGATGTAGTCGCGGGACTCGCTGATCATGAGTCCCCAGGACGGGGTGGGGGGCTGAACACCCAACCCCAGGAAACTCAAGGAGGCCTCGGTCACGATCATCCTGGATACCATCAACGTGGCCACGACGGTCACCTGGCCCGCCACGTTGGGGAGCACGTCCTTCCAGATGATGCGGAGGTGCGAAGCCCCCAGGGCTACGCTCCCCTCCACGAACTCCTTTTCCCGGAGCGACAGGACCTCGCCCCGCACGATCCGGCAGTAGGTGGGCCAGGCGGCAACGCCCAGGGCGATGACCGCGTTCTGCAGGCTCGGGCCGAGGACCGCCGCCAGGGCGATTGCGAGGAGCAGGAATGGACAGGACAGCTGGATGTCCGTGAGGAACATAATCACCTCATCCACCCACCCGCGGAAGTACCCGGCCAGGACCCCCGCGGAGACCCCCAGCGTGCCGGCGAGGGCCACGGAAACCACGGCGACCACTGCGGAGACCCGGGCCCCGAAGGCGATGCGGCTCCACACGTCGCGCCCGAGGTTGTCCGTGCCCATGATGGCCGTCGTGGACCCCGCCTTCAGCCAGCTCGGCGGTTGCAGCCGGCTCTGGAGCCGCGGACGTCCGGGATGGCTGGTGGTGACCAGGGGGGCGAAGACGGCGGTCCCCGCGATTCCCACCAGGATCAGTCCGGCCAGAAGGGGAAATCCACGCCGCCGAATCCGCGCCCAGATCCGGCCCGGCCCGGAAAGGCCGAAGGATCCGAAGGCCGGCGCCTGGACCGATGCGTGGGTCATGCGGTCACCCGGATGCGTGGGTCCAGCCAGGCATACAGGAGGTCCAGCCCGGTATTCACGAGGACCACGCAGAACGCCAGCAGGACCAGGGCCGTCTGGACGACGGCGTAATCCCGCCCGAAGATGGACTGCACCAGGAGCAGGCCGACTCCCGGCCAGGCAAAGACGGTCTCGGTGATGATGGCCCCACCCATGAGCGTGCTGAACTGGAGGCCGAGGAGGGTGACCACGGAGATGGCCGCGTTGCGAAGGGTGTGCCGGAAGATCACCGTCCGTTCGGGCAGTCCCTTGGCCCGGGCGGTGCGGACGAATTCCAGTCCGAGGACTTCCAGCATCCCCGAGCGGACCAGCCGCATGATGGCTGCGACCGGATAGGCACTCAGCGTCAGGGCGGGCAGAATAAGGTGCGGGAACCCTCCCAGGCCGGACGTGGGGAGTAGGCGAAGCTGGACCGCGAAGATGATGACGAGCATCATCCCCAGCCAGAACGTGGGGATGGAGAGACCGACGGCGGCCGCGCCCATCGCCGCTCGCTCGGGAAGGCGACCCCGGTAGAGCGCACTGAGGACGCCCAGGGGGACCCCGATCCCCGCCGCCAGGAGAATGGCCACAGCCGCCAGGGCGAAGGTGCGCGGGAGTCGCTCCACCACCACCTCGATGGCCGGCGCGTTTAGGCGAAGCGACCTCCCGAAATCCCCGACCACCGCCCGGCGGATGAAGTACGCAAGTTGCACATGGACCGCCCGATCCAGGCCGAGCTGGTGGCGCACGCTGGCGATCTGCTCCGCGCTGGCCGCCTCGGCCACGAAGAGCGTGACCGGGTCCCCCGACAGGCGCAGCAGTATGAACGCGCCCACAAGGACCCCCAGAACGACACCGGCGGCCCGCAGGCCGCGAGTCAGCACATATCTGAGCATGTGCGGTCCAGGAGGTTAGCGGCGGACGTTCGCCTCGGTGAAGTCAAGGGTCAGGTCGGGCCGGAAGCCCACCCGTTCGACTTGAGGTTTGGTCGCATAGATCGCCACGATCTGGTAGAGGAAGATCTCCGGGGCGTAGTCCCGGAACCAGGCCGAGAGCTTTCGTAAGGCGGCCAGGCGTTCCCCCTCGGTCGTCAACCGTCGCTGTTCGACGAACAGCCGGTCGAATTCTGGCTCCTTCATGAGGTTCCAAATGCTATCACTGAGATGAAACGAGTACGGCAGCTCCAGGTCCATGGCGGGCAGATACTGCCAGGCGATCGTGAAGACCGGGCCAACGGTGCCCGCATACACCTTGGCAGTGCGTGCCGCACGTTCGAGGACATTGACCTTCGCCCTGATTCCAACTTCCGCGAGCTGCGCTGCCACGACTTCGACCAGTTCCCTGTCCTTGGGATATTGGCCGATAGCGGTTTCCCAGACCACGTCGAAACCCTGAGGATATCCCGCCTCGCGGAGAAGCTCCTTGGCCTTCGCCGGGTCGTACGGGTATGCCTTGAGGCCAGGGCCATAGCCGAAGCCGTCCGGGCCTGCCAGTTGACCCTCCAGCTTCATGGCGTAACTCAAGAAGAGACTCTTGACTATGGCGTCCTTGTCCACGGCATAGTTCATGGCCTGCCGGACCCGCTTGTCCGTCAGCGGACCTCCCATTGTCGTCTTGAGTTGGACCACTTGGCTAAAGCCGATGGGGACGGGGCTGACCTGGTACCCTTTTCCCTTCAGCCGCTCCACCTGTTCGGGGGGGACCTCATAGATGAGATCGACTTCTCCGGCCTCCAGGGCTGCCAGGCGGGTCGACGCTTCCGGCATGTGTTTGAACACCAGGGAGTCGATCTGCGGTTTCTTTCCCCAGTAACTGTCATTTCGGGCCAGTTGAATCACGCTCTCCTTGGTCCACTGGACGAACTTGAACGGCCCGGTCCCCACGGGGGGATCGAGGAATTTCTCCTCGCCCTTGGTCTGCCAGAGCTTGGCCGGCAGGATGTAAATCACTGCCAGATTCTTCATCAGGGTGCCGAAGGGCTGAGAGGTCTTGATGACGACCGTGAAGGGATCAGGGGTTTCAATCTTCTCAACGAGTGTGATCCGGGGTTTCCAGGGGGCCTTGGTCTTCGCATCCAGGACCCGCTCCAGCGTGAACTTCACGTCGGCAGATGTAAATTCCTGGCCATTGTGAAAGCGGACCCCCTTGCGCAGGGTGATACGCCACGTCAGGGGATCGATATCTTTCCAGCTCTGCGCCAGGGCTGGTTTTACCGCGCCCCCCTCCCCGATTGTGATCAGGGGCTCGTACATCGTCCGGTACACGCCTTGGGCCTGGGCGGAGGTATCGAAGGTTGGGTCGAGGGTCCGCGGGAGGACGTTGATCCCAACCGTGACCGAACTCGCATCCGCCAATGTCGCACCGAAGAGAACGAGTGTGGCCACCCCAACCATCACCCAGTGCACACCCACGCGGCTCACCTTCATGACGGACCTCCTCTCAATCTGGCGCCTGCCTGACTCGGGCGGGACCCGTGCCCTTGATATCCGTTGCGGGAATCCGCGGAAACTCGATTGTGTACCGATACCTGTCGGCCCGAAAATAGGTTTGCCCGTGGCTGATGGGCTCTCCCTGCCTGGTCCGGATCTCCATATGGATGAGGAGTAAGGGCGTTGAGAGGGGGACCTTCAGGGCGCGCGCGATTTCCACATCGGCCAGCGCAACCTCGATGCTCTGCCGAATGGGGCCGATTGCGAGCCCCAAGTTCTTTTCCAGGGTACGCAACATGGATTGCCGGCGGAGTTGCGACAGAGTGACCCGGCGTCCGATCCTCCAGGGCAGATAATTGATCGCGTACGACAAGGGCATGCCGCCGGAGATCCGGAGACGGCGGATGCAGACACTTTGCTCGCCGGGCGCCAGCCGGAAGAAGGCCCCTACCGGGCGGGGAGGCTCGACGACCGCCTTGTCTGCTTTCGCAATCGTGATCGGGATGCCCTGGTACAGATAATCACGAACGGGTCCATTCAGCTTCGTCCTTGCCGAGATCGGCTCTCGATCTACCACGAAGGTCCCGCGCCCTCGCCGACGGAGCAGCAGACCTTCATCAACCAGCAGGGCGATGGCTTGAGCCACGGTGCCGCGGCTGGCCCGAAATTCACGGCAGAGCTGTAACTCCCCGGGGATCACGGAGCCCCTGGCCCACGTGCCGTTCTGAACACGTTCTTTCAGCAGCAGGCTCAGTCGGTAATAGAGAGGCACCGCCCGGTGAAAGGCGGCGTCACTGGTGGCAGCAAGCGAGGTCGGATGCATGAGCCGCATAGACAGGAGAACTTGTCTACTACTATGGACAAGCCCTCAAGCGGACTATCTCACAGGCCTTCCCTCCTTGTCAATCGTGTTCGATGCATTCCCGGCCGTCCGCGTGGCCGGATCGTACGATCCCGCCCGGTTAGGAGCCTGCGCCGCAGGATTCCTGGTCAAGATGGCCGGCCATGGTACCTCCGGCGGGAGGTACGAGGAAACACGACGGCAGCGGACTTCGAACCGGAGGCGGCCGGCCGTGCCGCGTGCGCCAACGGGACCGGATCTGCAGGCAAGGTTGCTGCGGGCGTAGCCGGGAGGAAGCGCTAACGCCGCAGCGCGCGCAGAAAGGCCTCGACCTGGTCGCGATCGGGGAAAGAGGTCTGGGCGCCACGCTTCGTGCAGGCCAGCGCGGCGGCGGCATTCGCGAGCGGGAGGACTTCTTCCCACGTGCCGCCCGCCGCCAGCCCAACCGCCAGGGCCCCGTTGAAGGCGTCCCCCGCCCCCGTGGTGTCCACCGCCTCCA
>METI01000109.1:12618-27414 GCA_001771285.1 candidate division NC10 bacterium RIFCSPLOWO2_12_FULL_66_18
ACCGCCAGGGCCCCGTTGAAGGCGTCCCCCGCCCCCGTGGTGTCCACCGCCTCCACCGGGAAGGCCGGGAAATGAAGGGCCGAGGTCCCATCGCAGAAGAGCGCGCCCTGCGCTCCCAGGGTGACGATCACCCTTTTCACCCCGCGGACGAGTAACCCCTGGGCCGCGCGCGCTGCAGTCTCCGGCCCGTCCACGGCAATCCCCGTGAGGACCTCCGCCTCATGGGCATTGGGGGTCAGGCAATCCACCAGCGACAGCAGCGTGTCGGACAGCTCGTGCGCCGGGGCCGGGTTGAGGATCGTCAGGACGCCGTGCTCCCGGGCGGTGGCCAGGGCCCACTGGACGGTCGGGATGGGGATCTCCAGCTGGCAGAGCAGGATCTGGGCCCAAGCCAGTAGCGAAGCGTGCTGCCGCGCCAGCTCCGGGAGGAATCGGAGGTTGGCGCCTGACGCCACGGCGATCTGATTCCGGCCCTGCCCGTCCACCATGATCAGGGCGACGCCGGTCGCCGCCTCCTCCGTGCGGATCACCCCGTCGGTTGGAATCCCCTCGGCCAGCAACTGCAGGGCGATCCGGTCGCCCTGGGAATCCTGCCCGAGACACCCGACGAAGCGCACCTCTGCGCGGAGCCGCCGGGCAGCCACGGCCTGGTTGCCGCCCTTCCCCCCGTGGCTCACGTAGAACGTCCCCCCGGTGACGGTCTGGCCCTCGATCGGCAATCGCGGCACCGCCACGGTGAAATCCATATTCGCCGAGCCGATCACGAGCACGCGGGGCATGGCCACTCTCCAAGGAGGGAAACGAACCGCTCACCCTCGCCGGCATGATATCCGGGCCGCCCGGCGGGCCCCGGGACGGTCCCATACCCTATCGTGTCCCGGCCTTTCGATCAAGATGGCGTGCGATGGCATGGCTCCATCGGCGGCGTCTTCCGGACCGGGTTGCCCCTTCGCGGAATGCTATCGGCGTTCCTGGATTTCGCGGCGGACCTTGTCGGTCATCTGCTGGGTCATGTCCTGATACACCTCGGCGGGCGAGGCGGTGGGTGGGGAGAGCCGGTGGATCGATAGCACGGATGCGCGAGGCAACTCGATCGTCTCCGACGGCTTCTCGATGCGGACCCGGTCGCCGATGATCTCCGTCTTCTCCGCCCGGATCGTGCGGCCGTCTTGGAGGAAGATGATCTCTTCTGCGGCAGTGACCGTAGGCAGAAGGCAGAAAGCAGAAAGCAGCAGGAGGAAAAGCAGAACCCACGAGGAACCCGGCCAACAGCTTCTCGTTCGTCCCCGGCCCGTCGCGGCTCGCGGCTCTCGACTCACGGCTCTCCCCTCAGATATTCGATCGCGACTGTCCCCCGTCCACGTTGAGGCAGGCGCCGGTCACCCAACTGGCCCGCTCGGAACACAGGAACACGACGACATCGGCAACCTCTTCCGGCTTGCCGAAACGACCGAAGGGAATCTCCCGCTTCATGAACGCGGTGATGCCCTCCGGGTCCGCCTGCAGCCGCCGGTCCCAGGAGCCCCCGGGGAAGTAGATGGAACCGGGAGCGACGCTGTTGACCCGGATGTTCATGGGTGCCAGCTCCCGCGCCAGGGACTTGGTCAGGCTGATCTCGGCCGCCTTCACCGCATTGTAGGTCGCGGTCCCGCCCGTCTCCCGCCCCCAGATGGACGAGATATTGACGATCACGCCCCCGCCGACCTTCTGCATCTCCGGCACGACCAGCCGGCTGAACCGGACGACCGCCAGGAGGTTCAGGTCCACCGCGGCCTGCCAGGCGGTGTCGAACGTTTCCAGGAACGGCCCGGCGCCGCGCGCCCCTCCTACATTGTTGACGAGGATGTCAACGCGCCCGAAGGCCCGGGCGGTCTCCTCGATCAGCCGGGCGGGATCCTCGGGCCGCGAGAGGTCCGCGGTCACCGCCAGGACCTTCGCCCCTGTCCGCCGCAGTTCGGTCGCCGACTGCTCCAGGACGTCCGCATCCCGCCCGCACAGCGTCACCCGGCAGCCCTCGGCGGCCAGGCCGGTCGCAATCGCTTTGCCGATCCCCCGGCTGGAGCCGGTGACGATGGCGACGTTATCGGTCAGGCGAAGGTCCACGTTCTTTCTCCTTACGGATGGCCGGCCGACAATCCGAAACCCGACGCCCGAGAGTCACTCCAGTAACTCGTACCGCTCTTGCCCGCCCGCCTGGATCCGGCGCACGCGGTTCTCCCCCTCGAGCTTGACCAGGTGGTTCCAAACGGTTTCCTCCGCCAGGCGGTGGAACGGCTTCGGGACGCCGGTGTAGATCCGGGCCACCATCTCCGGGATCGTCCTGGCGCCGGCGTAGAGGGCATCCAACACTTCGCGCTCGCGCATCCGGCGATGCTCGATGTATTCGGTGATCTTGGCTTGGGGGTCCTGAATCGCCGGCCCGTGACCCGGGTACATCCGGTGGATGTCGAGCGAGCGAAGCCGCTCCAGCGAGGCCAGGTAATCCGTCAGGCTTCCCCCGTCCCGAGGCATCACCGCTGTCCCCTCGCCGAGGATCAGGTCGCCGGAGAAGAGCGTGCGCTCTTCCGCCCAATAAAAGCAGAGATGATCGGAGGCGTGGCCAGGTGTATGAATGGCTTTCAGGGTAATCCCATCGAGCCGGATCTGCTCGTCCGCAGCGATCGGCTGAAACGTGGAGGGTGGCTCGCCCCCCGGGAACTTGCGCGCGATCGCGTCCGGGTACATGCGCCGAACGGCGCGGATCCCTCCGATATGGTCCCGGTGTCCGTGCGTGACCAGGATGAGGGAGAGCCTCGCTTTCGACGCCTCCACCGCCTCTTTCAGCAGCGCATTGTATGCGGGCACTCCCTCTCCGGTATCGATGAGGACGAGCCGCTCCCGCCCCAGCAGATAGGTGTTGGTTCCCGGCCCGGTCTGCAGGCCGGGATTCTGGCCCGGCACCACACGCAGCCTGCCCTCTCCTCGACCCCGTTGACGCCGCACCGGACGCCGTCACGCCGCCATGGGCTTCAAGACGTCGTCAAGCATGGGCTGGGCCGCCCTCCAGGCCGCCTCCACGGCTGCCAGCGCCTCCTGGACGCGTTGCACGGTCGCCGGCTCCGGCCGGTACACTCCGCGAATTTCCTCCCAGCGCGACTTGACGACCTCTTTTGCCCGGTACAGCTCGGTGAAGGCCGGATGGTACCGGGCGTGCACGGGTTCAGGCGCGCGGGCCAGCGCGACCCGCAAGCGTTCCAGGTCCCACTCCCACGCCTTGATCTTCGCATCAACCTCTTCGCGATTGCCGCCTGTTGCCATGGACTATTCCTCGCACCTCTCTTGCATTCCGCTGTTCGTCTGGCCCGGTGTCCACTTGCCGTGCCGATCAGTATCACTGATCGGTGCAGCCAGCAGCAGCAGTCCCCGCCCTGGCCCCTGACCTCCGGCCTCCGACCCCCAGCCCCTGGCCTCCGACCCCTGGCACCCGCTGCTGATTGCTGGCCGCTGAATGGTTCTTGATCTATACCACGTGCGCTGACCCCTTGTGAAGCGGTGTCTCGCCTCGATCGGGACCTCCGGGAGGCGCCTGTCGCCCGCATGAGGAACCTCTTGCGGCCCCTCCGCGCCTGGTCTACCCTGTGAATCAGGCGACGAATTGGGAACCGACCCTGGCAGGTCGGCCAGGCATACTCGCGAGCCGGGCGATTGCCTTCCACAAGGAGAAGAGGATGCCGACGCGCTACGAGATCAACCAACTGGAAAAGGAAGAATCTTGGCGGTTGTTCCGGATCATCGGGGAGCTGGTCGAGGGATTCGACGCCCTCTCCCAGATCACGCCGGCGGTCACAGTCTTCGGCAGCGCCCAGGCCCGCCCCGGGGACTTCGCCTACGAGATGGCCGAGGCCATCGGGCGCGAGATCGCCAAGGCCGACTTCACGTTGGTCACCGGTGGCGGCCCGGGCGTGATGGAGGCGGCCTGCAAGGGCGCCTTCGAGGCTGGGGGCAAGACGGTGGGCCTCAATATCGAGCTGCCCCAGGAGCAACAGTCGAACCGGTATACCACCATCTCGCTTCACTTCCACTACTTCTTTGTGCGCAAAGTCATGCTGGTGAAGTATGCCACCGCCTTCGTCCTGCTGCCCGGCGGCTTCGGGACGCTGGACGAATTGTTCGAGACGGTCACCCTGATCCAGACGCACAAGATCCGGCCGTTCCCCATGATCCTGGTCGGCCGGGAGTACTGGCGGGGGCTCCTGGACTGGCTGCGGAACCAACCGGTCGCCCGGGGCTACCTGGCCGCGACCGATCCGAACTTTCTGATAGTCACCGATGACCCGGCCGAGGTCATGGAGCACATCACCCAATTCTATCGGGGGCAGGCGATGGACTTGAGCGTGACGGAATGACGAGAAGCTCGCAACCCGAGGGTGCCTCAATCGCACACAGCGCCCGGGGTCCCGGGGCTATTCGATCCGGACAATCGACGGGGGTGGCAGGCGATCCAGGAGGAACCGGAGGGCGTGCTCGACGTACTCGGGGCTTTTCGATTCCAGCGTCAGTATGACGCTGTGCTCGGGATTGTTGAGGATCGGATACGAGCCGAGCTGCAAATCCGGAAAGCGATCCAGCACGGCGTGGAGGTCGTCGGTGATCTGCCCCTCGTCGCAGCAGAGGAAGACCCGCCGCAGGATGAACGGCTGCTCTCGGAACTGCTCTCGGATGCGTTCGAACTTCCGGCGGACGATCTCCGGAATGCCGGGGAAGATGTAGACGTTCCGGACGGCCACCACGGGAAAGGACAGGTCCCCCTCCCCCACCAGCCTGCCGCCCTCAGGCATCTCCGCCATCCTGAGCTGGGCGGCTGTGATTCCCTCTCCGTAGTGCCGCCGGAGAACATCCTCCAGTAACGGATGGCGGACGACGCCGCATCCGAAGGCCTGGGCCACGGCTGCGATGGTCACGTCGTCGTGGGTCGGGCCGACCCCCCCGGTGGTGAACACCAAATCGTACTGCTCCGCGAAGGTCCGCACGTCCTGGGCGATGATCTCCGCGTCGTCCGGGATGGTGGTGATGCGCTGGACGTCCACGCCCAACGCCCGGAGTTCCCCGACCAGATAGGGGGAGTTCTGGTCCACCACCTTCCCACTCAAGACCTCGCTGCCGATGATCAGGATGCCCGCCGTCTTGGCCATGCTCGCCGTGCGAACGGGGGTCGGGTATCGGGGGCCGGGGATCGGGGAAAACACGGGAGGTGATCTGCTCACCCCCGGCCCCCGACCCCTGTCCCCCGGCCCCCGTCAAAAATATCGCTCCATCAGACGATTGACCCACTCGGGCACACGGGGAGAGTCCACGGCATCGAACTGGGCGACATAGGGCTTCACGTCCAGCACGGGCGTCCCGTTGATGGCATCCAGGCCCTGGACGAAGAGCCGGTTCTTCTCCCGGCGGAGCAACTTCACCGCGGTCACGCCGATGGGGTTTGGACGGTGGCGGGCCCGCTGGGCGAAGACTCCGACCTCTGGCATATCCAGCCGTCCCTGGGGGCGGCGTCGCATCCGGACCGGCTCGGCCTCAGCCGCCCGGTGCATCCAGTAGAGGATGAGGACGTGGGAGAAGTCCTGGATGCCATCCAGCCCGTCGGTGAGCGTCTCGTCCAGCACGACCTCGGACACCACCGCCCCCCAGCCCTCATCCGTCGGCTCCTTGACATCGTTGTAGACCACGCCGATCCATTCCACGGGATCCGCTCCTTTCCTCGTGCAGGGGTCGGGGAGGATCGAACCCTGACCTCCGGCCCCTGACCCCTGACCCCCGTCGCATTGCGACCCAGACTGACCCCTGCAATTCGGCTGACTCTACCGGAGGGGCCTTCCCGGAGTCAATGGACAACGCGCCAGGGCCGGCGAGAGAAGAATTCGCAAGGACAATGCGGCTGGGACTACTGGAGCAGACCGATGCGATTCAAAGGCCAGTACCGGGCGAACGCCTTGGCCCTCAGGTTACCACGGGGGACGAATCCCCAGGCGTGGGAATCGTAGCTGGCGTTTCGGTTGTCCCCCAGGACGAACAGCATGCCCTGCGGAACCTTCGTCGGAGGGAGGATGTATTGTGGCCGCTCTTTCAAAAAGGGTTCGTCAACGGGCTTGCCGTTCACGAAGACCTGGCCGTCCCGCACCTCGACCACCTCCCCTTCTACCGCGACCACCCGCTTGATCAGCGCGCCGGCGGCCAGTTGGGCGCTGGCCGGCGGCGAGAAGATCACGATGTCCTGACGGTGCGGCATGGTGAACCAGAACCAGAATTTGTTCCCCAGGACGCGATCCCCGACCTGGAGCGTCGGCTCCATGGATCCCGAGGGGATGACGAACGCCTCGACCACAGCCGTGCGGATGCCCAGCGCCAAGAGCACGGCCAGGCCGATGCTCTTCACCCACTCCCAGATCCGCTCCCGCTGGCCGTGAATGGGAGTCTCCACATGCGCCTCCATCACTCGCTCACTCCTGCTGGAAGCGGAATTCCGGCGCGCTCCAGCACCACCTCGCCGATCTTGGTATGGAGGCCCAACGGCTCCGTCACGCAGTACTCGATGCCCGGGAACGCTTTGGCTGCCTCTGTAACCATCCGGGGGATGTCGCTGGTGGAATGGCGTCCGGGCGAAAGGAAATACGGGTGAACCACCACGGCCGTGGCCCCCTCGCGGACGCACCTCGCGAAACCCTGCGCGATCGTCGGCTCCGCCAGCTCCATGTGGGCGTAGTGGACACATTCCAGGCCCGAGATCCGCTTCACCATGGTTGCCACGTCGGCGAGCATGTCGTTGGCTTCCTGAAACCGGCTCCCGTGATCCACGAGGAGTAGGGCGGCCTTTTGCCTAGAATTTGCCACCGGATTCACCCCTGTTGCTCTCCCGAAAGAGCATCCCAATGCCTGGCCGAGCGAGAGCCGCGTTCTTCAATCCGTTCGGGAACAGCCGGGACCCACGGCACCGCGGTCCGCTGTCAGGCGGACCGCCATGGCGTGGGTGCCCCGAACCGCCGAACAGCCGAACGCTTTTGCGCTCGGCCACGAGACCTATGTTGCGACACCGGCTCCCGCGAGCCGACCCCGGATGTCCGCCAGGCGCGCGGTGAACTCGGCATCCGAAAGGACGGGCGTGCAGCCCTCGGTGCTCAGGGCCTCGTCCAAGTCCACCCAGGAGACGCAACCGTCGTACCGTGGCGTGTTCTGCAGCGTGATCGCCTCGGGGCGGCGATAGACGCGGACGGTCATCACGTGTACCCCGGGCTTGTTCCGATAGGTGAAGCGCGATGCGATGCAGTCCCAGGACAGGATATGGTGTCCCTCCAGGGTCCGCAGCCGATCGAGATCCATCGCCTTCACCACGTGCTCCACCGTGGCGAAGAGCTGGAACGGGACGGTGTCGGCCGGCGGCCGGGCCGCCTGAACCTCCTCGAATTCTGCATGGACGGCCGGGACCAGGTCCGCCGCCTTCTGGTGCACGTAGGTCGGGAACAGCCAGAACTCCCGATGCGTCACCTGGAAGCCGCCCTTGATCTCCTCGATGCCGCCCTTCCGGATGAGCAGCATTTGCCGGCCGTCCGCCAGGGCCCGGCAGACGACGGCCCACTCCTTCAAGGCCGCGTTCGTGCGTGGCGAAATCATGACCTATCCCTCAGGGCGTGTCCTTATCGAGACGCTCTGGTCTTGCATTCAGAAGCTGCGAGCCGACCGCTGACGGCTGACCGCTTGCGAGGGATTATAGACGACGAATGCGGGAAGGGCAAACGCCGGCGTCATTTCCAACCGCTCAGTTATCGTACACGCAGTCGCGGGGCGTCTTCGACCTCGTCTTCATCGCCGGCTCGGGCAGCCAGCACCCCTCGACCCAGAACTTGAAGCGGCTCGTGAACTCGCCGTGCTTCTGCGGGTTCTCACTCCTCACGTCCTCTCCCACGCTGAACGTCTTGATGTGAACGCGAGGCCAGAGATCCCCGGGGATGGCATGCACGGCAGGCAGGAAGTTCTCGTAGCGGCCGGCGGTCCGGTCGAGATGGGTGAGGGGCTTCGAGAGGAAATTGTCGATCATCACCAAGAGCGACCCCCGGGGGCCCGGGTCGATCGGCACGTCGGCGAGCTGGTAGCTCTCGCGCTCCTCGGCGATCGGGTGGAGCATCAGGGTGTAGAACTTCGCCGCCGGTCGCTTCCGAAGATACGGGAGCACGCTGTCCAGCACGTCACGCACCGACGCCGCGGCCGCCATGTACACGATGTTCGTGATGGGCAGGTCGAGCGGCAACTGGACCACCTCCCGGAGCATCTGGTTCACGATGATCGTCCCCATGCTGTGCCCGACCAGCGTGATCTGCCACTCGCGCCCGTTGTTTTCCTTTGCCGCACGGATCTCCTTCGCCAGCCTCCTGAGGAAGATCGAGATCCCTCCCCGGCGCGGGATCTCGACCAGCCGCCCGCGGCCCTGCTCCATGGGTTCCGAGCGCGCATGAAAGAACTCGTCGTCTCGGTTGAAGAGCAGGTGCGTCCGGCGCAGCATCGTCTCCCACGCGCTGGTACCAAAGCTGTCCACGGCGGGGGCCACCAGCAGCCTGGACGGCACCGTGATCACGTAAGACAACAGGGAGCGCACCATCTCCGGGCAGCGGCGGAGGTCTTCACCGACCGAGATCGGGATCGTGTCGGCGTGTGGAGGGACGGCTTCCCGGAAGCTCCTGTCGCCGGCGAGCTTCTTCTCGCTCCGGACGTTGAACGGGATGCAGAATGGCGGATCCCTGAAGCGGAACTCCGCCCGGCACGTCTTCGGATCGGCGTACTCGTACGCGCAGATCAACTCCTTGGCCACCGTGTCGGGATCCCGGGACCCGAGAAACGTGAACCCCGGCGACGTCTTCAGGTCGTTCACGGCCTGGCCGGACCAGACCAGCGGCGCGCGCGTGATCCCGCGCATGACGTCCACGACGAAGACCGTCGGCGCGGTGGCAGGCCCCAGGAGCGGTTGCTTCTCGCCCTGGCGGATCAGCGTGAGGTTGTCCGCGTAGTTGGACGTGAAGGAGGCTCGCCAGTTGATGAAGAGCGGGTAGGAGCCCGCTGCTGCGATCGCATTGTAGAGCGGCAGCGTCTCCCGGGGCGCCTCCCCCGATTCGCGAACCTCGCGCGTGACGACCCGGCTGATGCTGCCGATCTGGGTGTTCAGGCCGCCATGAACGAAGATGAGGAGCCGGTTCACCGTATCCGAGGTCGCGGGGCGCGGCGCAAGGGGGGGCTTCTGGCGGCACTTCCGGTCCGCCGCAGGCTGGGGGGACTCACTGAAGTACTCGCGCAGGCAACCCAAGAGGCTCTCCAGATACGTCGCCTCGTAGTAGCGGTCCTCCAGCTCCGTGTAGTCGCGCACGCTCATGTGCGTGAAGCTCCCGTCCGCCGGCGTGGCCTCGTGGCAGAGCGGCCCCGCGCTCGACGCCCCTTCCGGGCAGTTCAGGTTGCCGGTCGGATCGACCAGCTTGCCGTCGGCGCTGAACATGAGGATGTTCTGGGTCGGCACGCTGGGAATCGTGGCGCAGCCGGCGAGGACGAGCGCGGCGATCATCAGCTTCGGATATGGACTCATTTTCGCCTCCCCCTGGCGCCACTGCGCGGTAGTCGCAGGGCCCGCCGGGCCGGCGCCAACCTACCCCACCAGCCGGGGCCAGCACCCGGCGAAGACCCCGCGCATCCGGCCTCGCCTGCCGCGGCTCGCCCTCAACTCAGGCCCACCGGGCGGCCGGACAATAAGTTGCTTTTGAACCTACTGCGGCAAGGCGTTCCGAACGGAAACAGCACCGAACTGGGGCCTATTATAGATAAGAAAGTCTGGAAGCGCAGGGGACGGAATAACGTGTGGAGCCCGACTCGGCAGGCACCGGTTGCATATGGTACTTTCTCAACCATCCCCAAACAGCATCGACACAGTACCATCCCTTCCGATTCTTGCAATAAATGGCGGGGGATTCTTGGCCACAAATCGCTCAATAGTTGGAAGGGCCCGAACGAATATTTCAGCCATCTCTGCCCCTTGAAGGTCACCTCTCGTCAGCACAAAAGCACGGACCCTTGCCCTCTGAAGAGCAGTCACTTCTGGCCCGCGATATCGGATTCGACTATCCTTCGTAAGCACAACCCATCCTCTGCGTCCGACCTCTCGGAGCCACTTCTCGTCTCGCTCATCGGGTGGAAAGTGGTCATCGTGGATGCGGACATCGGCACCCGCCTGGCGTAGCGCGGCCGCGATTATCTTCCTACCCAACGACCGGTCAATGAAGAAGATAAGGGGTTTAGGCAGCTTGGAGGGAGAGTTCGACTCGGATCGCTTCTTCGATCTCGACCCGTGGGCGGGCATAATCATCCGCTAGGTCATCCACCGATTCTCCGGCCTTGTATCGCTCCGCGATCACCAGGGTGGCAATGCCAGTCCCCACCAAGACCGGACGACCAAAGGAAACATACGGATCAATCACGACCGCCTTCGGTTCGTCGGGTTGCCGCTTCCTTGTGAAGGGGTAAAGCCTCACGGGAACGCCCTTTGCGTCGCGCTCCACTCGCCGCAAGTGAGCTTGAAGCAAGCTCCGCATGGCTAGTTGGCCATCCCGAGAGACGTTGATCAGATGGCCAAACTTCTGGATAAAGAGGTCCAAGCTATCGGTTTCGAAGGTCTGATCCGCCAATGGATGTTTCGAAGGAAATTGGGCCCTGAGATAATTGAGGGCCCTCCTGACCTTCGGCAATGGGATTTCATGCTCCCGGCGGATCGCGTCGAGAACATGGACCTCCACCAGGTTCATAAAGGAGAGCAGGGGGCGATCTTTGTCAGGGAGGGGAATGATTGGTTCGAAGAATCTCCGCCCAGCTTCAGTTGGGTAGTACCGTCCAACAACCCACGACCGAAGCGTCGCCTGCGGCATTCGGAGATAGTGTGCAGCCTCTGTTATGCCATAAGCAGCCAGTTCCCGGGGGTCCTGCTTCATTCTGAATTCAGCGCCTCTCTTAGCCATAGGCAAAACAGAGCATCCTTATTTGGCCAGAAGTAATCCCCGTCCGAAGGGTTCCCTGCCGACCAATCGCCGCCTTTTTATCAGCCTGGGAGCCCCGCGTCAAGCCCCATCGGGTTTACGCCCGGATCGGGAGTGCGATCGGTCTCCGGTACTTACTTAATAATTCAATAGAACGTCCCCGGACCGGTGGTGGAGGGGTCCCGGCGCATCCAGCCTCGCCTGGCGGGGCATGCTCTCAGCTCAGGCCCGCCGGGTTGCCGGAGGACAAGTTGCTTTGCACCTTTTTTCGGGGAGGATTTGCCATCTACGTCACCTGTCGGGAACGCAGACAAGGCTCCGGTTGAGGGTGTCAGGCTGAGTCCGGAAAGAAAAACAGGTCTCGGTTCTGGAGGAAGCTCCCGGTGAAGTACTTGTTCTGCCACCCATCGGTCTCGTCGAGGTCGGTAAACGCCGTCTGGGAGCCCTTGCCCTGCTTGGCGGCCCCGGCGAGCTTGTGGCGCCAGTTGTAGTGGTTGACCACGTCGAGCACGTGCGCGGTGTATGCCTCGGCTATCGCGCGGTTGCCGCGGATGATGCAGAGATTCTCGTCGTTCGAGTACGAGGCCTTGAAGCCGAGGTTGTGGCTGCCGGTGACGACCACGCAGCCGTCGCTGAAGGGATCGACGACCACGATCTTGTCGTGGATCACGGCATGGCCCAGCTTCGCCAGCTCCTTCTCCCAGTACGAGAACTGATCGGGGATGCCGGCGATTCCGGTGATCAGCCTGTTGGGCGCCTTGAGAGCCGAGTCGTTGTAGACACGGGTGGTGAACTGGTTGGCGGTTTTCGCGTCCGAGATGGCGCCGCGCACGAAAAATTCTTGCTCGGCGTCGGCGCGCTGCTGCGCGACGTCGGTGAGCTGCTCCAGAATGCTCGGCGCCCCGGCGCTGAAGAGCAGGAACAGCACGCCATGCTTCGCGTCGCTGATCGCCTGGAATACCTCGGCCATGTCTGGGGGGGCGGGCGGGTTCTTGGCGGGCTTGGTCTTCCGCTCTGTGTTCGGGGAGAACCAGATGCGCGCGGCCCCCTGCTGGGTGCCCAGGCTCAGGTCGGGCGGCGCCTCGGCGTTGTCGCGGCGGAGGTCCGGCCCCTGCTCCGCGTCGTCTGCGAGGAGACGCTGCCAGTAATCGAGATAGCGGGCCGCGATGGCGTCATCCTCGATGAGGAGGATGTTGTTGCTCTGCGCGCAGAGCCCGGTAGCCGTCCAGTTGGTCGAGCCGGTGAGCACCGCCTTCGCCGTGCCGGCCTTGGTGACGTAGACGACGAACTTGTTGTGCCCGATGTAATTGCCTTTGGGCAGCAGGCGATCGTGCAGCGCGTTGCCCAGCACCTCGTGCAGCTCTGTCCGGGTCTCCGCGTTGGTGCCATCGTAGACCTTCTGCTGCTTGCCATCCGCATCCGCTTCGGTGGTGTCGGCATTCGCCAGGATGACCTCGACGCGCCCCTTGTTCTTCTTCAGGGCGTCGATGAGTTCCGGGTCGGTGAGCTCGTAGAGCGCGCAGTAGCACTTTCCCCCGTGGTCCCGGGCGCGCTTCAGGAGACTCGTGAGCGCCTCGATCGCCTCGCCCGCCAGGCTCGCGCGGATCGTGTCGCCCGGTGTGCCGATGTGCTTGCGCAGCGCCGCTGCGCTGGGCGAGCCGGACTTCCCCTTCGGGAGCTTCTTGCTGAGCGCCTGCGTCGAGATGATGCCGCGATTGAACACCACGCGGTGGCGGCCGATGGTGTCGGTCGCCGTGATCGGGTTCGTGCGAATGGCCAGGCCGGGGATGTCCGCGAGTTTCTTCCCGGGGGTCCCCGTCACCGGCACGATCTCGTATGCGATCTCGGTCTCCTCGGGCACGAAGAGATCCTTCCACTGATACGACTGGATCGGCCAGTAGTCCGTGGTCGGCCGCTTGACCGGCGGCGCGTCTCCCTTCTTCGCGGGCGTGAAGCCGACGAAGGCAGGCAGCGCCACGGGCGACTTTCCCGTCTGGAGGCGGCGGATGCTGAAGCCGAGGCAGTGGGGGATCTTCTCTGAGTAGGTCCACCAGAGGTAGACCAGGTCGTTGTTCGCTATCGCCAGCGCCTTCCGGTTCATGGCTCTCTCCTCGGGCAGGGAAGAACTCCCGCTGCGTGTGCCCCGACGTGAACCTTGGCCCCGATGTGAGCTCCTTCGTCTCCGCCCAGCCACACCGGGGTTAGGCCGCCGCCAGGTCCTGAGCCGACTGCGGCGTCCTAGTCTTCCCGGACACTTCCGGCACCTTCAGCCCCAAGTCAGGAGGCCATCTTGGTCCCCGCAATCCCCCGGCCGACGCCGCGGTCTAGGTTGCCCGGCGCATCCCGCCTCGCTTACTCCGGCATGGCCTCAGCATAGGCTCCCCGTCTGGACGGAGGACAGGTTGCTTTTGAACCAAGGTCCCACTTTGCGCTGGAACCCCCCGGGGAGAATGTCTCCGAAAAATGACATGGCCTCTTCAGAAGTCCTGGCAGATAAGGCTTGACACCTGCGCTAAGGTACCCTAGCGTACGCGATGGTACAACGGGTAAGTTCTGCGAGGCATGCGCTACCGGAAATGTATGCAAGCTGGCGAGAAGCCAGCCACGCGGGGGCAGCGACAAGCCGACGGGCGAAGAGATAGCCATGACGCCATTGCCTGAGGCACTTCAGGAAGCCATCGAGAAGGGGGAACTCACGGAGGCCCAACTTCGTGAGCTCATCGCGCTTGAGGCGCAAGCGCTCGGCCTCACCTATGAGGAGGCGGTGAGGAGGGCGAGAGACCGGTGCCTGCCCAAGAACCATATCGCCGCAGACCTGGAACTGCTGGTCCAACTCCTTCCCGCCTAACTAACCTTCCTCGCCATCCATGCCCATCCAGGGGTGGACCCTCCGCGAAGCCGCGCAGAGGTTCTGTGATCACGTCAATTATGTCCTGACCCGGACGGTGACCCAGACACGCCTGGTAGTTTTTGAGGTCCCGCCGCGTATCCAAGTCACGTTCCGCCAGGCTGGGCAACCAATCGAGGCCCGGCTTCAGACCCGCTTCGGCCTGATGAGGTTATACCTCGGCCAGGTATGCGAGTCGGTCACGACACCGGACGGCATGCATGAGCTTCGAACTATCGGCTACCGGTACACCCTGACCCCTGGGGATACAACCGAGCCGCTCCTGCGATGGGAGTACTTGAAGATCCCTCCGGCTGGCGCCTTATGGTGTCGGCACCACCTGCAGGGCCCGGTGGAGCTTCAGATCCACGAGCACTCAGTGTCCCTGAACGACCTCCATCTGCCCAGCGGCTACGTGCCTTTTGAGGAAGTCCTGCGTTTTTGCATCGTGGACCATGGGGTCCCCCCGCTGTCCGAGGATTGGGACGCGGTGCTCCGGGACAGCTACGAGCGCTTCAAGACCGAGTTCACTAGATGATCGAAAAAGGTACCGGACGCCTGATAGCCTCCAAGGGCTTGAATGTGTGGAGGCACGGGGATGATTCTTCGTCTCCCGCGTGGGGGGAGATACCGGGTCAGGAAGGCGGCACTCCCCATGGCGCGGGGCATCGCCACCCGCAGGACGGGGCGGAGCAGATCCCCCACCCGCGGAAACGGCTTCATCATCGTCCTGCCCAGAGGCTCGCCTCCGAAGAATCGAAACCCGGTTCCAAGGAAATCAGGCAGTTACCGATCGAAAGGTGTCCGGTACCTTTTTATCCCCTTCGGGAGCTTCTGGCTGAGCGCCTGCGTCGAGATGATGCCGCGATTGAA
>METI01000110.1 GCA_001771285.1 candidate division NC10 bacterium RIFCSPLOWO2_12_FULL_66_18
CATCGCTCTTGATCAAGTACATCGCGGGAATGATGTCATCGGTGTTGATGTCGTTGCCGAAGACTGACGTCACCGTCCCATTCAGCATCGCATGCCCCCATGGAATAACCACGGCCCGGTTGTAGGCCGAGGTCCCACCGGCCCCGGTTGCATTGGCTGGGGAGGAATAATAGCCCCTTAATCCTGGTCTGTCGAAGGGTTTTCAGGCGGAGGGGCCGTCCATGGCTTCCGGCACCGGACCGGGCCCTCCAGGAGAGTCAGGACCTGCCAGATCCGTCGGAGACGGGCACCGTACCTCGCTCGGCCGCCAGCTTTGAGGGGGGAGTCGGATATCGTCAAGACTGTGTAGTTCCAGCACAGGTTGGTCGCGGGTAATTCGCCCGCATGACGCAAATCGAGCCACATGGATTAACCCCCCCCTGGTAAGAAACGACAATGCTGGAGGAAGTTTTTTCCGAAACACTAGATTATTCAGGCCGTTGACACGCAAAAATCTCTTGATTTTCAAGGTCCGATGCCACCCGACGATTTGGAATAAGACTTGCTAGTTCCTGAACTCGCCGATTGAATTGTCCTTGCACGCTTCACCGGCATCTGCTGAGGAGGAACAAGTCATGAGGAAGATCATGCGGAGGCTGATTGCTCCGATCCTGGCCGTGTTGATCGTGCCATTCCTGGCCGATCTTCACTTGCCGTTCGGTCTGGCCACTGACTTGGGTATCGCCCACGCCAAAGGAAGCGGGGGCAGTGGAGGTGGCGGAGGTGGTGGCGGCGGCGGCAACGGCGGAGGGGGTGGCGGGAATAGCGGTGGCGGCCACGGCGGCGGGAGCAGTGGCAGTGGTGGGCATGGCGGCGGGCGCGGTGACTCCGACAGCGGCCGCGGCGGGTCCGATTCCGGCCACGGGGCGGACAGCGGCCGCGGCAGCGGCCACGGTGGACGGAGTGCGGATACCGGCGCCCGCAGTGCGGACCGTGGCGACCGGTCTGGAGGGCATGCCGATGGCCGCGGTGACGACGGCCGGGGCTCTTCGCGGGGCGGCCGGGATAGCGATGCCAGCCGCGATGCGGGTCAGGGCCATGGTCACGCCGGCCGCGGGGTCGGCAACGCGGTCTCCGAAGCCGCCACCTCGACCGCCCATGCGGGCAAGGGGGCGGCACAGGAGGCCGGGTTCAGCAACCTGGGCGAGGCCGTAAGCTCGGCCGTCCACGACGCCCAGGGGAAGACGAGCGGCTCCTCCACCGCCGGAACCGGCAGCAGCACGTCCGGCACCACGAGCGCGACCTCCACGAGCACCACGTCGTCCACCTCGACCCGCTCGGGGAGCACGACCGCGAGCAGCACGACCAAATCCGGGACACAATCCACAAAGTCGAGCCAGGCCGCGACCCGGAGCACCGCCACGACCACGACTCAGTCGCCCAAGAACATGGGGCAGGCGGTGTCGGCCGCCGCTCATACGGCTAAGGCTGAGGCTCAGGCCGCAGGCACCCAGGTCGGGGCCGCGGTAAGCGCGGCCGTCCATGAGGCGCAGCGCACCGCCCGGGACGCCGAGGCCGAGGCCGAGGACAGCGAGAGCGGGCTGACCGGCGGCACGACGACCGGTGGCACCACGACGAGTGGCACGACGTCGGGCAGCACGACGACCACGACCGGTTCGACGTCGGGCAGCACGACGACCGGCAGCACCACCACCAGCACGACCACGACCGGCAGCACGACGACCGATACCGGGTCGGCCACCACCTCCACCAGCACCACGCAATAGCAAGGAAGTCGCACGATGAGCGGCCAGCGCAGGAAACGAGCGAACATCGGGGCGGTGCTCCTTTTGGGGCTCGCCGTCCTGTTCGGTGGATGCGGGGGCACCACGTGGTCGCAGATCACCGAGAAGTTCGAGCAGGGCTACCGGGCCCAGCGGAGCTACGAGGACGGGCTCGAACGCTACATGGCGAAGGATTATGCGGGGGCGGTTCCCCAGTTCGAGCGCGCCCTGGCACTCGAGCCCACCTTCGACGATGCCGAGGCGCACCTGGCCTGGAGCTACTACCAGACCGGCGAATATGCGCAAGCCACGCGGCACTTCCGGCAGGCCCTCGTCCGGCAGCCGCGCTGGGAGGGCCTGTATAACGGTTTGGGGTGGAGCCGCTACCGGGTCGGCCGGTACCACCTGGCCGCAGAGGCGTTCCGGGAGGCCTTGGACCTGGACCCCCGCTACCGGGATGCGGCCGTGGGCCTCGCCTACTCGCTATTCGAGCTGGGGCAAAATGCCGAGGCCCTTCCGCACCTGGAGCGGCTGACCAGAGAGGGCGAGGGACACGCCCTGCAGACGCCCACGAAGGACGTGGAAGACGTCCGGAGCCGATACGCCTGGTCCCTCTTCTACCTCGGACAGTACGAGAAGGCTCGGGAGCAGTTCCTGAAGGGCGTGGCGGCCCGGCCCGACTGGCACGGGCTGCACAACGGCCTGGGCTGGACCTCCCTCAAGCTGGGGGATCGGGTACGGGCGCGGGCGGAATTCCGGCGGGCCCTGCAGTTGCAGTCGGATCTTGCGGATGCGAAGGAGGGACTCCTCCAGGCCAGCCGCTGAACCGGTCGGGTCACCACCGCTGGCGAGAATGCCGGGGCGAAAGAGGCCCCGGCATTCGTGTTTCTGGGGATAGATGAGGGGGAGAGTTCAGCGTACCGGATGGCGATGTATGCCCGGGAACCGGATCATCCTGCCTCGATCTTGTAGTAGAGCCCGCGGCCCTTCGAAGAGACCAGGTTGAAGAGCTCGTCGGCGTCCTGCATCGGGCCGCCCAGCCCGAGGAGGTAGGCATCGGAGAATTGCTTGGCGAGGTAGCGCTTGAAGTAGGCCCCCCACTCCGCCACCTGGACCTTGGGCTTGAACCCGGCCTTCTGCCATTGCCCGGCCAGCGCCTCGGCGATCTCCTTGTCGCCCTGGTACCGCCCCTCCGGCGAGTCGAGGGTGATCTCCAGGCCATCGGGGTACCCGGCCTCTGCCAGGACGGCGAGCACCAGCGCGACGAGGGCAATCAACACGCGGGTCGTCATGACACGCTCCTTCTGACGGCCACGATCGGTCGGGGATTACCCCTGCGGGATGGGCCGGGACTGGCGCTTGAGATCGTGCGATTGCTGGGAATGCTCGAGGATCGTCGGGTGGACCAGCTCGAGTGCGGCCAGAAACTCGGCGTAAAAGTTCTTGGATGCGAAGCCGAATCGGGGACCGGTGTAGCGGGCGATGATCTCCTCGATGGCGCTGCTGCCCACGGCGGCCCGGGCCGACAGGATCCCTCCCTGGCCGTGGTTGTACGCGATGATGGCCAGGGGCCACGACCCCAGCGCCTCGTAGTTGTGCCGGAGCAGCCGCGCGGCGGCCTCGGTGGCCCGGATGGGATCCCGGCGGTCGTCGCGCCGACGCGTGATGCTGAGGTAGCGTTTCCCCGTGGATCTGATGAACTGCCAGAGGCCGACCGCGCCCGCCTTGGAGCGCGCCTGGGGGTTGAAGGTGGACTCCACCAGCGGCAGGGCGGCCAGCTCCTCTGGGACGTTGTGGCGGCGAAGGATCGAGAGGATGCGGGGCAGCAACCCGCGGGCCCGCTGCATGCCCTCGTCCACCTTTTCCCGGAGTCCCTGCTGAACCCGGATGTTGGCGGCCGCGCGGTTCAGGACCTCGGCCGGGCAGGGACAGCCCCATGCCTGGGCCACCCAGCGTCCCTCGAACCCCAGGTCCTCGGGCGCCACGCCCCGGGCCAGACTGGTGAGGATCGACTCATACTTGGCCCGCAGGCGCCGGATCTCCGGCTTGGCCATCTCGGCGGCGCGGTGCTGGTTGGTGGTGCCGGTCATCTGCACCACGTCGTAGAGCACGGCAAGATTCTCCCGGTCGTGGAGGACGAAGTCACCCACTCCGAACTCGGCGTAGATCCGTTTCCAGAATTCCACGTGGGGCTGCAGGGCGGGCGGCCTGGGGAAATGCGGGCTGGCGACCGCGGGTTCGCTGGCGGCCAGGGCAGGCGGCGAGAGAGGGAGGAGGACGAACGCGATCAGGATCGCTGCCAGAAGACTGCGGCCAGCCGATGCTCCCATTCGACCTCCGTTGGTTGACGTGCCTCCCTGCGTTCGAGGGCCTCCTCGTGTTGGTTGGTATCTAGCAGACCGTTTCCTGAAGCGCAAGGGTTTTCCGCCCCGTCGGGCGGGTCGCCTCAGGGCAGCTTCCGGATGCGAACCGCTTCCACCTCGTTGGTGAAGGTGTACCGGCCCCCGCGCCGTTCCTTCTGGAACCGCCCCTGAACCTCCACCCGGTCCCCCGGGGCCATCGCCGGTTTTCCCCACGAGAACACTTTCAGGGAGGCCCCCGTCTCGTCCGCCAGGCGGAAGGTGAAGTAGTCGTTGCCGCGCCGGGACGTGCGGGGATCCAGGGCGCTGGCCTTGCCGATCAGCACCACCTCGCGGCGGTCGAAGGTCTCCGGCCGGGCCAGGATGTCGCCGATGCGATCCCGCGCCAGGGCCAGGGCCGGATCCAGGAGCGCGACGAGAACGGCGGCACATACCAGGATCCGGAAGAATGGTCGTGCCCGCCTCATTCCTTCGCCTCCCGCCACAGGCGACGGAATTCCCGCTGGAAGCGGGCCACCACCTCGGGCTCGTCCAGGACCACCAGGTTCTCGTAGTTGGCGTGCTCCGCACTGTTGGTCCAGTTGTAGGAGCCGGTCACCACGAGACGCTCGTCGAAGACGGCGAACTTGTGGTGCATGAGGCTCTGCTCCGGGACGCCCAGGGACCGGACGGGCACGCCGTTCAGGCGCAACCCCCGGATACCGGAGCCGCCCGACTCCGCCCGCTCGCGATCCACCAGGACCCGGACGCGCACCCCGCGGGCCATGGCGGCGTACAGCGCCTCGCCCAGCTCGGCTGCCGTGAAGCTGTACACGGCGATGTCTATGGTCCGCTGGGATGTCTCGATGGCGCGCACCAGGCGCTGGCGGATGCCGCCGTTCGGTGAAAAATGGACTTCGGAAGCATGGGCGGCGGCGCCGGAGACGAGGAGAGAACACAGGAGGGTCAGTCCGAGGAGCCGCAGTCCTCGAACCGCGAGCGAGGTCGGCGAGCGAGTGGGCGCTTCGTGCGAGGCAGGCACGCGGGCATTGTAAGGACGCACGCCGCCAGCGTCAAGCGGCATCGAAGGCTTTGTGGACGTTTCGCCTCAATCCGGAATTCTTGAACCGCCAAGGCGCCAAGGACGCCACGTAGAATGGGGATGAGGGAGGCACGGGTTGGGCAACCCTCGCGCCCCACAATGAGCCCGGTTTTTCGTTTTGAAGGCAGAACGTGGAAATCCTGGCAGTCTTGGCGCACCAATCCGCCTGAGGCGGATTGGTGCCAGCGGTTGAGCGATTTTCCCGGAAGAGGGTGCCGAAGGCCAAAGGTGACGAAAGCGGGTCCCCCTGAACGAACCTTCTACTTGTTTTCGAAATTCGAAATCCGACATTCGAAATTGAATGGGGGCCCGCGTCTTCCGGTTTACCGCTGCTTCTCCTCCAGCTCGGCCCAACGCCCATACAGCCGGTCCACCTCGGTCCGGGCCGCTTCGAGCGCGGCCCAGCGCTCCCGCAAGGCGATGGGATCCGAGGCGACGGCGGGATCCTCCACCGCCTCCTGGCACGCGGCACACGCCTCTTCCGCCTCCAGGATCGTCTGCT
>METI01000111.1 GCA_001771285.1 candidate division NC10 bacterium RIFCSPLOWO2_12_FULL_66_18
GAGCACGGCCCCGTAGACCGGAAGGGCGACGGACAGTGGCAGCAGCCAGAACAGCGGCAACGCCAGGACAGGCGCGAACAGGATCAGGTGACACATGGATTCCCTCCACCGCGGCACTCAGGACGGCGTCGCGTCCTCGCGGAACTCGCGGATGGTGACCTTGAGATCCAGGGACTGGCCTTCACGGATCACCCGGACAATCACTTCCTTCCCGATGGGGGTGCTGCCCACGAGGCGGGGAAGATCCGTGGCGCTAGCGACGTCCTTCCCATCGAAGCCCACGATGAGGTCCCCCTGCTGGAGGCCGGCCCGATCCGCAGGGCTCCGCTCCACGACTTCCGCGACGAGCGCGCCCTTCTTGTCCTTGAGCTTCAACTCCTTCGCCGCCTCGTCGGTCACTGGGCCAATGGAGACGCCCAACCAGCCCCGGCTCACCCGGCCCTTGGCCTTCAGTTGCGGCACGAGGCTCTTGGCCATGTTGATCGGAACCGCGAAGCCGATCCCGATATTGCCGCCCGACTGACTGAAGATGGCGGTGTTGATCCCGACCACCTCGCCCTTCGTGCTGAACAGGGGACCGCCCGAGTTGCCGGGGTTGATGGCGGCATCGGTCTGGATGAAATCGTCGTAGGGGCCCTGCCCGATGACCCGCCCCTTGGCACTCACAATCCCGGCTGTCACCGTCTGGCCCAGGCCGAAGGGATTGCCGATGGCGAGGACCCAGTCCCCGACCTGAAGCGAGTCCGAGTCCCCGATGCGCACCACAGGGAGGTCGCCTCGGGCATTGATCTTGATCAGGGCGAGGTCGGTCCGGGGATCGCGGCCCACGACCTTGGCCTCGTACTCCTTCTCGTTGGCCAGCTTCACCATGATCATGCCGGCGTTCTCGATGACGTGATTGTTCGTCAGGATGTAGCCGTCCCTGTCAATAATGAAGCCGGAACCCAAGCTTTGCTGCGGGCGCGATTCCTGTGGCATGGGGCCGCCAAAGAACCGCTCGAAAAAGTCCTCGAACGGCTCCTGCCCGCGGAACGGGGCCCGGAACCCGCGGCGGGGCTGCTGCCGGGGCGCCTGCGTGGTGCTGATGTTGACCACCGCCGGTTTGACCTCGGCCACGAGAGGCGCGAGGCTATCCGGCCGCGAGGGGACCCAGCCTTCGGGGGCCGGCTTCGTCTCCGCCGCAGTGGCGGTGGCTCTCGGACCCCGGATGAGGTCGGTGCCGCCAAAGTAGAACAGATAGCCAAGGAGCAGGACGACGGCGACCCCGCCGACGGCTTTCACCACAAACTTACGCTGACGCATGGTTCCACAGTTCGAAAGAAACTCTGCCATGATCGTCCCTCCCCTCGATCCCCCCAGGGATCCTGAAGACTTCCTCTGCCTATGGAGATGAGCAACCGGGATGCCAGAGTTGGCCGGATCCCATCCAGGATCCGCGAGCGGGCGTATCCCCTTGATTTTTCAAGCAGGATCGAAACGGGTGGCTGCGGGCAGAAGGGAAGATTTGGGAGAGCGCAACCTCAGGCTTGACGATTTGGCAAGAGGCCCTTTTTTCCCTGTGAGTTGGCCCGACAGAATGTCAACACCCGGCACGCTCGGTCCTGACCCTCGGAATCGGGCCTCCCAGACACACGACTTCACATCCGCGCTGGCAGCATCAGAGATGAAACCCGAGCAACTCTGGGACAGGGCCCCACGTCGTCTGTGGGAGAATCGTACGAAGGGGCTCGGGACACGATCGGATGACTGACACTCTATTGACGGACCTCGGATACCTGGCCCCTGCCTATAGCGTCTCGCGATCTCCAGCCCCGTTGAAAGGCCCACCAGTTCCTGGGCCATGCCTGGTCAAAAAACCTCTTGCATTTCCAGTCGACTGGAAGACCTATATTCTGTGCGGCGGACGAGGAACCCTTCCCGAGGAGGAACCCATGCGGATCGGCGAGCTGGCCCGAGCCTGCAGTGTCAACCCCAAGACCATCCGATACTACGAGGCGTTTGGCCTCCTGCCCAAGGCGGCACGGGCCCCATCGGGGCACCGGATCTACTCGGAACGGGACATCCAACGGCTCCGGTTCATCCGGCGGGCCAAGGAGATCGGCCTCGCTCTGGCGGGCATCCGACAGATCACCACCTACGCGGACACCGGAAGCTGCCAGCATCTGCGCCCGCGCCTCAAGGAGCTAATCGCCGCGCAGCTTGCCGAGATCGAAACCCGGATAAAGGACCTCCGGGCCCTGCAGCGGGAACTGCAGAAACATTCCGCATCTCTGTGCCAGCCTCAGGCACCAGCGCGAAGCGGCGCAGCCTGTTCGTGCCTGGACGGCCCGTCCCAGAAGGCTGCCATTCTCCCGGCGACCGCTCTGGTCAAGCGACCACCGAGGAGAAAATCCTGACCGGAAGGAGGTGAAAGCGATGGGCAAGCGGGTCACCAAGAAGAGCCAGGCGCCCCGGCCGTCGGTCAGCAGCAACTGCGGCTGCGGGTGCCTCCCGGTGAGCAAGAAGTAAGGCGATGCCGGTCAGCGGCCGGGGCCCGGGCCCGGCCGCTGACTTGCCACAGAGTGCCGTGTACTCTTGGGGCCCCTGGCGGTTCAAGCGCACTGACCGCCCTGCCGCCAACGCCCGACACCTTCCCTCACCACGAGGGATGCTGGGCCCGCGACAGCTCCGGGGTGAGATTCCGCTCCCCACTCCCGTCCGTCCGCACCAGGAACAGCCCCATGCGGCCGTTCCGGTACGACTCAAAGATTACCGACGCACCGTCGGGAGACCAGGACGGGTGCTTGTCGTCCATGTCGTTGTCGGTGAGGCGGCGCAAACGGCGGCCGTTGGCCAGCATGGTCAGGACCTCGAACGTCTGCCCGGCGCCGCGGTTCGACTCGAACAGGATCCGGCTCCCGTCCGGGGACCAGTACGGATGGCCGTCCCACGCTGGATGATCGGTAAGGCGGCGGAGGTTTCCCCCGTCGGCGTCCATGACGTAGATCTCGCGATTCCCATCCCGGTCCGACGAGAAGGCGATCTGCCGCTGGTCGGGAGAGAAGGCCGGATCCCCGTCGTTGAAGCGCCCGTCGGTCAGATACCGCATCCGCCCGCTCTCCACATCCACGAGAGCAATGGCAATCTTGCGGCCCCCGGGGGGAACCGTCTCGATGAGCAACTTCTGGCCGTCGGCGGACCACGACCGGGGATAGTCCCACACGGTATTCTCGGTCAGTCGGCGGCGCCCACTGCCGTCCGCATTCACCAGATAGATCTCGGCCTCGACGCCGATCCCCGAGACGTAGGCGATGCGGCGGCCGTCCGGCGACCAGAGGGGGGCCCAATCGGGCGCCTCGGCCTCCGTCAACCGCCGGAGACCCTTGCCTGCCGGATCCACCCAGTAGAGGTCTCCGTTGCCAGTCGCGGGCGAGACCAACACCAACCCGTCCCCTCTGGGTGACCACCCCGCCTCGTCCACTGGAAATCCGGGGAGCGGCCGGCGCAGGCCGGAACCGTCCGCCTCGATGATGACAAGTTCCCCTCGCCCCGCCACCTCGGAGACGAAGGCAATAGGAGGGAGACGGACTCCGTTCGCCGCCGATGCCATTCCCTGGCCGCTCAGCGGAAAACTCAGAATGTAGAAGAGGACGAGGACGAAGATGCCGGCCGCGCCCGTCGGAGCGACGGCAAGCCGCCGGGGCACGGGCGCGCGTCCACCCGGCTGCCACAGGCGCCCCGATACAGCCAGCGATCCGATGAATCCCGCCAGGAGAATGAGGAGCTGCGCCAGGAAGAGGGCGCGCGCATTCACGGCGATGATCATCACACCCGACGCCCCACCTCCCGGTGGGGTGAGCAGTGCCCGGAGGCTCTCGCCCACGCCGCCCCCCTGCTGCACGAAGTGATCCAGGTTATGCGCCAGGAACATGGCCCACACCAGGGGGACCAGGACATAGGCGAGATCCGGCACCCACCAGGGCCCGCGATCGCCGGGATTCTCTGCCGGGGTTGCCAGGCGGCAAATCAGGGCAAAGGTCCCCACGGGAAACAGTACGCTGGCGACGATAAACGCCAGAGTGTATCGTGGAAAACTCTGCAGCCAGTTATCGGCGAACCCGAACATCACGAGGATCTGGAACAGGGAAACGCCGTAGAGCGCCAGGATCACGGCCGCCTCATCGGTGCGCCGTACCTGGCTCGAGATGAGTGTCTGCCCTGGCCAGGTGAGGTCCAGACGGAACCCCGCTCCGCGGGGCCAGCGCGCGCATGCCAGGCAGTAGTGGCAGTGAACGTTCCGGTCCATCCGGTATGGCTGCTCCAGCAAAGGACAGGACTCCGGCCGACCCCCGCTCGGACGCGAAACCCGCGTCCCGGATTCCGCTCTTCCAAGCCGCGCCGTAAGCCGCAACGGACTGAGTATCCCGAAGAGGCCCAGCATCCCGCTGATGGGACAGAGATACCGGCAGAATGTCCGCCGCTCGAAGACGAGGGCGGCCGCCACGGCCACCAGCGTGAATGCGAGAAGGAACAGGGCCGTTCCCCTCGCGCTCATGGCGATGTCCCAGTAGGTGAATGCCCAGGTGATGACGAGGAGCGCCAGGATCTGGAGCCAGGCATTCTGGAACGCCCGCGGCAGCCTGCGGCGCAAACCAGCGAACCGCTGGACCCAATCCCCGATGGCCGCGGGCGGGCAGGCCAGACACCAGATCCTGCCGCCCAGAAGCGTGAGAAGTGCCAAGCCGGGCCACCACACACTCCACGTGAAGCTGGAGGCGAGATTTCCCCCGAGCGACGGGGAGACGACAAGACCCACGACGATCAGGTGGATGAACAGGAGAAGGGCGGGAATCTGGAGGAGGAGCGGGAAGCCACGCCACAGCAGGAGCCGGCCGATCCATGGAACGCAGAGGAGGTCTAGGCCCCTGCGTGTGGTCGGCCGGTCAGGGATCCTCGGCCGGCGGATAGCAAGAACAATGAGGCAGACGAGGGCGGCACCCGCGAAGGCCAGGGCCATCCGGTAACGCGCCAGCTCGTCGACTGCCGTGCCCGGCAGCGGAACGATCTGTCCCCCGTGGGTCCCACCTGCCCAGGCGATCGCCGGCAAGACAGCCGCGACCGCCGCGGCGGCCAGCAAGAAACGGAATAATACCATTGCTGGCCCCGGGTCTTGATCTACTTGCAGCACCCACCGCCACCGGATGCGCCCAGCCCTCGCCGGGTCCGGGCCAGCGCCTGCTTGAAGCGGTATTTCTCCGCGTGCTTCTCGGAGCAGAAGCGGCGACGCCCGAGTTTCACCGGATCCTCCGGCAAGGGTCCCCGACAGAAGGCGCATCGCTTCGCGCCAAACCACCAGCCCAAAGCCATCGCTCCTCCTTCCGAGCCCCACCGCCTCTCAGGCGCGGGATGTCGTGGCTGCCGTGGCTCGCCCTTCGTCGAGCTGCGCCAGCACGTCGCGCAGGGCCTTCCGCTTCTCCTGACGCAGCCGACGGTACTCCTTCTCCGGGATCCGCCCCGCCTCATGCCCGGCCTCCAGCTCAGCCAGAGCCGCGACCAGTTCCACCTTGCGAAGCGTCAGTTCCGTCGGCCCCTGGACTCCTCCAAGCTGTGCCGCGACAGCACCCCCCGGGGCCGGCGACCCAGCCTCATGGCTGGGTGCCCGCAGCACCGTACGGCGACGCCGCACCATGGGGTACGTAACGCCCGCCAAGAGGAGGATCCCCACCGAGGCATAGGCATACGGCCGCCAGCTTCCCCCGATGACCGGCAGGTTGTCGAGGGTCACCGCAATGGGTCCCGGCACCTCCAGGCCGGGGGCCGTGTAGCGCTGGAACCGCTGGTTCTGTCCCGAGATCATGCCCGCCAACTTCAGCCCCTCAGCCGAGACCTGTGCCGCTCCCTCAGGGACGAAGACCTCCACCGCCTCCGTCCGGTAGTCCACCGGCCGGACGAACTGGAGGCGCCCCTTCGTCGGCGCCACGGCATACGAGAAAGTCACCTGCCGCTCGCCGGGCTTCACGTCCATCGTATCCACGAAGCCTTGCTCGCCCGGGACGACACAGCACTCCATGAGGCCTTCGCCGTACTTGACCTCGCGGGCACCCGCGGGGAGGCTGAACTGGAGCGTGGCACGCCGGCCTCCCGCAACTTCCTTCGCCCCGACGTACGCCTTGTCGCCGGAGTTGCGGAACAGCAGCACTTCCTCTGCCCGCAAGCTTCCATCGGCGACGGAGAAGACCACGTGATGGATCTTCACCGAGATCTGGCTGGCGTCCGTAGTGGAGTCGTACACGGGGATTTCCAGCGTGCGGGTCGCCCCCGCGTCCTGCAGGACGATCCGTTCGCTGTTATATTCAGCGTCCTGGTATCGGACCGTCACGGTGTAGGTGTCGCCCGGCTTGGCAGAGAGGTCTTGGAACTGAAAACGACCAGCTCGGTCCGTCCTGGTGGGGGTCTTCCCGGCCTCCTGCTCGTTCCGGTATGCCGTCAGTGTGACCTCAGCCCCCTCTACGCCCTTGCCCTTCGGCGTCTTGTTGACCAGCCGGCCGCTGATGCCAGCGGCGTCCGCCCGGCCCGGTATCCCGACGAGGCCGATCAGGATAATCCCCAGGAGAAACACCATGGACAGCAGGCTATGCCGTTTCATGAACTGCTCCCTCCTGGTTGACCCGGCGGGCCCGCCAGGCGGACACCTCGGCGTCTATCAGCGCGTCCAGGTCACGGGGAGGTGTGGCGCCCTGATCCATGGCCTTCAGCGCCTCGGCCGCCTCCACTCGGTAAACGGCGCGAAGTTCCTCGTAGTCTTCCTGGGAGAGCTTGCGGGTCCGGTAGTCGAATTCCAGCTCCTTCAGCGCCGAGTAGGCCGCTTCTTTGCGGGCCAGCAGGTCGGAGGGCGCTTCCGGCGCCACCTCCAACGCGTCCCCGTGCCGTCCCCAGAGGAATGGCGCCATGAGGACCGTCACTACCCCGCTGCCGATGAGCACAAGGAAGAAAAAGGCCAGCATCACACACCTCGCTCAATCGAAATGCTTCAGTTCTTCGTCCACTCGCTGGAGGTACTTCCCTTCCACACTCGCGGGCATCCTCAGCCGCACATGTTGCGTAGCGCGGCGACGCGCCACCCACTCCCCCACCGCCAGGGAGATCATCACCCCGCCGAGCAGGATGGCGGCGAAGGGGGTCACCCAGGCGGTCAGGTTGAAGCCCGATTTGGTCGGGGCCGCCAGCAGCTTTTCCCCGTAGTTCCTCACCAGCATGTCCATGATCCGCGGCTTGTCCCAGCCCTCGCCGATCTTGGCGGCGATTACGCCGCGTAGTTGTTCCCCACACTGCATGTCGCAGTCGGTCAGCATCTTGTTGCAGCCGCAGTTGCACACGAACTCCTTGGCCACGTCCGAGACCACGAGGGCCATGGCGGCCGGTGCCCAGAGCCAGGAGACTGCAACCCAGGCGAGAATCAATCCTGTTCGTCTGGCTATCGTGCTCGCGGACGGTCTGCCTCCGCGTCTCACCCGATTCCAGGACGCCGCGTATCCGAAAGAAGCATCAGGCCAGCGCATTGCGTCCCTCCAGGGCATACTTTGCAGCCGCGCGCTCTCGCCGATCCGGCCACATGACGAGGATCACACCGAGGGCCATGAGATACGAGCCGACCCACATCCACATCATCAGTGGATTCACCAAAGCCTTGATGGCCGCACCTTCTTTGGTGTAGTTGATCAGGATGAGGTACAGGTCCTCTCGGAGGCTGCTCAGGACCCCCACCATGCTGTGAGGCTGCTCCGATCCCGGGTGAAACCGTTTCTGAGGCAGGAGTGTCCCCAGGGGCTTCCCCGTATTGGAGACATGCACCTCGGCTGCGAGGACCGCGGAATCCCGCCGGGGGATCTCCCGGAAATCCTGGAAGTGCACCTGATACCGGCCGATGGCGAGCGTCTCGCCTCGCTTTAGGAAAACCTCTTTCTCTTCCTTGAAGATCCCGCCGACCATGGCCAGGATCATCAACAGCGCGCCCAGGTGGATGACGTACCCGCCGTAGCGCCGTTTGTTCCGCCATATCAGAGTGCCGAAGGCCCGGAGGATTCCCTCGCCCGTCATCTGCCGGCGAGCCCGGGTTCCCCGCACGAACTCCGCCACGATGGTCGCCGTGACGAAGACGAGCAGGACCAGGGTCACCCACGCCACCGGATCCCGAATCCCCCACACGAAGAGGCCGGCGCCGCCCGCCAGGCCCGCCGCGGCGGGGAGCAGGAAGTTCCGCTGGAGGTTCTTCCACGAGGCCCGTCGCCATGCGATGAGCGGGCAGACCCCCGTCAGGAACAACAGACCAAGTCCCAGGGGGATCGTCACCTGATTGTAGAAGGGCGGCCCCACCGTCACTTTCACCCCGCGAACCGCCTCAGCGATGAGTGGGAATACCGTCCCCCATAGTGTTGCGAAGGCGATCCCCACGAGCATGAGGTTGTTGAACAGGAAGCTGGACTCCCGGGAGATGAAGGAGTCGAGCTCGTTCTGGCTCTGTAGCGCCGGCAAGCGCCGGAACAGGAGGCCGAAGGAGACGAGGAGAATCAGCGTCAGGAACCCCAGGAAAAAGTAGCCCAGGCTCCCTTGGGAGAAGGTGTGGACCGAGGACAGGATCCCGCTGCGGGTCAGGAACGTCCCGAAGATGGAGAGGGCGAAGGTCATGATGATGAGCGACATGTTCCAGACCTTCAGCATCCCCTTCTTTTCCTGGATCATCACCGAGTGCAGGTAGGCGGTCCCCGTCAGCCACGGCAAGAAGGAGGCGTTCTCCACCGGATCCCAGGCCCAGTAGCCGCCCCAGCCCAGGATGTTATAGGCCCACCAGGCGCCGAACATGTTCCCGAGCCCCAGGAAGAACCAGGCGAAGATGGTCCAGCGCCGCGTGCTGAGAATCCAGGCGGACCCCAGGCGACCCGTGATGAGGGCGGCGATGGCAAAGGCAAAGGGGACCGTGAACCCGACGTAGCCGATGTAGGTGGTGGGCGGATGGAAGAACATACCGGGATTCTGGAGCAGAGGATTCAGGCCCTGGCCATCCGGCGGGGGCACGGGCAGGCGGGTGAAGGGGTTCGCCAGCAGGAGCATGACCCCCACGAAGAAGAACGCGACGACCCCGAATACGCCCGCGACGTGGGGCATCAGATCGCGATGTCGGTGACGGTTCTGGATAACGACGATCGAGGCGAAGGCGGCCAGCATCCACGCCCAGAACAGGAGGGAGCCGTCGTTGCCCCCATAGAGGGCCGAGATGGTGTAGGCCATGCTCTGTGTTCGGTTGCTGTAGTTGACCACGTAGGCGAGCGAGAAGTCATGGGTCACCAAGGCATAGATCAGGGCCGCGGTGGAGATGGTCAGGAGCCCGCAGAGGGCCAGGAGGGCGTTCTCACCGGAACGCACCCATTCACCCCGTTGGGAGCGCCACCCCAGCCAGGAGGCGACCGCGGCGTAGGCTGCCACGCTCACGGAGAGCAACAAGGAAAATTCGCCGATGGCATTCATCATGGATGAGTCCTCAGGGGAGAGATGTGAGGGACAAACTCATGCAACCGCAGATGAACGCAAATGAGAGCCATTATTGCGTTCATTTGCGTTCATTTGCGGTTCCAAGTTTTCTGGCGGCGTCGGCCAATGCCTGCTGGGCGATGGTGGGATCAGCCGCCACCCAGACCACCACTGCACCCCGCCGGAAGTAGTAGTGCACCTGCCCCTGACCCAGCGTGGAGTAGACCGTCATCCCGAACCGGACGGATTCCCGCAGGTTGGTGAACGGCCCGTTGCTGGCCCGGATCCGCGTGGTCATCTGCTCCACCTGTCGCTGAGCCACCTTCTCATCCCGTGCCTGAGACACGTAGAGCATGGCCGCAGGAGACTGGTTGCCGTAATGGGCCACGTAGCCGTCGGTGATCGGGATGCCCTTCCCGTGCAGGCGCTCGATCTCTGCCCGGGCCTCGGCCCCCTGCTGGGAATGCGCCAGGGGAAGGCCGGCCAACTCCTGCGGTACCGACAGAGCGCTCCACGCGATCCCCGGTCCCGCCAGAAGGAGCAACGCCAGCCCGATCCACCTGCTCACCTGCACGTCACTTCCCTCTGTGACCTGATCCTCGAGGAACGAATCCAATACTTACGAAATCGCAGATGCACGAAAATGGACGCAGACGGATTTTCGCAAAGAACCGCTTCCGAGAAGGTCCCATTTGCGTCTATCTGCGTTCATCTGCGGTTCCAAGTCTTGCCGGCTAGAATGCCGGCACCGGGATCGACCCCCAGGTATGGCGGCGCGGGGTCTCCATGGTCAGCGTCACCTGCTCCGCCTGCGCGTCGTAGTCGGCGAAGAACAGCGGGTACCGCTGCACCGAGATGTCCAGCGCCTCCTCCCGGCGAACGCTTTGCCCGGTCGGATCCAGGGCCTCGGTGAAGATGATGCGTTGCTCGGTCGCGCCTGCCCCATCCCGCAACTGGCGCATCGGCTTCAGGGCGTACATCTCCCCCAGATGCTTGAGGACCGCCACTACTCCGCCCTGCTCCCCCTCTCCGTGGTGCGCCTTGTGCTCGTCCATGTCCGCGATCAGATGTTGCATCATGTATTCCCTGGGCAGGACGTACGCCACCAGCGTGTGCCCCGGGCGCGCGTGGTACTTCGCGAGCATGGCCTGGACCTCCGGGTGCTGGGCGGCCTGGGCCAAGGTTCGATTCAGCCTCGCCGGATCGCTGGGCGACATGGCCACCGCCACCAGGCCATCGCGCCACACCTGGGGAACCAGTCCCTCGCTGTAGGCTCGAAAGCCGAAGGCGAAGGCGATCGCGGTCACCAGACTGAAGGCGTATAGGCCGAAGAGAATGGGCCCGCGGCGTTCAGGTCTCCCGAAGAGTGCGCGGAAGAGGCAGCCTCCCGGGTTCCCGGGCAGGAACATGGGCGTCCGCTCCAGGTACGCCGCATAGCCTGCCCCGAATTTCCGGAGCATCCGGCCCTCTTCGTTCCGGGCCAGGAGGTAGTACACGAACAGCATGCTGATGAATGTGACCAGGATGAAAAAACGCGGCCAGTAAAGGAGCAGGCCCGCGCCCGCGATGCCTAACCCGAGGTACTGGGGGTGGCGGATCACCCGGTACAGACCCCCGGAGACGACCCCTTTGCGGAACAGCTTCGCCCCGTACACCTGGCCCGCGCAGACGAAGAAGATGCCGAGGCCGAGGGTGAGGAGCGTCGGGCCCGCATAGGCCAGCGCCACGAGGAAGGGGTCCCCGGTGTACGTGATGTGGGGCAGGAAAAAGGCCGTGAGCCAAGCGGTCCAGGGGCCCCGCTCCAGCCAGGTGAGGACCGGCGCGTACACCGAGTAGAAATAGAGGGTGAACGGGGTGACCATGATGATCACCTCGAACGCCGCCAGGAGGTAGAAGAGCAGGGCCGCTCCCCAGACGGCTCGGCCTCCACCCGGGCCCTGATCCTGATCGGTGCGGGCGGCCGGACGCTCCGGCTCCAGCACATCGGTCAAGGCGTCCAACGGTTTCGTCGCCATCACGGCCTCCCTGGGTCCGAGCACCGCGCCGGTCAACCTTCGATCCGGGCCATCACCTTCACCAGCGCTTGCGGCGCCCGGACATCGTCGCTATAGATAAAGGCCCCCTGGACCACCGGCTGTTCCTGGCCGTGGTCGTGGATCCCGGGATCCAGGGTCAGGCGCAGGGTCCCAGCCTGACCCGGGAGGAGTTCCTGGGACCAACGGGGATACTCACTGTGCATCTCGAACTGCGGGCTCTGCTTGCCGGCCACCTCCAGGGTGGCGACGGTGCAGTCTCAGGTAGGCACGATTCGCTGGATGCGGAGGGGTGCCCGCCCGTCGTTCCGCAGGGTGAACGTTGCCTCCACCTTCCCACCGCTCTTCCTGATCGTGCCGAAGTCCACGCTCGCTGGAGTGATGATGAGCCGCGGTAGCCCCTGTGCCGCAACGGGGGCGACCCGCGTGCCCAATGCGAGCCACCCCGTCGCGGTGAGCGCGACGAGCCCGAGGCCGACCAGTCTCCAGGACCTACGTCGCCGAGAGCCTACAAGCCATGGATACCGTTTCAACATGCGATCCTCCTTCGTGTGGCGCGCGGAGGTCACGCCTTGGACACCAGGATCTTGCCGTCCGCCGCCACCTGGATCTTGTAGGGGTCCAGCGGTCGGGGCGGCGGGCCGCTCACGTTCTTCCCGTTCAGGTCGTAGATGCCGTTGTGGCAGGCGCACCAGATGTCCTGCTTTTCCTCCCGGTACTGGACCGTGCAGGCCAGGTGGGTGCAAATTGCCGTGAAGGCCCGAAGTTCACCGGCCGGGGTCTTGACCAGGATTCCGGGCTGGCTCCCGAATTTGAAGATGCGGCCCGAATTGGCCTTCAACTCCCCGGCCTTCCAGGGGACTTCCACACTGGCCACGCGGGGTTCCCCCGCCTTGGGCGGCACCAGGAACCGGAGCACCGGGTAGGCGAAGCTCAGAAACATGGCGCCAAAGCTACTCGCCAGGAGCACCTGAACGAACCTTCGCCGGGATGCCAGATCCTCGAAATACTCCGTCTTGGTCATGACGCATCCCTCCTTCCCAGGTCGGCCATCCGCTGCCGGGGCCGGCGTTTCGCGAGACTACTGGTCAGCCGTCCACTGCCTTCTTCTCCTGGGCCGGCAAGGACGCCTGGGCGCCCGGGCCCGTCCGCTCACCCGTGGCGGTTCCGTGATCGTGCCCGCCGTGGCCCCCGTGTCCTCCGCGCATCATAAAGAGATGCGACAGGGGACACAGGAGAATCAGCAGGAAGGTAAGGAGGGTGCCGATGCCGATCCCCAGAGTCGGCAGGATCAGCAACGCCCCGAGGCCCACCACGCACAGCGTCATCAGCCAGGACCGACTCAGCTTCATCGCTTCCCCCCTTCATCCCGAAGACTGGATCGAAACCACAGATGAACACAGATTCACACAGATAGGATTGGTTTCCTTCCGGCTCCTCAGATTGAACCATCTGCGTTCATCTGCGTTCATCTGTGGTTGCGGTTGCCTTTGCCTATTCGGCGGTGGTCCAGCGGAAGGTCCGCTCCTTCACGCCGGCAACGTCTTTCACGATCAGCTCGATGCTCCTGGCCTCGGAACCCACCTTCCCGAATCGAAGGACAGCCTCACGGTGATGCCCACCGCCGCTGGCTTTCTCCACCACCTCGACCGGATAGGTCTTCCCGGTATCGTCGCGGAGCGTGGCGATCGCCTCGAACTTGTAGCCGTCCAGGTTCCCCGAGTGGGTGTCGAGAACGAGCTTGATCGCCGTCGTCTCCGCCTGATCCTTCAGCAACGTGGCGGCTACGGTCACACCACCCCCAGCCACTTGCTGGCTCAGGTTGCCCGACGGGCCGGCCGAGGCCGCCAGGGCCACCCCGCTCCAACTGATCAGGCCGGTAACGGCAACCACCCCCAGAACGCTCACCCAGAACCCGCGCCGCATAGCCTCGCTCCTTTCGATGGACAAGGGCCTCCTCCCGGCCTTGCCGGAAGAGAAGGCCCAAATTCAGTGACAGCTTCCCTTCGACTTCGGTGCTCCTTCACGGGCCTTGTCGTCCCCCGGCCCCTCGTCAGAACCTCCCTCCGTGCGCTGTCCCTGTCCCTGTCGCTGTCGCCCGCCGCAGCAGCCTCTTCCAAACCAGTGCATGGCAACGAACACTCCCGCCAGGGCGATCCAGAGTCCGTAGCTCTGCGCGAACTCGATCATCGGCGCCCTCCTCCCCCTTCTGGCCCGGTTCCAGTCCGGGTGCCCACAGCAGATCGGGGTCTCCCCGTCCATGAGTAAGGGCAACCCGCGTGCCATTCGGGCATCTTCGAAAAGGGCCGGCCATGCTCTTCTAGAATCAAAGGGTTTCGTCGGTCTTCTGGCACGGAGGGGTGGCTCGGTACCTCGGGATTTGACATACAGTCATTGGGGACAGGATCCGGACCTGTAACTCCAGACTTTTTGTC
>METI01000112.1 GCA_001771285.1 candidate division NC10 bacterium RIFCSPLOWO2_12_FULL_66_18
GGCTGATGGCTATCTGGTCAGGCTTGGGGAGGGTTGAGCGCTAACGCCAGCGCCTGCTGGAGTTGCTCCATGGGGAGCGGCTTTGGCAAGACTTCCGCGGCGCCCACTTGTTCGGCGCGGTCGATGACGCGGAGGTCTGTCGTCGCGGAGATGAGGAGGACCGGAATGTCGGCCAGGTCCGGGTCCGCTTTGATGGCCGCGCAGGTTTGGTATCCGTCGAGGCCCGGCATCATCACGTCGAGCAGGATGCAGTCCGGGCGGTCGGCCTTCGCGCTGGCGATGCCGTCTCGCCCGTTCTCTGCAAGGACCACGGCGTACCCCGCCTCCTCCAGTGCATCCCGGAGCATGGCCCGGAGCAACGCCTCGTCATCCACCACCAGGATCTTTGCCATAGTCGAGGGGGCAGCCGCGCCAGGACACCTCACGCGCAACCGCCGTGCGCAGCCTACCTGCTCCCCTCTCCACTGTCAAGGGATTCCCCGCTTCACGAACATGCGGCTTGCGGGAATGTACGAGACCGCGTATCATGCCGCCCGTTTGCGGGAGGCCTGTCTCGAATCTGAAAAAACGAACCGCCGGTACCAACGGCATCCGTCTCCGGCGGATTGGTGCGCCAAGGTCGCCAACGCCCTTAAGCAACCGCAGATGAACGCAGATGCACGCTGATGTCCCCGGCATGTTCCCCTTAGAAATCTGCGGAATCTGCGGAATCTGTGGTTAAACCGGCCCTGGCGCCTTGGCGGTTCCTCTTGGATCGAGGTCATGAGCCAGGCGCGTTTTCGCATCGGCATTGACGTCGGCGGCACCTTCACGGACATTGTCCTCTGCGACGGAGCAGATGGGACGCTCGCGCTGCACAAGGTCCCGACCACCCCCCACGACATTGCCCTGGGGCTGCTGGCGGCCCTACGCAAGAGCGGGGCCCCGGCGGCCGAGATCGCAGAGATCGCCCACGGAACCACCGTGGCCACGAATGCGGTCCTGGAGCGAAAGGGTGCGCGCACCGGGCTCCTCACCACGGCGGGATTCCGGGACGTCCTGGAGTTGCGCGACGGGAGACGCCGCACGCTGCTAGGACGGCAGGCGGCCTTCGAGCCCCTGGTCCCCCGGCAGTGGCGGTGCGAGGTCCCGGAGCGACTGGACGCGTCCGGGGCGGTCCTGCAGCCGCTCCGCGAGGAGGAGGTCAAGGCTGCGGCCAAGGCGCTTCGCCAGCAGGGGGCCGAGGCGCTGGCCATCGCCTTCCTGCACGCGGACAGGAACGGCCTCCACGAGCGGCGAGCGCGCGAGATCCTGAACGGACTCTGGCCGAACGGCCACCTGGTCCTGGGGAGCGAGGCGTGCCCGTTCCCCGACGAGCGGCTGCGCGCCGCCACCGCCGTGCTGGCGGCCTACCTCACGCCGCTGATGGCGCAGTACGTGGAGAGCCTGGAGCGGGGGCTGCGGGAAACCGGGACCGCGGCGCCGTTCCGCTTCATCGAATCCGCCGGGGGCTCGTGCTCGCCGGACGAGATCCGGCGCCATCCGCTCCGGACGATCCTCTCGGGGCCGGCGGGGGGCGCCACGGCGGGTGGGAGCCTGGCGGACCTGCTGGGGCTGGATGCCGTGGCCACGGCGGACATGGGGGGCACCAGCTTCGACGTAGCCATCATCCAGGATGGTCAGCCGGAGCTCGCCGGGGACCGCACCCTGGAGTTCGGGATGACCGTGGCCGTCCCGTCCGTGGCGATCCACAGCGCGGGCATCGGCGGGGGAAGCCTGGTCTGGATGGACGAGACCATCCCCGGCGGCCTCCAGGTGGGTCCGCAGAGCGCCGGGGGCACCCCGGGTCCGGCGTGCTTCGGCAAGGGGGGACGCAAGCCGACGGTCACGGATGCGAACCTGCTGCTGGGGCGGCTGGTGGGCGACCGGACCGACCTGGGCCTGCCCCCCCTCGACCCGGGACCGGCACACCAGGCCATGCTGGCCGAGGTGTGCCCGGGGCTGGGGCTGGACCCCGTCGCTGCGGCGCGCGTGGTGCTCGACGTGGCGGAGGCCCGGATGGTCGGGTTCCTGCGGACCCAGTTGGCGGCGCGCGGGAAGATACCGGGCAGCACCGCGCTGATCGCTTTTGGCGGGGCGGGTCCGGTCCAGGCCGCCTCCGTGGCCCGGAGGCTCGGCGTGCCGCGCGTCATCATCCCGTACCTGGCCGCGGGCTTCTCGGCCCTCGGCGCCCTGTTGAGCCCGCCGGCACGAACCGCCATGATCCCCGTGGAGGCGACCCTGCGGACCCTCACGCCCGAGCGGCTGCGGGAGCTGATCGCGACCGCTTTTTCCGGCCGGACGCGAGGCACCCACCGCCTCGCCCTGATCCTCCGCCGTGGGGAGAATCCCCACGAAGACATGCTGCCCGTCCGGGATCCTGGAGAGTTGGCCGACGCGCGCATCCGCCGGTATCACGCCTTCACCGAGTCGGCCTATGGCATCCGTCCGGCACCGGAGACGGTCCGGGTCACGCGTCTGCTCGCCATCCTGGAGGAGGGGAGCTCTCCCATCGGGTTGAGCCAGTCACTCGAGGCGACGTTCGCGAGGGAACAGGTACGATATGCCGCCGCGCCCGGTGAGATGAAGACGTCTGGGGTCAACGGCACTCCCCAGCTTCCCGCCGAATCCCTGAAGATCGGCGCCAAGGCCAGGGGGCCGGCCCTGATCGTCCTGCCGGGGGCCAGCGCCTTCGTTCCGGAGGGCATGGCGTATCACGTGGATCGGTGGGGGAACTTGATTCTCGAAACGGGGAACTGAGAGCCGCGAGCCGCGAGCCGAGGGCAGGCAATCAGGCACCCAGGCAGTCAGGCACTCAGGCAGGACCAGAGTGCCAGGGTGCCCGAGTGCCGGAGTGCCACCCCGAGACGAGAGGATGGTAGGCGGTGTCGGATGAGTTGATGCCGGGGATCCTGCTGGATGTCCGGGCGCAGCTGGAAGAGGCCGCGTACGAGATGGACGCCACCCTTCGCCAGGCGGCGTCATCGGCGGCCATCGGTCGCCACGGGGGGAGTGCGGCGGGGTTCTACGCGGGGGCGGGCTCGCTGATCCTCGGGGGCCGGGAGAGTCACCCGCTCCTCCTCGAGGCGGCGGCCGAGGCCCTGGCATTCCTCGTCCACCAGCAGGCGGCGTCAGGCCGCGGGTTCGCGGCGGGCGATCTCTACTGGACGAATGATCCCGGCTGCAACGCCGCGGGACTGGAAGACCTGGTCCTGGCCAGCCCGGTGGTGCGGGACGGTCGCGCCGTCTGTTTTGTCGCGGTGGCGGCAACCCACACCGCCCTGGGCCGCGCCAGCCTGGCGCCGGTCGAACGCTTGCGGCGGGAGGGACTGATTCTCCCGTGGACGCGGGTGGGACGCGACGGTGCCGTCCAGCCCGAGATCCTGGATCTTCTCGCGGCGAATGCCGAGGCGCCCGCCGAATTCCTGGAGGACCTCCGCGCCCAGATTCATTCCCTCCGGCTCGGCCACGCCGTGATGGAGGCGCTCGTGGACCGCCAGGGGCCCGAGGCTCTCGCCCTGGTCTGCGAGACCTTGGGCGCGGGCAGCCGGCGAGCGCTCCAGGGAATCCTGGGCAAGCTGGAGAAGGGATGTGCTGAGGGGCGCGTGGCACCTTTCACCGGCCGGATCAAGGCGGAGGGTGACGAGGTATCGGTGGTTGTGACGGCCGAGGAGCCGGCGTCGCGCCCGCACCTCACGCCGGCACTGGCGCGGGCGTCGGTCCGCGCCGCCCTCCGGGAAGTCCTGACGGCCGAGATCCCGGCCATGAGCGTCCTGGGCGGTCTCCTCGATGCGGTTCGGGTCGAGGCGGCCTGGGATCCGCTCGCCCCGGACGTCCCGATCGGCGCGGCGAGGTTTGCCGGCACCCAGGCGGTGGCAGAGGCGGTCCTGGCCGCCTTCGCCGAGGGGCTGGCGCATCTCACCCGCGCGCCGGACGCAAGCCCCGTGCTCCTGGATCTCCGCGGGGAGCGGGCGGATGGCACGCGGTACCGGATGCGCCTCGAAGTGTGCGGGGGACTCGGTGCTTCGGTTTTCGGGGATGGCATGACGCACGCCTCGCCGGCATTCCAGCCACAGCGCCTCCGGTCGGTCGAGGCCATCGAGCGCGCCGCGCCCCTGCGCGTTCAGCGATTCGAGTTGCGTCCCGACTCGGCCGGGCCGGGGCAGTACCGGGGCGGCCTGGGAGCCGCCGTGATGCTGGAGCTTCTGGAGGGACGGGCGACCGTGGACGTCCTTCTGCCCGGGAGGCCCATGGGCCTCCGCGGCGGGATGCGGGGGGACGGCGCCCGTCTGGTCCTGGTAACGCCGGAGGAGGGGGTGCGGGAGCAGGTCGGACCGGCCCAGGTCAGCCTCGATCTCCGGGCGGGCCATCGCCTGCACGTGGAGAGCCCGGGCGGAGGTGGGTGGGGACTCCCGTTCCAGCGTTCCATCATGCGGATCGAGGAGGACCTGGCTCGCGGGATCATCACGCGGGATCAGTCCAGGAACCGCTACGGGGTGATCCTGAAACCCGGCAGCCTGGAGAAGGACGACCACCTCACCTACCGCGTCCGCCACTACCTGCTCAGCACCCTCGCCGCAGAAGACATCATCGCCGGCGAAGAGCTCCTCGACTGATCTCTGCTCTCGGCTCTCACAAATGCGGATTGCGGATTGCGGATTGCGGAATGCCAAGGTCCTGACACCATTTCGCATTCGCCATTCCGAATTCCGCATTCCCTTCGCCCCCCTGCCCCTCCGCTCCCGTGCTCCCTCGCCTCGGCTCGCGGCTCTTGGCTCTCGACTCTCCCCTGCCCCTCCACTCGGCGGCCTCGGCTCCCGGCTCTAGGCTCTCGGTTCTTCCAGTTAAGTTCTCCCTTGCCCAATCCGCTGACCCCGTACTAGGATGACCCCGAATTCGCCGAGAGCGGGTGGCCATGGCCGAGATCTACCTGGACACGGAGACCCAGCGCGTCGCCGACGAGGTGCAGGGCGGCTGGGACAACATCCGGGCATTCGGCCTGTCCGTGGCGGTGACGTGGGACGCCACGAACGGGTTTCGGGAATGGTACGAACCCGATGCCGGGCGGCTGATCGGGGAGCTGCGCGCCTTCGACCGCATCGTGACGTACAACGGGCTGCGCTTCGATCTCGCGGTGCTCTCGGCCTACGGCGATGTCCGCGAGCTGGAGAAGAAGAGCCTTGACCTGCTGCAGGATCTGAAGCGTCGCCTGGGATTCCGGGTGAGCTTGCAGAACCTGGCCCAGGCGACGCTGGGGAAGGCCAAGACGGCCTCCGGGCTGGAGGCGGTGAAATGGTGGCGCTCGGGCGATCCCGCGCTGCGGCAGCGGGTCGTGGAGTACTGCCGGATGGACGTTGAGATCCTGCGGGAGATCGTGGTCCACGGCCGGCGCGAGGGGTTCGTCAAGGTTCCCTCGCAGGGCAGGGAGCTGACGGTCTATGTGGCATGGGGGGAGGGGAACGACTGAGCTGGTCTGCAGTGATCTGGAGTCCAAACAAAAGGGTGCATGGAATGTCTCGAGCGACGGATCTTACCAGGCTCTACGAGGAAATCACGGATGCGGCGGTCCAGCAGGGATTGCTGACGTTTCCGGGCTACGTGGGCGAGGATTTGCCCTCGGTATGGTGGCAGGGCGACCCCGGCGACTGGTACGGGTTCCTGATGATCGCCAAGTCGGAGGGGGCACGGACCATCTTCCTCGGCCGCGGGGTCCTGGAGGCGGAGGATCTGCAGGGGCTGGCGGAATGGGTGGAAGAGAAGGCCGGCCCGGGTTCGACCAACGGGGACCGTGCCCGCCTCAAGGAGTTCGAGCGATACATCGGCTGCACCGGCGAGATCCGCCTGGGGTGGATCAAGGAGGGGGTCGCCTTCGTGCTGCAGCAGCGGACCGAGTGGTACGAGGAGTTCCTCGAGCTGATGGCGGAGACCGAGGAAGAGGAGGAGGACCTGGACGAGTTCGAGCACCCAGGATAAGCGCAGGACACCGGAATTTAACCACAGATTACACAGATTACACAGATTGCTTCGGGAAGACCTCTCCTATGAAATCTGCGAAATCTGCGAAATCTGCGGTTTCATAGGTTCAGAGTATGACTGAGGTCTTCACGCCGGAAGAGGCTGCGATCCTGTATCCCTACGTGTCCAACGTGGACCGGCCCATCTTCGCCCTGAAGAACCTGCCGGAGGAGGTGGTGGCGGTCCTGTTCGCGTACTACAGCCGCAGCCGGGAGAGCCTGCGGCGGAACCTCCTGAAGCTCATCCAGGAAAAAGATCTGGACCTGGCGGAGCGTCTCCAGACTTCGGCGAGCTCAGTCGAGCCGTGGAGAGCGGCGGACCAGGACAAGCTAGCCCTCGCCCGGCAGAAAGCCAAGGAGTTCCACGAGAAGTGGGTCGTCGGCTACGGCCACGCCTCGGTGGCGGAACATGCCGTGGCCCACCTGGCCATCGAAGACGTCTCCATCGTGGCCAGCAAGATCATCGAGGACACGCGGCTCGCCTCCTATACCGAGAAGTCCACCCGCTACGTCGTCTTCGACCGGGACAAGTTCTACCGGGTGCCCTGCCTGATGGCCTCACCCCACGCACGGCTGTACGAAGAGACGTGCGGCTTCCTCCTGGAGACCTACACGCGCTTGACCGAGACGGTCATCGCCGCCATCAAGCGCGAGACGCCGCGTGGGGAGAAGCAGACCGAGCGTGGGTACGAGACGGCCTGCAAGGCCAAGAGCTGCGACATCCTTCGATACGTGCTGCCGGCCGCCACCCTGACCAACATCGGGGTAACCATCAACGGGCGCCTGCTCGAGCACATGATCACCAAGCTCCTGTCGCACCCGCTGGAGGAGGCCCGGGAGATCGGAGCCCTGATGAAGGGCGAGGCGGAGAAGGTCATCCCCACCCTCCTCAAGTACGCCGATTACAATGCCTACATGGCCGAGACCCATCAGACCATGGAAGTCCTGGCGACGGAGCAGTTTGCCGGCTGCGCGCCCGAAGAGGCGCCGGACGTCTCGCTGGTCCGCTATCCGGAGGACGTCGAGGATCAGCTTGTCGCCGCCATCCTGTACGGCTACACGGCGCATCCGCTGCGCCAGGTGCAGGAGCGGGTAGGGAAGCTCTCCCACGAGGAGAAGCTGCGGGTGATCGACGAGTACCTCAAGCGGCGAGGCAAGCACGATGAGCCGCTCCGGGCGCTGGAGCACCTCACCTATACATTCGACATCCTGGTGGACTTCGGGGCCTTCCGCGACATCCAGCGGCACCGCATGGCGACCCAGACTCCCCAGGAGCTCGGACCCGTCCACGGCTACAGCACCCCGCCCGAGATCGTCCGCTACGGCCTGCTTTCGACCTACGAGGAGTGCATGGCCCGCGCCCGGGAGGCGTACCAGGTGATCGCGGCCGACTTCCCCCGAGAGGCTCAGTACGTCCTCCCCCTGGCGTT
>METI01000113.1 GCA_001771285.1 candidate division NC10 bacterium RIFCSPLOWO2_12_FULL_66_18
GTGCCATGAGAACAGAGCATTGCTCGTTATGCGGCAAGCCGCAGCCGGCGCCGGCGGATCCCCTGAAGGCGCAGGCGGCGACGCCGGGGAGGCTCGCAGGTCTCACCCGAGGCCTGACCCGGGCCCAGTTGCTTCAACGGCCGGCCCCCGGGAAGTGGTCCATTCACGACGCGAATCACCTGGGCCAGATCGAGCGGATCCGCAAGAGCGTGAAGAAGAGCCGAGAGCCGAGAGCCGGGAGCCGGGTACCCGCGCGATAGCGCGGGTGGCGACGAGCGGCAGGGCGCGTGTAGCCGAGAGCCGAGAGGCGTGAGCCGAGAAGGGCGGGCGAGGGAACGGCAAAGGAGTCGGTGATGGCGAACATCGGGAAGATCGTGCAAGTCATCGGACCGGTCGTGGATGTGGAGTTTCCGCCCGGCAAGCTCCCGGCCATCTACAACGCCATCGAGGTCAAGGCGAAGATGGTCCAGGACATCTTCTCCTACAGCGAGCGACTGGTCCTGGAGGTGGCCCAGCATCTGGGCGAGAGCCGCATCCGGGCGGTGGCCCTCTCCTCGACCGATGGGTTGACCCGCGGCATGGACGTTTCTGACACCGGGGGTCCCATCACGATCCCCGTGGGTCCGAGCACCCTGGGCCGCATCATGAACATCATCGGGGAGCCGGTAGACAAGCAGGGCCCGATCACCTCCGACACCATGTACCCCATCCACCGGCCCGCCCCCACCTTCGAGGAGCAGGAGACGAAGGTCCAGATGATGGAGACGGGCATCAAGGTCGTGGACCTGCTGGAGCCCTACACCAAGGGGGGCAAGACCGGGCTGTTCGGCGGCGCCGGCGTGGGCAAGACCGTCATCATCATGGAGCTGATCCGCAACATCGCCCAGGAGCACGGGGGCATCTCGGTCTTCTCGGGCGTGGGCGAGCGGACCCGCGAGGGGAACGACCTCTGGCTGGAGATGAAGGAATCGGGGGTCATCAACAAGACCGCCCTGGTGTATGGCCAGATGACGGAGCCGCCGGGCGCGCGGTTGCGGGTGGGGCTCACCGGCCTCACGGTGGCGGAGTACTTCCGGGACGCGGGGCAGGACGTCCTCCTGTTCATCGACAACATCTTTCGATTCACCCAGGCGGGATCGGAGGTGTCGGCGCTGCTGGGCCGCATGCCCTCGGCCGTGGGATACCAGCCGACCCTGGCCACAGAGATGGGCCAGCTCCAGGAGCGGATCACCTCCACCAAGAAGGGCTCCATCACCTCGGTGCAGGCGATCTACGTGCCGGCCGACGACATCACGGACCCCGCCCCGGCCAACGCCTTCGCCCACCTGGACGCCACCACGGTCCTGTCCCGGCAGATCGCCGAGCTGGGCATCTATCCCGCCGTGGATCCGCTGGCCTCGACCTCGCGCATCCTGGAAGCGCGCATCCTGGGCGATGAGCACTACAACGTGGCCCGGGCCGTCCAGAAGGTCCTGCAGCGCTACAAGGACCTCCAGGACATCATCGCCATCCTGGGGATGGACGAGCTGTCCGACGAGGACAAGCTGATCGTGTCGCGCGCCCGGAAGACCCAGCGCTTCCTGTCCCAGCCCTTCTTCGTCGCCGAGGCCTTCACGGGCCAATCCGGCCGCTACGTCTCGGTCAAGGAGACGATCCGGGGCTTCAAGGAACTGGTGGAGGGAAAGGTCGACGACCTGCCGGAGCAAGCCTTCTACATGGTCGGGACGCTTGACGAGGTGCGGGAGAAGGCGGAAAAGCTGAAGGCGGTCAAGTAGCCAGAGTCGAGCGAGGAATGGCAGAGCTCGGACGAAGCAGCTTCCGGTTGGAGGTCGTGACCCCGGAACGGCTCATCGTGAGCGACGAGGTCACGGAATTCATGGCGCCGGGATCCGAAGGGTACTTCGGCGTCCTGCCCGGACACATCCCGTTCATCACGACGTTGAAGATCGGGGAGCTGACCTACTGGAAGGGCAAGGACGAGCGGCACCTGGCGGTCACGTGGGGCTACGCCGAGGTCCGCGGGGACAAGGTGATCGTCCTGGCCGAGACGGCGGAGCGGGCCGAGGAGATTGACGCGGAGCGCGCCCAGCGGGCCCGCGAGCGCGCCGAGCGTCGCCTGCGCGAGTGGGGGTCCGGGGACGAAAGCATTGACTTCACCCGCGCCCAGGCCGCGGTGCAGCGGGCGCTCACGCGCCTGGAGGTGGTGGGCAAGGGACGCTGAAAAACCATTTTCGATTTTCGATTTCGGATTGCGGATTGAAATGCCCGCGACGGCTCTCGCATCTCTGCAGCCGCGAAATCCCACCTGACCAATCCCCAACATCCAGACCCTTGGCCCCCGGCCCCTGACCCCCAACCCCCGCTCAGCGGAGGTCGGCGGTGATCTGCGCCAGGAGGGGGTCGAGGGAGAGCGGGCCGAGGCCCAGCTCGGCTGCCAATTCCTCGACGGTCTGGCGCTGCCCTTGCTGCCACAGCGCCAAGAGAAACGGGCCGGTGCGGTCGTTCCGGTACCACTCCTCGTCGAAGTGCTCGCGCAAGTGCTGCCGGAGCTGGGCCTCGAAGATCCAGGCGCGCAGGTAGCGGCCGGCATAGAAGAACGGGTCCACATCGGCGAGGTACAGCTCATGCGGCCAGTCCACCAGGGTCGCGCCCGCCAGGAGCTCCCGGTACACCTCGGCGCACCGGGACACCGGCCCCGTGTCGTGCAGGATGAGTTCGTACTCGAGCTTGGCGGCGTACCGGCGGAGGAACCACAGCTTGTGGAAGGCGGCAAACCGCTGGAAGTCCGCGGGATGGGTGAGGCCCACGAACCGCCGCAGCCATCCGCGCTCGCGCAGGAGACCGTCCAGCAGGAAGGCGAAGGCCTCCGTGACTGAGGCATCGCCGAGGCGCCGGTACTCGACGGCCAGGTGGGGATCGGTGTACGCGAAGTGCAGGGCGTGGCCCAGCTCGTGGAGGAACGCGGCGTAATCGTCGGGGCCCCCGCCGGGCCGGACGACCAGGATCACCTCGTCCGGGATCCGGGGCGTCGCGACGAAGGCCCGGGGCGTCTTCTTGGGCCGGGGCTCGTCGTCCACGCGGATGCGACCGCCGGCCTGCGGGTCGATCCGCATGCTGCGGAGCGGAGCCTCGGCGGCCTCCCGGAGGGCAGCGGGCGGCAGGCTGGCGTCGAATTCGGGCGCGCGAAAGAGGCGGACCAGATCGTGCCGTCTGGCCTCCGCCAACTTCACGCCGACCCGCCGCCGGAGATACCAGGCGAGGAGCTCCCGATACATGTCCAGGCTGCGGGACAGGATCGGCTGCGTGAGGTCCCGGAGCGCCAGGAGGTCGATCCCCGACAGCCCCCGGCAGAGGGCCGTATATCCGGCGAAGCCGAGGCGCTCTGCCTCTTGGTGGGATCGCTCCAGGATCTCCCGACGCAGGCCGGAAAGTTCCGCCACCGCGGCGAGGCGCGCCGATTCCAGCGCGGCCCGGCGGGACCGGTCAGCCTCGTTCTTGATGCGGACCTCGGCCGAGCGGAGCGGGATCCGCTCTCCGTTCGCGGCGATCGTCTGCGCGGCCTCGGCCGTGGTGAGGCGGTCGCTGGGCTCCCGCACCTGGTACTCAATGCAATTCGTCGCGAGGAACTCGGCCAGGAATCGCAGGCGCCGGGCCTCGTCAGCATCCGAAGCCTCTTGGGCCGCGGCTTGCACCTCCTGAAAGGTAGACCGGGAGCCTAGGGACGCGAACCGCTCGCGAATGGCGGCCGCCCGGCTCTCGTCCTTCAGGCCGGCCCGGGTGAGATACTCCTCCCGGCTCAGCGCTTCGGCGAACTGTTCCAGATCGTTGCGGATGCGGGATAGGTCCATGGGGAGAACCGGAACACCTTAAGGGCGTTCGGATGTTCGGGGGTTCGGTGGTTCGGCTGTTCTGGAACGACCGAACTGTCGAACGGTCGGGACCCACGGCACCGCGGTGGACGCCCACCGCCGTGGCGTGGGTGCCCCGAACGCTTTTGCTGACTATAGATCGTCCAGGTCGTCCCCGCCATCCCCGGACTTGCCGGACCCGGCCGCCTCTTCCTCCATGGCCTCTTCCATCACCTGGTCGAAGTCTTCGCCGAGGTCCTCGCCCATCTCCTTCCCCATCTTCTTGGCCCAGCGCGCGACGCTCTTGGGATCACTCTCGTCCAGGTCGCCGAAGCTGCTCGGATCGGCCAGGGCGTCCAACCGATCGTCCTCGGAGCGCAGGCGGGCGAAGCGGGACATGAGGCGTTCCAGGTGGTGGCCACCGCAGCGGGGGCAGGTCGGCCTGCCCGGGTTGCTGATGCTCCGGACCAGGATGCTCACCCGGCGGCGGCAGTCCTCACAATGATACTCGTAAATCGGCACGGCCCTTCTCCTCCAACGAAAACCCTAGGACGGGTGTTTTGGCGACGCCGGCTCAGCGTCGCTTCCCGGCGAGTCCCCACCGGGCGGGATGCTGCCCCCGGCGGCATAGCGGGCCGTCACGGCCCGGGCGATCCGATGGATCTCGTGGCGCAGGGCGGCAGGCTCGAGAACCTCAACGGCATCGCCGCATGCGAGAAGCCACGGGACGAGGTCCTTCGTCCGCAACGCCACCAGGGTGAAGATCACGCCCCCTTCCGGCCCATCCTCCCACATGAGGGCCCCGACAGGCGGATGTTTCTTCAGAACCTGGGCGAGGGGAGGGCGGTACGCCAGCCGAACCCGATGGAATCCCGAAGGCTCGGCCGGCCCGGCATGCAGGTGGCGCTCCAGCAGGCGAGCCGCGACGGGGCGAAACCGATGCCGGGTGATCGCGGCCTCCTGCAAGTGGGCCACGGGGATCCGCAGGATCCGGCGGCGGTCGTGGCAGTAGGCCAACAGGGCCCATCCCGTCTGGGAGGAGAGCAGGCGATAGGGATCTGCGCGGCGCGAGGGGGATCCGCGTCGCGCCGACGGCAGATACGTCAGCTTCACGGAGCGCCGCTCTGCGATCGCCGCCGTTAGGGTCCCCAGGAGCGCCTCGGTGCGGGCGTCCTGAACTGGCAGGGCCAGGGCCAGTTGCCGCTCCGGCGGGTCCTCGGGTGGCTTCGTGGCCAGCGCCTGCTGGAGCTTGTCGGTGGCGATCGTCAGGGCCCGGGCCTCGATGGAACCCGTGCGCGCGGCGGCCGCCTGCGCCGCCAGGCGGAGGGCCAGGGCCTCATCTACCGTCAGGGTGATCGGCGGCAAGAGCGCAGGGGCGGCCAGGCGGTAGCCGTGGTCGAAGTACACCGGGAAGCCGGCCGCCATGAGGGCGTCCAGGTCACGCTGGAGGGTCCGCTCCGAGATGCTGCAGGCGCGAGCCAGCGCATCCGCGTCCAATCCAGAACGGGTGTGCAGGAGCGTGAACAGCTTGACGAGGCGTTCGGAACGTGGCATGGCGAGCCTCACCCCTAGGCGGCCGGGACCTGGGGCCGATGCGGGATTGTCAAGAGCCACATAGCAAACTTCCCCCGGACCTGTCAAGCCGGCCGGCCCTACCGCCTTCACCTTGACCCCTGGCCGTCGTCGCGCCTAGAATGCCTTTGCGTCCACCGCCCTCGGTGAGGATTCCGTGCGCTGTCCTGCTTGCGGCTTCGTCAGCTTCGATCATCTGCCCACCTGCAAGCGATGCGGGAGGGCGCTTCCCGAACGCGATAAGCGACGGAGCGCTGTCGCCATGCAGGTGGCGCCGGCGCCGGCACCCCCTCGATCGGCCGGAGAGGTGAACCGGGGGGATGGCCAGCAGGCCGCAGCGGCGGTTTCGGAACTCGGCCAAGAGGACGCCGCGAGTCCCCCGGAGGGCCGGAAACCGGGGGTGCTGGCGGGGGACCTGGAGGCGCAGGACGGCCTGCCGATCGTCTCTGAGGGTGAGGGCCCCTGGAGCGATTCCGCATCGCTGCCCAAGGCAGGGTTCTGGGTGCGAGGCGCGGCCTTCCTCGTGGATCTGGCGATCGTCATCGCGCTCACGGTCGCTGGGAGCTTCCTGGTCTGGGGAGCGGTCGAGGTCGGCGGGGCGTTCTCTTCGACGTCGGAGCTCGCCCTGGGGTGGCTCCAGACAACTGCAACGACGGTCCTCACCGTCCTCATTGTGCTGGGCTATTTCATCCTGTTCGTCGGGTGGCGCGGCCAGACGGCGGGCAAGATGCTCTTGGGGTTGAAGATCATCCGGGTCACCGGCATGGAGGTCGGCTACGCCCGGGCGTTCGTACGCTGGCTGGGTCAACTCCTCGGCTTTCTGATATTCGGCATGGGCTTTCTCATGGCCGCCTTCTCCCGCCGGAAGCAAGGCTTACACGACAAACTTGCCGGCACGTATGTCGTCCGGCTTCCCTCGTGAAGGGCGACCTTCGGGGCAATTCCCCTTGACACTCCGGGGATATTTCAGTACCGTACCCCCCGTTCTCGCCTCGCAAGAACCCCCTGAGGAGTTCCCCGGGCTGATGGCTGATCCGAGTCCCGGCTCTCGGCTCTCACCTCTGGAATGGGCAGGTAGCTCAGTCGGTAGAGCACGGGACTGAAAATCCCGGTGTCGGCAGTTCAATTCTGCCCCTGCCCACCATTCTTTCAAGCACTTATCCCTATCCACCGCTTCGCTCCCACCTCCGGTATGCCCGTAGGCATGCCCGCCTCAGAACCAAAGACTTCCCTTTCGGTGGTCCTGGAAGACAAGGATTCAGCGGGTTACGGCGTCGAGTCGGCGGGATCCGGTGACTCTAAGAAAATTTGCAATATTCCCTTGACAAGCATTATGCATAATATATATTGCATAATCCATGGAGGCAATCGTGATAACACTCTTCATTCCCGAGAATCAGTATTTCGTCACGAAGACGGATTACGTCCTGGAGAGTCTTCGTACCTCCATCCTGCTCGGATATATCCCTCCTGGTACGAGTATTACGGAAAAGCAGATTAAAGAGATTCTACATGTAAGCTCTTCCCCGATACGCGAGGCTCTCAATCAACTCGAGGCGGAAGGCTTACTGACTCGATCGCCGCATGTGGGAACGCGTGTGGCAGAAATCGTTGTGGAGGATGCCAGCGAGCTCTATTCGATCCAGGCGCTTCTGCAGAGCAGCGCGGTGCAGATCTGCACGAAAAAGCTATCGGAAACAAATATCCGCGACGCAGAAAAGCTGAATAATCAGATCGAGGACATTGTCTCTTCCGGCAGTGTGGACGTAAGCGCGGTAAAAATACTCAACTACAGGTTCCATACGATCGTCTGCGGAATATCGGTCCATCCGTGGCTCACCCGGCTCATTTCTGCTCTGTGGATCCGGCTGCCGAACAAGACCATATGGCTGCTGCCACATGAAGCCAAGATCGCTGTCAAGCATCACAAGAAGATCCTTGAAGCGATCAAGAAGAGAGATGCAGTCCTTGCCGGCAGGCTCATGAAAGAACACCTGCAGAGATCGCACAAGGCTCTCTACGGATAATTCTTGCGTACTTGTTTTGAGACGAGCAGCTTCATGGGTTAGTCAGGGAAAGCATCGGGGGCCCTATGCTTGAGGGAGGCTCGAATGTTGATATCCGATACGCCCCTGCTCTTCGGTTCTGGTTCTGCCTCGTCCGTCATACCGCCTGATGCCATTCCCCCTTTCCGTCCGGCAAGGTCATTCGACGCCTCTGAAGTTCTTTCCTTCACCGTGAAACTGCGCGATGTCTTGCCCGCTGCGGCCCGTTCCGATTTGACGGTTCAGCGATCCAGCGACAGGGAGGTCGACCCCTATCGGCGAGCGGGTCGTCCGTCACGCACGAAGGGGTCCAACGTGTTCAAGCCCAGAATCGTCTTCTGGAGCTGACTGGTCACCATCCAGACGAGCATCGTGATGGTCCGGGACTTCCTCTCGCCAGGCCCATGGCAGGAGCGGCCAGCCCAAGAGAGCGAGGAGAGGTTGGATGAGTTCAGCCACCGACCGGGATGCAGGCAAAGAGGCGGATCTGCCACTCGCTGGCATTCGTGTCGTCGAGCTGTCTCACATCGTCGCCGGACCTTTCACGGGGGCGATCCTGGCGGATTTCGGCGCCGAGGTCATCAAGATCGAGCCGCCCGGTAAGGGGGATCGTGCTCGCGAGGTGGCCCCCTTCGTCGAGCGCGGCAACGCTCGCGTCAGCGGATTTTTCGCGACCGTGAATCGCAACCGGCGCGGAGTCGTGCTCGATCTCAAATCCGCTCCCGGAAAAGAGGCGTTTCGGAAGCTGGTCGGCGTGAGCGACGTCTTGATCGAGAACTTCGTGCCGGGCACCATGCAGCGGCTGGGTCTTGAATACGAGGTGCTCCGGCACATAAACCCGCGACTGATCTACGTGGCGATCAGCGGGTTTGGCCAGCTCGAGCCCTACGTCGGGCCCTGGTCCTCGCGCCCCGCGAACAATGCAACGGCACAGGCAATGAGCGGCCTCATGGACCTGTCGGGGGATCCTGAAGGCCCCCCCGCGTTCATCGGACAGGCGATCGGCGACACGATTCCAGGCCTCTGGGCGGTCATCGGTACACTCCTGGCACTCGAACACCGCCGCCGGACCGGACTGGGCCAGTTCATCGATGTCGCCATGTACGATTCCCTCGCCGCGATGTGCTTCAACGCCATCTCTGACTACCATGTCTCGGGGGTGGCGCCAGGTCGCGGCATGGCCTGGCACGAGACCTTCTCTGACCGCCTCAAGTGCGCCGACGGCTACATTGCCGTCTCGCTCTGGGGAACCGTGAGGGAACGTTGGCAGCGGCTCTGGCCGCTCATCGGCCACCCGGAGATGCTGACCCATCCCGAATTCGACCCGGCCCATCCCGGCTGTCCTACCTGCTTCCCCATTGTAAAGTCGGTCCTGGAAAAATGGCTGACCGCGACCACGCAAGAGGAGGCGGTCCGTCTTCTCCTCGATCTCGGCTTCAGTGCCGGGCCCGTGCAAACGGTGAAAGAGGTCTACGAATGCGAGCAGCTACAGAAGCGCCATCTGTTCATTGAGATCGAAGACGGCCTGGGCGGCATTATCCGAACTGTCGGAACCCCCGTAAAGTTTTCCGGCTTTCAGCCGCAACCACCGCGGCGGGCCCCGTTCTTGGGCGAACACACCAGAGAGGTGCTCATCGAGATGCTCGGTCTCACGGAGGCCGAGCTCGACTGTCTCGGTCTGCGATCCGACTCCAGCTCCGCGTAGTCCGAACGAGGCTCAGGAGGCGAAGCATGTCCGAAACACCCCGGACCCAGCACGAGACCATCCTCTACGACAAGAATGGGTTTCGGGCGACGATCACACTGAATCGTCCGGAGCGGCGGAATGCGACCACCACGCAGATGTATGCAGAGATACTCTCTGCGGCACAAGCGGCCGAGGAGGACGCGGACGTGCGCGTGATCGTCGTGACGGGTGCGGGGACCGCCTTCTGCGCTGGGCAGGACAACAGTGTGACGTCCCAACAAGGCAGCGCGGATTACGCACGCTACGACGAGGTGAACCGGGCTGCACACGCCTTCCTCCGGGGCATGTCCAAAGCGGTCGTGGCACGCGTCAATGGTCCGGCGGCCGGCGGCGGTTGCCTCTTGGGCTTGGCGACGGCCGACATCGTGGTCGCGTCCACTGCAGCCCGGTTCGCCCTACGGGAAGTCGCGTCCGGACTGAGCGGTCCCGCGCGTTTGCTTTACAGCATCGGTCGACCCCGAGCGCTCTTCATGGCCATCACGGGGGCATGGGTGTCGGCTGAACAGGCAGAGCGATGGGGCCTGATCTACAAATGCACGACGCCCGAGCAATTAGACGCCGAGGTGGACGCCGTCGCGAGCCTGCTAGAGAATCTCCCTCCACTGGCCGTCGCGGCTACAAAAGAGAAGATGGCCTTCGCGCTGTCGTTGCTGAATATGCAGGCCGTCATAGACTATGGATTCCGGCAAGACCTGTTCCTCCATACAACCAGCGATCGAAAAGAGGCGCAGAAGGCCTTTCTGGAGAAGCGCAAGCCAGAGTACCACGGCCGCTGAGGATTCTTGCTGGCTAACTCCTCTGTGTCAGCGTGTCGAGGGGTCGTTCTCTGCGGTGAACGTTGAGCGCGGGACTGCTCTCTGTCTTCGGATACAGAGGCGTGCATTCGCGTGCGAGGAGCTCACATCGAGTGAAGATGGCTGGTCTCGGGCAGCCCTAGCCGGCAATGTCATGAGCGAGGACGCACGTAGGATCAAGTGACGGAGAGAGGACAGGGTAGAACGTGATGAGTCCCAACTACATCACCGACGAGGTGAAGCAGCTGATCGGGCGGGAGACCGACTGGGTCGAGGCCTGCGACCCGGTCGAGCAGGGGGCTATTCGGCGGTTTCACCAGGCCGTCATGGATGACGATCCTATCTTCTGGAAAGTGGCTGAGGCAGCTGCGACCCGGTACGGGGGGATCGTGGCGCCACCCCTCTTCCCGCTCCATGCCTTCCGGCGGCCCTCGGGGGCGCCGGATCCCCTGAACCGGGTGTCGGGGGACCCGGATTTCGACGGCGTCACCCGGGACTTCGGCCTGGGCTTACCGCCCGTTCCCATCCCGCTGCCGCGGCTGCTGAACGGGGGCAATCAGGTGGAGGTCTACCAGCTGGCGCGCCCTGGCGACCGCATCCGGGCGAAGAGCAAGTACGTGGACATCTACCAGAAGGAAGGCAAGTCGGGCGTGTTGGTGTTCATCCTGGTGGAGACCGTCTACGCCAACCAGAAGGGCGAGACCTTGCTGAAGGCCCTGCAGACCCACATTCTCCGCTGAGGCGGCACGCGGAAAGGAGCGGGACAGGTGACGCGCCAACAGGTGTACTTCGACGACGTGGAGGTCGGCCAAGCGGTCCCCGAGGTGCGGAAGGGCCCGATGACGGTCGCCCACATCATGCGCTGGTCGGCCTCGATGGAGAACTGGCATCGGATCCACTACGACCGAGCCTACGCCGTGGAGCACGACAAGCTCCCGGATGTGGTGGTGAACGGATCCTGGAAGCAGCACGTCTTGATGCAGTTGGTGAAGGAGTGGGTCGGTCTCGGTGGTTGGGCCTGGAAGGTCGGCTTCCAGTATCGGGATATGGATCTTCCTGGGGATCTCATCACGGCATGGGGGAAAGTCACGAAGACGTATGAGAAAGGAGGCTTGGGATACGTCGAGTTAGAGATCGGGCTTCGGAACTCCAGAGGCATCGAGTCGACCAGAGGCACCGCCGTGGTGATCCTGCCTCGGCGAGGCGGCGCCAAGGTTCCGTATCCGTTCCCAGTAGACTGAGGGCGCCGCGCCGGACATGAAGGAGAGGTGATGCCAATGTGGGACTATCCCAAGAAGGTGAGGATCAACGAAGTTGGAGTTAGGGAAGGTGTTCAATTTGAGAAGACCTTCATCCCCACAGAGAAGAAGATTCAGTTGGTGGATGCTCTCTCCCAAACCGGGCTCCCGTGCATAGAGGTGACCTCCTTCGTCAGCCCGAAGTGGGTGCCCCAGATGGCCGATGCGGACGAGGTCTCCCGCGGCTTCAAGAAAGTGCCCGGGGTCCGGT
>METI01000114.1:0-20535 GCA_001771285.1 candidate division NC10 bacterium RIFCSPLOWO2_12_FULL_66_18
CCACCCGGAGCCCGAGGGCAACCAGGTTCGCGGCGCAGAGCGCCGTTGAGCTGCCCAGGGTGAACGTGGCGCGGTCCGCCAGGATCTCCTGCCCGAGGCGCGGCAGGCCCTCCATGCCATCCAGGATCAGGTCCGGATTCAGCTCGCCCACCGCGACCACGTCCAGCGACCGCATGAAGTCACCCGAAATTCCTCACCACTAAGACACCAGACACAAAGAGTTAATAAGGGCTGGGCCTCTCTAAATCCTTTTGGCCAGAATTACGGTGACGTATTGTCTCGACGCAACTTTTCGATCCCCTCTCCCCGCTGTGGGAGAGGGTTAGGGTGAGGGGGATCTTTGGCACGGAAGCTCTCATGATACCCTCACCCCCCGCCCTCTCCCGTCCAGGGAGAGGGAGCAGAAATGAGTGGCACCGTATTTGGGTTCCGCAGCACTAGACCACGTGTCGGCCCGGGATGTTCTCTGGCAGCCTCTAGCGGCTGGCTCGCGCGTGTGGACCATTCAGGGTTTCTTGGTGTCTTGGTGCCTTGGTGGTTGATCCGCACCTCCGGGCTCACCACGGGATCCGGAGGAGGCGCGCCATGTTCCCGCCCAGGATCTTCCGCTGATTCTCCTCCGGGACCCGGAGCGCCTCCAGGATCTCCCGGTGCTCCCGGAGCAGCCAGTGCCGGTACCCCTCGGAGGCGTGGCGCGAATCGCTGCCGTACAGGACCCGGTCGGGGCCAAACACGTCGAGCAGCCGCTCCAGCACCTCGCGCCGGCTGAGCGGCCTGGGCAGATACCGCATCCACGTTCCCGATCCCGACGTGTCCACGAACACGTTGGCGGCGTGGTAGGCCAGGAACAGGGTCTCCCGGAAAAAGCCCGCCCCGGCATGCGCCACGATGAGGGGGAGTGCCGGGAAGTCCCGCGCGACCGGGTGCAGGTCCAGGGGATTCGAAAAGCGCAGGTCGGAGCGGTAATCCAGCGTGACCCCGAAGTGGAAGAGGACAGGGATGCCCAGGGCCTCGGCCCGGGCGAAGACGGGATAGGCCCGCTCGTCGTGGGCGTGGAAGCGCTGGATGGAGGGATAGAGCTTCAGGCCGCGAAACCCCCGGTGGAGGATATCCTCTTCCAGGATCTTCTCGGCGCCGGCCACCCACGGGTCCACGAAGGTGAAGGCGAAGAGCCTGTCCGGCCGCTGCGCCGCGAACCGCCGGAGCGTCTCCGGCCGGGGGGCCAGGGCCAGAAACACCGCGGCCGTCACCCCGTATTCATCGAACGCCGCGAGCCAGCGGGATGCGGCCGACTCCACCGTCTCATCGGCGGACTCGGCCGAGGAGATGCCCTGCTCCTGCTCGTATCGCTCCCGCCGTCGCCGGGCCGCCGCGGCCACGGCCGGGGACATGGGCGGCAGCCAGGCAAGCTCCTCTCGTGCGGTCTCGGCCGTCAGGAGGTGCATGTGCGAATCCAGCACCTTGATGCCCGCCGTCATGGAATGACGACCCCCAGGCGCGTGAGGTCGGCCGCGAACTGCTCCGCCGATTCGAATCGCAGGGCGTGCATCCCCACCCGAGCCGCCCCCGCCACGTTCTCCGCCCGGTCGTCCACGAAGACGCACGCCTCCGCCGGCAGGCCCGAGCGGCGGAGCGCCTCCTGGTAGATCCGCGGGTCCGGCTTCATGGCGCCGACCTCGTAGGAGACGATGCACTGATCGAACACGGAGAGCACCTTCACCGTCTCGCGGACGTAGCCGAAGTGAATCTCGTTGGTGTCCGAGAGGAGATAGAGGGGGTAGCGGGTGTGCAACCGGCGGAGCAGATCACCCGTGGCCGGGATCTCGGTGAAGATGTCCCCGTACATGCGATAGAACTCTGCGTAGGGGACATCCGCCTGCAACCGCGCCATGACGGCGCGGTGATATTCCCGCCCCGAGAGTTTCCCGGTCTCGAAATCCGCCTGGAAGCGGTCGCCGAATGCGGCGGCATGAATCTCCTCTGCCGTCCGGTCCATCCGCCGGGCCAGGCGTTCGCAGAAGATCCGGTAGTCGAAGGTGCAGATGACGCCGCCGAAGTCGCAGACGATCAGCCGGATCTCGGGCGGCCTCTCTCCCGTCCTCATCGCCCCTGCATCAGCCATCGGTCGAACCAGGCGTAGGCCGCCTCGCGCATGGGTTGCGGGAAGCCGTGGCTGGCGGGAAAGACGTCCAGCCGCAGGCGCTCCTTGGCCTTGCCATAGGCTCGTCGCGCGCCCCGCACGCTGGCCTGGACCCCCTCCAGGGGGAAGAGGGGGTCGCCGCTTCCCGCCAGGACCAGGAACGGCCGCGGCGCCACCAGGCCCAGCACCCGGTCCAGGCCGCCATACCGCAAGAGCCCCGGGACGTAGGCGGCGAAGTTGTGGAGAATGGCGGCGTCGAAGATCGCCCGGTAACTGCTGAAGCCGCAGTTGCTGACGCCGACCGCGATCCGCCGGTCCACCGCGCTGAGGAACAGCGTCTCCTGCCCGCCCAGGGAGTGCCCCAGGCAGCCGATCCGGCGCCGGTCCACCTCGCGCCGGGTGGAGAGGTAGTCAAGCGCCCGCTGCAGGTCCCAGAGCATCTTGGCCTGCAGGCACGAGCCTTCGGTCAGCCGCCGGGTCGCCTCGAATCGCTCGGAGTCCGCGCCCCGCAGGGTCGGGTGCTGCCGTTCCTCGAAACACAGGGTATCGGGGGCCAGCGTGACGTATCCCCGCTTGGCCAGCTCCAGGGCGTAAAACTGTTCCGGGTTGCCGCTCAGCCCCGCCGGCTCGCTCTTGCCCAGGTGGTGCTCCCGGTTGTGCTGGTGGATGCACAGGACCGCGGGGTGCCGTCCCTCCCCCGCGGGAAGGAACAGGTACGCGCTCACCCGCTGTCCAGGCTCCACCATGTAGCTCACCTTCTCGCGGACAAACCCGGACAGGGCCACCCGCTCCAGGACCTTCGGTTGGAGCGCAGCCCGGGCCGGTGTCCGCCCCAACAGCCGAACCAGCGTCTGGCGAAACCTGTCAGCCATATCCCCTCCCTCACATGCCGAGCGCCGCGCGCTCGCCCAGGACGCGGTAGGTCAGGAACAGGGGGATGAAGGCGGCCACGATGAGGATCGAGGCCAGGGCCGAGGCGGTCCCGAAGTGGTTGCTGAACACCTCGGTGAAGATGGCCACCGACATGGTGGCCCAGGGACCCGAGTAGAGCAGGATGGAGGAGCTGAGCTCACCGATGGTGGTCATCCAGGCCAGGGCCGCCCCGGAGAGGATGGCGGGAAACATGAGGGGGATCGTGACCTTCAGGAACGTCCGGAAGGGCGGGACCCCCAGGCTCACCGAGGCTTCCTCCACCCGGATGTCGATCTGCTGGAGCATGGCCGTGCACGAGCGGACCGGGTAGGGCAGGTGGCGGATGAAGTAGGAGACCAGCAGGATGATCCACGTCCCCGTCAGGATGATCGGCGGCCGGTTGTAGACGACGATCAGGCCCACGCCCACCACCGTGCCCGGAATGGCATAGGCCAGCATGATCAAGGCGTCCAGCAGCGCGTGGGCGCGGGAGCGGCGCCGCGCCAGGAGGTACGCCACCAGGACCCCCAGCAGGACGTCCAGCACCACCGCCAGGGCCGTGAGGAAGAAGGTGTTGGTGATGGCCCGGGGGATCACGTGGAAGATGGTCTGATAGCTCTGCAGGCTGAACCCCGCGTACATCACCGGACCCCGGGTGGGCATGAACGAGGAGATGAGGATGGTCGTGGAGGGGATGAGGGCCACGCACACCACCCCGTAGGCAAAGACCGTGAGGGCGAGCCGCCGCCTCGCAGGGGTTCGCCGCACCGTGAGCGGCTGGATGCAGACGACGTTGTAGGCCTTCCGGAAGGCATAGTACCGCTGGGCCATCAGGGCCGCGGTGTTCACCAGGATCAGGAGGCTCCCCAGCGTGCTGGCCATGGCCGGGTTGCCGCCCAGCTCGTTGATGAACTCCCCGTACATCAGGGTCGGCAGCGTGTGCAGGCCCTCCCCGATGATCATGGGGGTGCCGAAATCGGCCATGGTGGCCATGAAGGTGAGGAGCGCCCCGGCCGTGAGCGAGGGCGCGATGATGGGCAGGATGGCCGTCCGGAACGTCCGGCGGGGCGGGGACCCCAGGCTCAGGGCGGCATCCTCCACGGATTGGTCCACGGAGCGAAGCGCCGCCGAGGTGAGCAGGAAGACGAAGGGAAAGTACTGGACCACGAAGACCAGCAGGATCCCGCGCCAGCCATAGATGGTGGGGAGACTCCACCCGAAAGTCGAGAGGGCCCGGTTCACCAGCCCCATCCGCCCGAACAGCACGACCCAGGAGTAGGCCCCGATGAAGGGCGGCGAAAGCAGGGCCAGGTTGGCCGCCGTCCGGAGGAACGTCTTGCCTGGCAGGGGGTAGCGGGCGACGGCGAAGGCCAGGGTCGTCCCGACCACGAGCGCCCCCAGGGTGGCCAGCGCGCTCAAGTAGAGACTGTTGACGACGCTGGAGTAGTAATACCGGTGGGAAAAGAAGCGGGAGTAGTTTTCCGCCAGGACGAAGCGCTTCTCCTCGCCGGTGAAACTGGTGACCAGGACGGTCGCCAGGGGATAGACCAGGAATGCCAGGACCGTCAGGAAGGCCAGGAGCGTCACGGACCACCAGAAGTCCCGGCGTTTCCTCGCCATCTCAGGCCGGTCCCGTCTCACCGGGCATGGGAATCGCCCGGGCTGTCGCGAACCAGAGGGTCAGGCCATCCCCCACCCCGCAGATGGCGCTGAAGTCCGGATTGTGGATTTCGGCGGTGACGAGAAGATTCTCCGACACCTTGACCTGGTAGCGAACCACCGCGCCCAAATAGACCACCTCGGTGACGGTGCCCTTCAAAGAATTCCACGCCTCGACCGCATTCGTCCCGGGCAAAAGCTGCAGCGATTCGGGTCGGATGCCAAGGCTGATCGGCTGCCCCGGGGAGCCCGCGGCCCGCACCTGCCACCGCTCCCCGAAATCCGTCACCACCGTCAGCGCCCCGAATCCTCGCCCGGGCCCCTCGACCTTGCCGTGCAGGACGTTCATCGTCCCGATGAAGTCCGCCACGAACCGGGTGGCCGGGCGGAGGTACAGCTCCCAGGGTTTGCCGACCTGCAGGATCCGGCCGCGATCCATCACCGCGATCGTATCGGAGATGGCGAGCGCCTCCTCCTGGTCGTGGGTCACGTAGATCGTGGTGATCTGGAGGGTCCGCTGGAGGGCCCGGATGAGCGAGCGAATTTGCACCCGCAGCTTGGCGTCCAGGTTGGACAGCGGCTCGTCCATCAAGAGCAGGCGCGGCTCGATGACGAGCGCCCGGGCCAGGACCACCCGCTGCTGCTGCCCTCCGGAAAGCTGTGCAGGCATCCGATCCAACAGGCCCTCGAGCTGCACCAGCCGGGCCGCCTCGGCGACCTTGGTGGTGATCCGGTCGGGCGGCACCCGCCGCGCCTTGAGGCCGTAGGCGATGTTCTCGCCCACCGTGAGATGGGGGAAGATGGCGTAGTTCTGGAACACCACGCCGATGTTGCGGAGGTAGGAGGGGACGTCGTCCATCTGATCCTCGTTGAAGAGGACGCTTCCCGCATCCTGCTCCAGGAGGCCCGCGATGATCCGCAAGAGGGTCGTCTTACCGCAGCCGCTGGGGCCGACCAGGGTGAAGAGCTCGCCCGGCCGGACATCCAGGCTGACGCCCTCGATGGCCGGCGTGTCCCCGAAGCGCTTGACGATGCCCTCCACGCGGACGCGGGTCATGGGCCTCCGGACGGGCGGCGGAAAAAAAGAAGCGAGGCGGGAGTCTCGCCTCGCTTCCGGACGGGTCGCACCATGGGCACCCTGGCCCTCCGTCACTGGGTCTTGATCAGGGCATCCTGGAATCGCTTCAGGATCTGCGTGCGGTTGGTAGCCGCATAGTCCAGGTCGTAATTGATGGCCTTGATCTGGTCCAGCGCCGGCAGGCCGGCGGGGGAACCGACGTCCTTGCGCACCGAGCGGCGGCCGAATCGGTCCACCATCAGGTCCTGCATCTCCTTGGAGACGGTGAAATCCAGGAACAACTTGGCCGCGTTCGGGTGCGGGGCGTTCCTGATGAGGGCGCTGCCGTCCGGGGTGATGGCCGTCCCCTCCGACGGGTAGATCAGGCCGATGGGGGCCCCGCCCTTCAGATACTCGAAGGCCGCCTGCTCGAAGGTGAGGCCGATGGGGTACTCGCCGTTGGCGACCCCCTGGTACGTCATGCTGGACTTCGGCAGGACCTTGCTCTGCCGGAGGAGGTCCTCAACGAACTTCCACCCGGCGTCGTTCTTGCCGTAGATGCTGAGCCAGGTGACCAGCAGTATGTAGGACGACCCGGACTTCGAGGCATCGGCGTAGGCCACCTTGCCCTTCCACTTCGCGTCCAGGGCGTCCTTCCAGGCCTTGGGCTTTTCCGCCTCGCTCACCAGCTTCTTGTTGTACATGATGACGTAGGGCATGGTCGTGAACGGCGTCCAGACCCGGTCCGCCGGCACCTGCCCCGGGAAGAAGCTCCCCGCCTCTTTGGTCAGATAGGGCTCGAACAGGCCTTTCTTGTCTACGATAGCGTCAAGCCCAATGCTCCACACCACGTCCCCCAGCGGGCGCTCCTTCTCCGCCTCCATCCGCTTGATGATCTCCCCCGTTCCGGCCACCACGGTGGAGACCTTGATGCCCGGATACTTTTTCTCGAAGGCCGCGACCACCGCATTCACCCCGTGGGCGTCGAACGCGGAGTAGACCACCACGGAATCTTCCGGCTTCCCCTGCGCCCCGACCGGTCCGGCCGCGACGGCCAGCAGACACGCAACGAGGCACATCCCCAAGACCCATCCCCGTATCCGTCCCATGAGTCGCCTCCTCTCTGGCTGTCTTCCTGCCTCACCAGGGATACGCCTACTACAGTGGGAGGAGAAAAGCAAGGAGCAAGCCGTGCAAACCGGCTCCCCGTGTGCCCATTCGCGGGCCTGCGTCGCGAGCGGGTCCCTAGCCTTGATCCGAAAAAACACTTGAACCGCCATGACGCCAAGGCCGCCAAAGATGGGAGGTTCCGATCCTTTCACCGAAGAACGGGACAACCGACTTCTGGGGCCGTCAGCCGCTTCGTTCGTTTCCCCCAGATAGGCCATTTCACATGGCGTTCATGGCGCCTTGGCGGTTGAGAACTTCGGATTAGGGTTAGGTGCCCAAGGACCTGACCACCTGGAGCAGCCGATCGGGATCAGGAAGCTGGCCCGGGCCATACTCCTCCTTGAAGCGGACGACGCCCGCTCTGTCCACGATGAAGGTGGCCCGCCTGGCGCAGTTCCGCTCGGCATTGTGGATCCCGTAGGCCTGACACGCCGCCCGGTGGATGTCGCTCAGAAGCGGATAGGACAGGCCGTGGTGCCGCGCCCAGGCGTCGTGGGAGTAGACGCTGTCGCTGCTGATGCCCAGGATGACCGCCCCGGCCGCCTCGAAATCGTTGCGCCGCGCCTCCAGCGCCGGCATCGCCTTGGTTCAGCCCGGCGACCAGTCGAAGGGATAGAAGGCCAGGACGACGTGGCGCGTGCCGCGGAAGTCCGACAGGCCGATCTCTTTGTTTCCGGAAACCGGGAGCCGAAAATCCGGCGCCGGCTCGCCGATGTTGATCTCGCTCACCGTCTCTCCGTGGGAGGACGAATGCGCACGCGTACCATGCCGTTTGGTTCCCGCTTTCCCGGTACCCCTCTCCCCATCCCCCACCGTGGGGAGAGGAGAAGGTGAGGGGGGGTTAGAGGAGCCCCCCGACCTCGACGAAGCTCCTCACGGTGTGTGTGGGCGGCGGGGTCCCGGGCGGCAGGGCCTTGGTCCCGTTGTCGATCCAGATGACGTCCATGCCGACGGCCTGCGCCCCCAACACGTCCACCTCGGGCGTGTCCCCGACGAAGATCGCGTCGGCCGGGCCGATCCCCATCCGGCGAAACGCCTCCGCGAAGATCTCCGGACGCGGCTTCCGCCAGCCGGTGTCGGCCGAGACCACCACGGCCTCGAAACGGTCCCGGATGCCGTGCGCCGTCAAGGCCATCTCCACCGTGGGGCCGTGGTCGAAGTTGGAGATGACGGCCAGGCGATAGCGCGGCTGGAGCCGATCCAGAAGGGTCCGGTGGGACTCGGGAAACTCCATGGCCCGGGCGAGCTGTCGCATATGCTCGGCGATCCCGGCTTCCATGCACGCTGACACCCCCGGGCCGTCGGGAATCTGCAGCCGCGCGAACACCATCTGGAATCGCTCGCGCGCCGTGACCTCCCGCTGTTCCCGGTTCCGAATATCTTCCGCGGCCCGATACGCGCCGACGAAGGCCTGGAAGAATTCCTCGAACGGGACATGCGCGCAGAGGGGCTTCAGCGCCTCGTACACGAAGGGGCTCGTCGAGCGCACTTCACGCCCGTTGACCTGGACCAGGGGCAGGTGAACGTTCTTGAAGTTCACCAGCGTGTCGAACATGTCGAAGATCACTGCGCGGTAGGTGGCCATGGGCTTTCGACGTTCCTCGGATGCTCCCCCCTTGCCCAGCCTGTCACGGGGCGCAGGATACTTCGGGCGGCACACACCGTCAAGACCTGAAGTGTCGCCGATGCTTTCGCACGTGTCGCATCTCCACGCGGTGAAATCCTGCTCAGCGGCCCCGTGTTCCCGCGGCATGCCTGCCCCTCCCGGCCGTCAGGTCGGGGCGACCAGACACGCAGGATATAGCGGGGGGATTCCTGGGGGAGCCCTATATCTTGGGCCTCCCATGCGAAAAAAGGTTGACATGCTCAGCCGAATTGATATTGTTATGGCGCTTCCGCCCGATTGGGGGCGGGCACTTCCATGGGCGGCCATGTGGCGCCGGCCCGGAAAGGAGAGGGTGAATGGCGACGAAGAAGGCGGCATTCGGCGGCTACACCATCAACTTCAAGGGGTGCACCGACACGGTGGAGGCCGTCTTCGGCAACAAGCCGGTGAGCCCGAGCGACATGACGAAGAAGATCTGGGCGTACGTGAAGAAGCACAGACTGGCGAAGTAAGTCGCCTCCCCGCTCTATAGAGGAAGGTACCTTCCAGCGGATCTCCAATGAAATTGGGTAGATCCGAAAGTGGGGGTGTCATCCCAAAACGCACGGCCCTGCCAAACGGCAGGGTCGTGGTGTTTCAGGGCCCGTTGATGCATCCGTCCGAGCCACCAGCCACGCCACCACCCCCTTGACCTTCATGCCCGGATGGTGGCATGCTGTGAGTGGCTCAGCCGCCGGCCAGGAGCTTCCACAACCGTCGCTCGGGTATCCGAGCCCAGTCCCCCAGAGAACCCGGCATGACCACGGGCAGCCAATTCGTCGCGATCACCCTCCACCGCATTCCCCGAAAAGAAGTCTGCGGGGTCGTCATCCTGTCCCAGCAGGAGGACGAATCCTGGGCCGGGAAATGCAGCAAGTGCGGCGGAGAGTTCCGGCTGGAGCGCGACCCCAAGTTCGAGGCGCAGGTCCGGGCCATGCGAAATTGAATCGCCCTGTCCGAACGGGGAGGCCGCGACATCTCCCCCACTGGCCTGCAGGCTCCGGATGACGACACGGTCCGGGCCCGCATCAACAACAGGAGGAATCATGGCACGAAGAAGCAGGACCCTGGCATCCCTGGAAGGGAAACTTGGAGCGGTCATCCGACGGGAGGTCTCGAAAGTATTGCGGCGCCTCAAGGACCAGATCGCCAGGCGCGAGAGGGAACTCACCGCCCTGAAGGCAGAGTACACGAAGGGGGCTGACCTGTTGAGGAAACGGCTGAAGGGCGGGCCTGCAACCGCCACCCGCCGGCCGCGGAGGCGGGCGCGCCAGATCAACTGGAAGAAAGTCTTCAGCTCGCTCCCGGCCCGCTTCACCCTGAAGACGCTGGCCCGCCATGCGGTGGCGGGCAAGCGACCCAAGCCGCACCTGTACGCCGTCCTCTCCCGGTGGAAGAAAGAGGGACTACTGGCAAAGGATTCGGGCGGTGGATACCGGAAGGTGACGACGCGCCCACCACGGAAGCGAAAATCCCGCCGCGCAAAGCCGGTGCGGGTCCAGAAACCGGCCGCGCGGACCGAGGTCCCGAGCGCCTGAGGATTCCCCATCCGCGGGGATCGCCGCCCGAGACAGCGCGATGCGCGGGCGGAACGAGGGGGGTGCCCGCGTCAGCGCCGGTGGGCCTGGTCGAGCAGCAGGAAGGTGATCGCGTACAGGAGGGCGATGACGGCGCCGCCGGCATAGGCGCGGGGGCTGAGGCCGGCGGTCGGGGACTGCAGCAGCCAGGAGGCATTGGCGATCCCCAGGCTGACCAGTGAGGCGCCCAGGCTCAGATAGGCCAGGCTGATCCAGACCCGCATGGCGTCCCTCCTTGGTGGGCCATCAGATGGGGAGTCCCTCCAGCCGGGCGACCGCCTCGCGGATCGCCGGCGTGAGCGGTGTGCTCTTCCCACCCTCATGGTCAAAGTAGACGAGGCTGCCGTGGGCCGTGGCCACCAGGCGCCGGCCGGCCGCCTCGACCAGGGCGTACTCCATCGTCAGGCTGGATCGCCCCATGCGGGCCACCCGGGCGTGCGCCTGAATCGTCTGGCCGAAGAACGCCGGCGCCTTGTACTCGCACGCCAGGTCCGCGGCGATCAGGGTCACTGTGCTGAACGGGTCGTGGACCGCGTCCGTCAGGCCGAGATGGGCGAAGTAGTCCATCCGCGCCTGTTCCACGTAGACGAAGTAGCTCACCTGGTTCACGTGGCGGTTCGCGTCGGTTTCGCAAAACCGCACCCGGATCGGCGTGGAGAACTTGAACTTGGCCAGCAGCGCGTCGAGGTCAACCGTCCGTTCGAACCGGCTCATGATTTCCCCGGGATGGGTGCCGCGCTCACGTAATGTGGAATCGCTGCGGACTCAGGTGTTCGTTCTTGCACCGCGGGCACCGGGACGGATCGGAAAATCGCGCTCGATCCTTGAACCGGAACCCGCACTCCTCGCACACCGGTGCCAGGATGAGGATGCGCTGGCGCGGCGCGACGGAGCGGGCGATATGCTCCAGGTCGTCGATGATGATCTTCTTCGCCACGACGTAGCGCGCCACCAGGCCATCCAGGGTCCAGGTGCCCTCGGAGAGCAGTTCCCGGATCTCCTGCCGCCGCGTCTTCTCCACCGCTTCCCCCGCTTAGCATCCGCAGATTACGCAGATTACACAGATTTGGTTAGACCCGAGGAGAGACCAATGAGAACCCTGTCCTGAATCTGCGCAATCTGCGTAATCTGTGGATTCATTTCGTCTCTCAGGCCTTCTGGCCACCCACCTGGATCCCAGTCCACTCTTCCCACAAGGTGATGAGCACCGGCTGGGCCTTGGGTCCCTTCCCCTGCGCCTTGGCCATGCGAAAGAGCTCGTGGACCAGCGCCGTGACGGGGACCGGGAGATCCAGCGTCCTGGCCATGTTCAAGGCGTAGCCCACGTCCTTGGTCATGATGTCCACGGTCCCGCCGGGAACGAAGTTCCGCGTGAGGAGGCGCGGGATCGTTTCCTCCATGACACGCGAGCCAGCCCAGCCCCCCCTGATCGCCTCGTGCAGGGTCGCGGGATCCAGGCCGGCCTTGACCGCCAGGGCCCACCCCTCGCACACGGCGGCGAAGCCCGCGGCCACGATGAGGTTGTTGACGAGCTTGGCCGCCTGCCCCATGCCGCTGCCGCCCATGTGGACGACCGACTTCCCCGTGGAGGAAAGGATCGGCCGGCACCGGGCGAAGGCCGCCGCCTCCCCGCCCACCATGATGGACAGGGTGGCGTCAATGGCCCCCTGCTCGCCGCCGCTGACGGGGGCATCCAGGAAGGCGATGCCGCCCGCCGCGCACGCCTTGGCCGCGTCCTGCGCGACCTTGGCCTCTGTCGTGCTGAGATCCAGGATGGCCGTCCCGGGCTTCATCACCGTGACAAGGCCTCCCTCACCTGTCACGACCTGCCGCACGACATCGCCCGTCGGGAGGGAGAGGCAGACGATCGCGCTGGCGCGACCCACCTCGGCAGCCGACGCCGCCGGCTTTCCCCCGGCCGCCACGAAGCGGTCCAGCCGGCCTTGGTCCGTGTCGAAGCCGGTGACCGTGTAGCCAGCCTTGATCAGGTTCCGGGCCATCGGCCCGCCCATGACGCCAAGTCCAATGAAGCCGAGCGCTGTCTCAGGCATGATCCGATCCTTCTCCCCCCACCCCCGCGGAATTTTGCCGGCTGGGACTCCTCGTGTACGGGCGCGATTGATCGCGCTCCTCCACCTCTCACGGATCCGGGACCAGGATCGTGCGCAGGGTTGTCCGGTCCGCGACCATCTGCAAGGCCCGGCGCAACTCGGAGAGCGGCAGGCGCGCCGTGATGAGGCGCTCGACCGGGACTTGCCCCGTCACGAGCTGGCGCACCGCCTCCGCCACGTCGGCCGGGGTGTGGTGGTAGACGGGCTGAATGCTGATCTCCTCGTAGTGCAGACGGCCGATATCCACGGAGAGCGTCGGCCCCGGGGCCACGCCCCCGAAGGAGACCAGGGTCCCCCCGCGCCCGACCAGGCCCAGCGCCTCCCGGTGGGACTCCACCGCGCCGACCGATTCGATGACCACATCGGCATCCGGCCGGCCGATGGTCGCCCGAAGCAATTCCCGCGTGTTGCCCCCCTTCGAGTTCACAGCATGGCTGGCCCCCAGGACCTCCGCCACCGCCAGCCGATCGTCCTGATAATCCAGCGAGACGATCACGAGACCCGGACCGTAACGCTGGCGGAGGGCAATCACCCAGAACAGACCCATGGGTCCCGCCCCCAGGATGGCGACCGTGTCGAGCGGGTGAATGTGGACGCGACGCACGGCGTGGAGGACACAGGCGTACGGTTCGGTGAAGACCACCCGCTCTGGCGGGACATCCGTGGGGATCTCGTGCAGGTTGATCCGGACTAACCCGGACGGCACCAGGATGTAGGTCGCGAAGGCGCCGTTGTTGTACTGGATGTTCTCGCACATGCTCTGCCGGCCGCGCCGGCACTGGCGGCAGGCGGGATCCGCCTCGGGCGAACAGGGGGCCGAGTTGGCCGCCACCACCCGCTGGCCGGGACGCCAGCGCGCCTCGGCCCCGGGGCCCACGGCCACGATCGTCCCGGCCCACTCGTGGCCAAAGAGGCCCGGGATCTTGATCATCGGATGCTGGCCGCGGAGATAGACCTTGCGGTCGGTGAAGTCGATGGAGGCGACGTCCACCCGGGCCAGGACCTCGCCGGGACCGGGGACGGGGACCGGGACGTCCTCCATCCGCACGTCCTCGGCGCCGTAGAGGACGGCCGCCCGCATCAGGCCACGTGCCTGGGACGCCGGCGCAGGAGTCATGGGTGGAAGATCACCTTGGTGGCCATCCCGGTGCGCTGCAATTCGACCCCCTCGTGGAACGCGTCCAGGGGCAGGCGATGGCTGATCAGGGGCTCGACCCGGACCCGGTTTCGCGCCAGCAGCTCGAACGCCTTGGCCAAGGTGGCTGGCGTCGAGGAGTACGTGGAGAAAATTGCCAGCTCCCGGTAGAACAGGTCGGCCAGATCCACGGCCAGGCGTGGGCCGTCCGTCGGGCCGGCGAAGATGTTGATCCGGCCGCCCGGCCGAAGCACCTGCTGCATCTGCACCAGGATCTTCTCGCTCACCACGGTGAGGATGGCGCCGTCCAGGCCGCCGCCGTCCGTCAACTCGGCCACCCTCCGGGAGACGTCCTCGCGCGCGGGGTTGATCGTGGCCGTGAGTTGCAGGGTCCGGGCCAGCGCGAGCCGGGCCTCGGAGATATCCAGGAGGATGGGGACCGCCTCGCGGGCGGCCACGGTCTGGGCAATGAGCAGGCCCATCCCCCCGCCGCCCACCACGGCGATGCGGTCGCCGGGCAGGACCTGGGAGCGCTCCACGGCGCGCACGGCGCAGGCGAGCGGCTCTGTGAAGGACGCGACCTCGAACGGCATCTCATCCGGCACGGGGATGGTCACCTGCTCGACATGGAGCCGGGGAATCCGGATGAGTTCGGCGAAGCCGCACGGATCGATGTTCGTCGCCTTGAACTGCGGGCACATGGACTCGTTGCCGTGCCGGCAGGCCCAGCACGCGCCGCAGGGGACGTGATGAGCGGCCGTGACGCGGTCGCCCGGGGCGAACTTGGTGATACCCGGGCCGACATGCCGCACCACGCCGGCCAGCTCGTGGCCGAGAATCACCCCGCTCGAGTTCTTGGGCTGGGACAGCTTGGCCAGGTCCGTGCCGCAGAGGCCGCAGGCCCGCATCTCCACCAGAATCTCGCCGGGCCCGATGGAGGGCGGGGCGACCTCGCAGAGGCCGAAGCCGCCCGAGGACCGCGCCAGGATCGCTTTCATTTCCAGTTCACGCGGGAGGCGGGGGCTTGTAGCGCTGCTTGAGGGCGGCCGGCGCGATGGCAATCCGCTTGCCCCCCACATCCTCCAGGATGTAGACCTCATCGGTCAGGGAGCCGCTGGCGAAGACCTCGAAGACCTCCAGGACCTCCTCCAGGGTCTTCCCCTCGGCCGCGGCCATCTGCTGTTCCACCTGTTCCACGGGGATACGCATCTCGCTCCCACAGGTGCCCGTCACGGGCTCGGGGGGTGCCGTCTGTCTGCGCCGCCACCTGCCTTCTGCATACTGCCTTCTGCCTTCCACCGGACCCTTAGTGCTGATCCCTCGCGTCTGTCTCCTTCCCTTCGGCCTCCGCCGCGTCCCGAACTTCGTCCGGATCCGGCTTGCGCTTCCGCAGGCCCTTGAAGGGGAGCGAGCGCGACAGCACCTTCTCCTTGCACTTGGAGCACCGCCACCCCAGGCACAGGCCGTACTGCTGCCAGATCCAGTCGGCCGGGTACATGCGCCCGCCACATTTCCGGCAGGACCGGGGACCTGATTCCTTGCTCCACCGCGGGGCCGTGGGCTCGACCCGCGGCCGGGGCTTTGGCGGCCGGCGATCACGTCGGCGGTGATACGGACGACCTGGCCCCTTGCCTCCCCCTCCTGGTTGACTCATGCTGACCTCACTCAGCCGCCCTCCCGGCTCGCGGCTCGGGTACCCTCTGGGTGCTCACGGCTCTCGTCGAGGGCGCTTTCCGCGGCCCGCTTCAACTCTCCATAGGGCACGGCGCCCACGATCGGGGCCTGCCCGGGGATCAGGATCGTCGGGATGCCGTGGATCCCCTGGTCCGTCGCCTCCAGGTGCTCCCGCCACACGAGGGGGCGAGAGTGGCCCGCTTTGAGGGCCGCGCGCAGGGCCGCGGGGTCCAGGCCCACCGACCTTCCGATGCGGGCCAGGACCTCGGGATTGCTGATGTCCTCGGTCCGTCCGAAAAACGCCTCGAAGAGGGCCAGGTCGAAGGCCGGGAATAGCTCAGGGTGTGCCTCGCGGGCCCAGGTGGCCGCCTCCAGCGCGTGGAGGCTGGAGCGGGGATAGCACTGCCCCACGGCCGGAATCTGGAATATGGGCGAATCCGTATCCTGCGCCCCGGCCGCCTGGCGATGGGCGCGGTGGTAGTCGGTGAAGGTTCGATCCGCCCGATCCTCCGGCACCAGAATGAAATTCCGGTTGAGCAGCTGGAGGCGATCGCGGAACTCCTCCCGGAGACGGCGCAGGCGGACCGCCGCGCTGTAGCACCAGGGTCACAGGTAGTCGGAATAGACGGTGATTGCGAGCATCATGCGTTCGTCCCTGGGGTCACCGGTTGCCGCGACAGGTCACGCACGGGCACGCCTCCCGGAGGAACGTGTAGGAGTAGATCCCGCTGTCGTGGCCGTCGCTCCAGACGAAGTTGATGGCGTAGCGCCCGACCGGCTTGACCTCGGTCACCTGGATCTCCCCCGCCTTGACGACCGGGCCGCTCAGCACCGTGAGGCTGAGGCCGCCCGGCGCGGCCTCCTTGCTCCGCTGGTCGTTGCACAGGGCGCACGGGCACTTCCGCCGCAGGAGGTCAAAACTGTACACGCTCTCGTGGCCGTCCTGCCAGCGGATGTGGACCTCGCGCTTCTCGCGGCTGACCGTGATCTCTATGGGATTCGTGGAGGCAGTCGGATCCATTTTGCATTCCGCTTAGGCGGAGAGGATGTCCAGGACCTCCTGATTGGTATCCTGGACCATGCCCAAGCCGTTGATCACCGTGCTGATGCCGACGAAGAACTGGATCACCGAGAGCGCCTCGAGGATGTCGGCGTTGGTGTACCCCATCTTCTTCAGCCGGGCCGTGTGCGTCTCGATGCCGAACTTGCAATTATTGAGGACGACCGTGGCCCAGGCCAGGAACTCCTTGACCTTGGGGTCCAGGTTGCCGTGCCCCATGACCTCTTTGCGGTTCTCCCAGGCGGCCTTCAGCACCTGCGGGTTGTTGGCCAACACCTTGTACGCATTGGGGACGCTACCCCAGTGGGCGATCATCTCGTCGTAGATCTTCCTGACGGACCCGCTCGCCTCTGCTTCCGTGATTTGCTTCATCGTCGCCATGGGCGTCCATCCTGTAGGCGTCGTCCGCAACGCATCCCACCCCGACGGGGGGTCAGCCGTGTCGGCGAAACACGCGCTGGAGGTCCTCCGGGCGGGCCGGCGGCACGCCGGCGGTGGCCAGGTTCTCTTCGACATGGGCAATCTGCTTCATTCCGACCAGGGCGACCCCCAGACCCGGCGTCGACCGGACGAACTGGATTGCCCGCTGCGCATCGGTGGTGAGGCCAGGGAGCGCTTCCCCCACGAGCGGGGGGAGGCCCCGGGCCATCTGCCCCTGCAGGATGGAGGCGCTCGCCATGGTGAGGAGCCCAAGGCGCGACGCCGCCTCCAGGGTGGAGACCCAATCGCCGTCCACCTGCTGGTTGTCCCGGGTCAGGGCCTCCGGCATTCCGAGGTTGTGGGGGAGCTGGATCACCCGGAAGTGATGGTCGGGGCCGCCGATCTCGCGAGCCAGGCTCACCAGCGTCGACAGCGAGAGGTAGTCGCGGGCCGACGGGGGCTGGCGGTACCCGTTCCAGGTGGCGGTGCCGTACATCCGGATCATGCCCCGGGCGACCGCATCCTCCAGCGTGGCAAACGCCTCGCGAAGACGTTGCAGGAAGTGATCGCGGGGCACCTCCTGGAGCTGGGTCTCGGGATTGTGGATGTAGTAGATATCCACGCAGTCGAGGCCAAGGTTCTGGCAACTGCGCTCCAGTTGATGCCGCAGGTAGGCCGGTGTTATGCAGTGGCAGCCGGCGACGAGGTCTTCCGGACGCATGATCCCCGGGCGGACGAAATGCTCCTGGAAGTAGGCCCGGGGATCCGGCGGGTAAGCGCCGTCGAAGGGCACGAACCCCCCTTTGGTGGCCACCACGATCTCGTCCCGCGAGACGCGCCCCGCCCGGACCATGATGGCGAGCGCCTCGCCCACCGCCCGCTCGCTGCGCTGGTGCCGGTAATTGATGGCACTGTCCAGGACGTTACAGCCCAGCTCGACGGCGCGCGTCACCGCCCGGCGATATTGCTCGTCGGTCCGCGCATCCTCATCGCCCAGGTAGGTCCCGAGGCCAACCGAGGACAACCAGAGATCCTGAAAGCGGCGGAAGTGGCCATCGGCAACTCTGGCGGTGAATCGCTGGCGGTAGCGATCCGTGCCTTCCGGTGTGGCGTGGCCGGGAAGTCCCATGCGAGGACCTTGTCAAGGGCGTTCGGACGTTCGACTTCTGAGTTCGAGGGACAAGGCTTTTGACGGGTCGGATGGTACCCCGTCTATCGCCATTCCACAAGGGGCGAGCCGTCGGCTTCCGGCGCTGCCATTTGTCTGGATCGCGGGCTTGAGACGCTAGGACCCGCGCTGGAGCTGAAACGAAATGGCCATCTCCTCCTCGGCCTCGGGGATCCTGCCCATATCCCGGTACACGGTGGAGAGGCTGGTGTGATACATGGGCTCCTGCGGGTTGATCTCGATGGCCCGCTGGATGGCCTCGACCGCCTCGGGGAGCCGTTTGAGCCTGTGCAGGGCGTGCCCGATGGCCAGACAGGCATCGGAGAAGGACGGGTCCAACTCCACCGCCTTCCGAAGTTCCTGGATGGCCTCCTCGTGTTTATTCTGCCCGTAGAGGGCCAAGCCCTTGCCGAAATGCTCCTCCTTCGTGGGCATGAGTCATCTCCTGTAGGTGGAGCCGCGGTGGGATCCTCTGTCACTGCTCGCCGATGGGGGGCAGTGGGGTCTCGGCCGGCTTCCGACGCCTCCGGCGCCGGCGCTTTTTCTGCGGTTCGGCGCCCGTCACGGGTTTCTCCGCGACTGCCGCCGGGGCCTCGCGCCGGCCCGCATCCCGCACAGCGGGACGGACGCCCTCCGGGCGACGGTCCGGACGGCTCCGGACACCCGCCTCACCCGGACGGGGGACGGGTTTGACGAAGAGGTCGTCGCTGGGCCACTCGACCGGGATCTTGTGGCCGATGAATTCCTCGATGGCCTCCAGGGACAGGACGTACTGCTCGTCCGCCAGACTGATGGCCTTGCCCGAGGCGCCGGCCCGCGCGGTCCGGCCGATCCGGTGGACGTAATCTTCGGCATCCTGCGACAGGTCGTAGTTGATGACGTGGGTGACCCCCTCGATGTGCAGACCGCGAGAGGCGACGTCGGTGGCCACCAGGATGTGGAGGCCGCCCTCCTTGAACGCCTGCATGATCTTCAGGCGCTTCCTCTGGTCCACGTCCCCGGTGATGGCCCGGGCGTGGTAGCCGACGCGGACCAGCCGATCCGCCAGCCGCTCTGCCTCGTGTTTCATGTTGGCGAAGATCAGGATCCGCTTCCCCTTCTCCCGTTCCAGCAGGCCGAGGAGGAGCGGAAACTTCTCCTCCCTCGTGACGTGGTACAGGACCTCCTCCACTCCCTCGACCGTGATCTGCTCCGGTGAGACCGACACCATGGTGGGATTGTTCATACACTCGTAGGCCAGCTCCAGCACGCGGTGTGCCAGCGTGGCGGAGAAGAGGAACGACTGCCGCCGCTCCGGGGGAGGGAGCTGCCGGGCGAGGTAGCGGATGTCCTTGATGAACCCCATATCGAACATCCGGTCGGCCTCGTCGATCACCAGGATCTCGACCCCCTTCAGGGCGTAGACCCCTTGCTTGAAATAGTCGATGAGGCGGCCGGGTGTCCCGATCAACAGGTCCACGCCTCCGCGCAAGGTCTCGCGTTGCTTGAGGTAGTCCACTCCGCCGTAGACCACCTGCATGTCCAGGCCGGTCTCCTGGCCGAGCAGGCGGGCGTCTTGGTGGATCTGCACAGCCAGCTCGCGCGTGGGCGCGACCACCAGGGACCGCGGGCCGACCTGTCCCTTGGGGCGCCGGTCCGGCTCCCGCAGGAGCCGGGTGAAGATGGAGATCAGGAACACCGCCGTCTTTCCCGTGCCGGTCTGGGCCTGGCCTGCCACATCCCGACCTCGGAGCGCGATGGGCAGCACGTCCTCCTGGATCGGGGTGCAGGCGGTGAAGCCGGCGGCCTGGATGCCCCGCATCACGGATTCCGGCAGGTCGAAGGAGAGGAAGTCTCTGCTCATGATTTGGAGAGCCGCAGGTCATCCACCGGTTCCCTCACGCCCGTATCACCGCAGCACAGGAAAACACAGAGTACACTTCTATCCCTCGGCATGTCGAGGGGTTTCGCCGTCGCGCCGGCGCACGACGTTGCCTGTCGCTCCGTGCGGCCCCCGCCTGGACCAGGGAAGAAGCCGCCTGATCGTGAAATGTGTCGAAGCTCTTCGCACGGGTGAGGAAGCGGGGGTTGCGCTGCAGGATATCTTCGGCGCTCATGTCCAGCACGGTGGTGAATCCGAGCAGGACCGCCGGGACCTCGTCCACCGAGATGTCCTTGCACCGCCGGCCGATGATCACGGCCAACTCGGCCTCCGCCGTCACCCGCTGGGACTGTTTGGGCAGGACGATGGTGTCGCCGTGCCCGATGATGGTGATGGAGGGGCGGTGGAAGGAGCAGAGGCGCATGGAGACGGACCTCAACGATGCTGGAGAGGGTGGGCTATCGCGGCAGGCGCCTTATAACATGGGGGGAGGGAGAGGTCAACTTCGGCAGGAGGGCACCACGGGGAAGAGGAAAGCTACTCTCACTGTCCGGGGAATGGGATCAGGCCGCCTGGCGCCCAGCCTCCAGGTACGAGATGTACCGGCGGAGCCCCTCGAAGAAGAGGCGCTCATACGCGAGGAGGGATTCCAGGGACTCCTCCCGATCCAGAGCCTCCAAGTGAGCCCACAGCTCTGGCTCCCGCTCCCGGAGATAGGGGATCGCGCCCTCGATGTACTCCGCCTGGAGGCGCTTGCCCATGGCGACGACGAGGTCATCTAGGGACTTTTTGTTCATCTGACTCACCGCATTGCAGCAGTCGGGACAGGTTGGTGCGTCCATTACAGCAGGCATGACTCTCCCCCCTCCCTTCCGGCGGTTGCGTCCTCTCCCTTTGAGAATCATAGGTTAGCTCCTGAATACCATACATCAGTTTGGCTGTCAAG
>METI01000114.1:20550-20994 GCA_001771285.1 candidate division NC10 bacterium RIFCSPLOWO2_12_FULL_66_18
CTCCCTTCCGGCGGTTGCGTCCTCTCCCTTTGAGAATCATAGGTTAGCTCCTGAATACCATACATCAGTTTGGCTGTCAAGCTCTTTCTGATGGTTCCTACTTCTATTTAGATGCAATGCACGGGCCTTGTGATCGATATCTTGGGCTGATTTTTCCAGAAGGCCCAAGATATTGTGGCTTGCAGCCAGTGGATGGCAGACGCCGGGAGGGATCCACCCCCTCCCAGCTATCCTCGGCGAGGATGGCGGCGCGTGACGGAGGTGGAGCCGATCTTGGAAGGGTCGACGCGTGGCGGTTGGCGCAGTTCCTCTCGGGGTGTCTATCTGCGTTGATCTGTGTTCATTTCCGGTTTCGGTGTCTCCTCGCCACTACGCCAGGTTGAAGCACACCATCCGCAGGTTGGTCATCTCCTCGATGGCAAAGCGGACGCCCTCGCGCCCGAT
>METI01000115.1:0-7019 GCA_001771285.1 candidate division NC10 bacterium RIFCSPLOWO2_12_FULL_66_18
GTGCCGTGGGTCCCGAGTGTTCGGTGGTTCTCGAACGCCCGAACCGCCGAACGCCCTTTCATTTTTCGGGGACGAGGTGTCTGACCACACCTTGACCGTCGCGACCACGACGCCCTGGGCCTCCGCCCGGGCCCGCCTTGCGGGACTCGGGGCGGAGGCCCAGGCGGCCGCCCGCGACCCCGCATTCCTGGCGGTGGGCGCCTTCCTCACGGGGCTGGTGCTGGTGTTCACCGTCCTGCCCATCGGCACCGTCCTGATCCGGAGCCTCCAGACGAAGGAGGGCATGTTCACCTGGGAGAACTTCCTGGAGTTCTTTTCCCGCCGCGCATACTACCGGGCCCTCATCAACAGTCTGATCCTGAGCACGCTGAGCATGGTCCTGGTGACGACGACGGGATTCGTCATGGCCTACCTCTGCACCCGCGGCCCCAGGGTTCTGCGCGGCCCCCTCACCTTCATCAGCCTGCTCCCCTTCGTCGCGCCGCCGTTTGCGTTTTCCGTCGCGCTTATCATCCTGGGGGGGCGGCGAGGGTTCGTTACCCAGCTCCTGGGCCTCAACGTCAGCATCTATGGCTGGCCGGGGGTCCTGCTGGTGCAGGTGGTGTCCTTCCTGCCCATCGCCTTTCTCCTGATCGAGAATGTGCTGGTTTCCCTGGATCCCAGCCTCGAGGATGCCGCGGATGATCTGGGGGCGCGTCCGGAGCGGATCCTTCGCACGGTGACGATCCCCCTGGCCTGGCCGGGCACGCTCAAGGCTGCCCTCCTGGTGTTCATCCTGGCCATCGCCGACTTCGGGAATCCCATGATCATCGGGGGCGGCATGTCCCTGCTGGCCACGGACGCCTATTCGCTGGCGGTGGGCGAGCAGAACCTGCGGATGGCCAGCGTCCTCTCGGTCTTCCTGGTGATCCCCAGCCTCTTCCTTTTCGTCATCCACCGGTATCTGCTGCGGGAGACCCGGGTCACCACCATCACCGGAAACCTGGCCTCGTCCCAGTCGCGGCGGAGCAGCCCCATTATCCTGGTCCCCATGCTGGTCATCGCCCTGGTGGTCGGGCTCGTCATCCTCGCCCTGTTCGGGGTGATTTTCGTGGGGGCCTTCACCGAAGCCATCGGCGTGCGGAACCGGTTTACCCTGGCCCACTTCGCCTCGCAGTTCGGGCTGCAATACCTCTGGACCAGCATCAAGATGGCCCTTTCGGCGGGATTCCTCGCGGCGGTCGGGGGGACGGTCCTGGCCTACATCCTGGAGCGAAAGCGCCTGCCGGGACGGGGTGCCATCGAATTTTTGGCCCTCCTCGGCCTCTCCGTGCCGGGGACGGTTCTTGGACTCGGGTACCTCCTGGCCTTCCACAATCCACCGCTGGCGCTCACGGGCACGCTGCTGATCATGGTGGTGAACACGGGGTTCCGGGAGTTGCCGGCGGCCATGGAGGCGGGGATGAGCAAGCTCCGCCAGTTGGACGTGGCCCTCGAGGAGGCGTCGGCGGACCTGGGGGTGGGGCCGGTGGGCACGTTTCTCAAGGTGGTCGTTCCCAATATCGGCTCCGCATTCATGGCGGGGCTGATCTATGCCTTCATGACCGGAATGATCACGGTGAGCGCCATCGCCTTCCTGGTGTCGCCGGGGGCGAACCTGGCCTCGATCTACATCCTGCAACTGGCGGAGATGGGCTATCTGGGCGAGGGCTGCGCCATGTCGGTGATGCTGATCGCCATCGTGTTCATCTGCGTCGTGGGGCTGAAGTGGATCGCCCGGCGGACCGGCTTCGACATCATCCGGGGGAGATGAAAGCAACCGCCAATGAACGCAAATGGACGCAAATTATTGGGGAAGGGGAAAGCAACAGAAATCCAACCGCAGATGAACGCAGATGGACGCAGATAATTGAGGAAGGCGAAAGCAACCGAAATGGAACCACAGATGAACACAGATGAACACAGATGAGGAACGGCTGAATGACATCTCGGGAAGGGTGATCGGGGCGGCGATGACCGTCTCCAATACGCTTGGCGCCGGGTTTCTTGAGAAGGTATACGAGAACGCCCTGGTGCACGAACTGCGTAGGTCGGGCCTTCGGGTTGAGCAGCAACGTCCGCTGGCTGTCACCTACGACGGGGTCATTGTGGGTGAGTACGCGGCTGATGTCATAGTGGAAGGATCGGTGATTCTTGAGCTGAAGGCCGTGAGGGTGGTCGATCAGGTCCACGTGGCACAATGCCTGAACTATCTGAAGGCCACGGGCATGCGGCTGTGCCTGCTCCTGAACTTTGGGAGTCCTCGACTCCAGGTCAAACGCATCATCCGGGATTGATGAAATATCTGTGTGCATCTGTGTTCATCTGTGGTTGCATCTCCGGGGTGTGCGGTGGGTGATACGGTCCTCGAACTCGTAGACGTGACGAAGCGGTTCGGGGCGGTGACGGCCGTGGCCGGGGCCACCGGCGGCGTGCATCGCGGCGAGCTGGTGACGTTCCTCGGACCCAGCGGCTGCGGCAAGACCACGCTCCTACGCCTGGTGGGCGGGTTCCTGGAGGCGGACGGCGGGTCCATTCTCCTGGAGGGGAAGTCTCTGCGCGGCGTGCCGCCTCACCGGCGCGACACCGCCATGGTCTTCCAGAACTACGCCCTGTTCCCACACCTCTCGGTGGCGGACAACGTGGCCTACGGCCTCAAGGCCCGGCGTCTGCCCCGGGGCGAGATCACGGCGCGGGTCGAGGAGCTCCTGAAGACGGTGCAGCTCGAAGGGTTCGGCGAGCGGCGACCGCATCAGCTCTCTGGCGGCCAGCAGCAGCGCGTGGCGCTGGCCCGGGCCCTCTCCATCCAGCCCAAGGTCCTGCTCCTGGATGAGCCGCTCTCCAACCTGGACGCCGCCCTGCGCGTGGCCATGCGGGCGGAGATCCGGCGACTCCAGACGGCCTTGCATCTCACCGTGATCCTGGTGACCCACGACCAGGAAGAGGCCATCAGCATGTCCGACCGGATTGCCATCATGCGGCACGGGCGGTTTGAACAAGTGGGGACACCGCTGGATATCTACGAGTCGCCGGCCACGGAGTTCGTGGCCACCTTCATCGGAAGGGTCAATCTGATCCCGGGGAGGCTCTCCCAGGGGCCCGAGGCGGGCCAGGTGGCGTTCCATGCCTGGTTCGGAACGCTGATGCTCCGGGCGCCGGCCCCCCCGCAGGCCGGTCCGCCCATCTCCAGCGAGGCCCGGGCGGTGATTCGCCCCGAACGGGTCCTGCTCGCGTCGCCACGCGAGCCGCTCCCCAGGAACACGTTCCGGGGAGAGGTTGCGGAGTCCACGTACACGGGCCAGGTCGTGCGATACACGGTGCTGCTCCAGGGGAAGCCTCTGCGAGTGGATGCGTGGGATCCGGTCCGGGTGGGCCGCTTCCCGGAGGGGAGCGCCGTGGCGGTGCAGTTCCCGGAAACGCTCCATCTGTTGCCTGCAGAAGGGTGAGTCACACAAAAGGTGAGGCGGGTCGGGAGGATCTGAATGAAAGAGCACGCGCGGGCGGTCATCATCGGTGGTGGCGTCATCGGGTGTAGCGTGGCCTACCATCTCGCGGAGATGGGCTGGACCGACATCGTCCTGGTGGACAAAGGGGAGTTGACCAGCGGTTCGACCTTCCACTCGGCCGGGCTGGTCGGGCAGTTGCGGTCCAGCGTGACGCTGACCCGCATGATGATGTACAGCGCGTCGCTCTATGCCCGTCTCAAAGATGAAACCGGATACGACCCGGGGTGGCACCCGGTGGGGAGCCTGCGGCTGGCATCCAGCCCGGCCCGCCTGGAAGACCTGCGTCGGCAGGTCGCCTGGGCCAAGACCTTCGGCCTCCCCCTGGAATCCATCAGCATCAAGGAGGCGATGGATCTGTTCCCCCTCTTGACGGACGAGGGGCTGCTCGGCGCCATCTACCTGCCAACCGACGGGTGGACCGATCCGTCGGGCCTCACCCAGGCCCTGGCCATCGGCGCGAGGAAGCGCGGCGCCGCGATTCACACCGGGGTCCGGGTCCTGGAGATCCGGACCACAAACGGGCGGGTGAGCGAGGTGGTGACCGACCACGGAAGCATCCGGACCGAGGTCGTGGTGAACGCGGCGGGCATCTGGGCGGCGAGGATCGGGGCCATGGTAGGCGTGAACGTTCCGATCATCCCGATGGCCCACCAGTACCTGATCACCAAGCCGATTCCCGGCAACGAGGTCCCGCGCACCGCGCCGGTCGTACGGGATCCGGACCTGCTGGTGTACTTCCGGGGAGAGGTGGGCGGCCTGGTGATGGGCGGCTTCGAGACCCACCCGGCGGCCTGGAGCATCGAGGGGCCTCCGTGGGAGTTCCACGACCAGCTCCTGTCGCCCGACTGGGAGCGGTTCGAGGAGATCCAGAGGGGCGGCCTCCGCCGGACGCCGTGCGTGGAAGGGGCCGAGGTGGCGCAGCTCATCAACGGCCCCGAGGCCTACACCCCCGACGGGGAGTTCATCCTGGGGGAGTCGCCAGAGGTACGCGGGTTCTACGTCGCGGCCGGCCTGTGTGCCCACGGGATCGCGGGAGGCGGCGGCACGGGTCGGGTCGTGGCGGAGTGGATCGTCGAGGGCGAGCCGTCCATGGACATGCACCACATGGACATCCGGCGCCTCGGGTCGCGCTTTGCCAGCCGCGCCTACACGCTGGACCGGTGCATGGAAGTGTACGAGCACTACTACCTGATGCGATTCCCCTTCGACGAGTACGAGCGGGCCCGGCCGCTTCGCACGAGCCCGGCGTACGACCGCCTGAAGGAACTGGGCTGCGTCTTCGGCGAGAAGGCCGGCTGGGAGCGGCCCAACTATTTCCGGCCCGGGCAACCCTGGCGGCAGGCAGTTCATGAGCAAACTGACTGGGGCCAGCCGGACTATTTCGAGGCGGTGGCACGGGAGCACCTGGCCACGCGGGAGCGCGCCGGACTGTTCGACGAGACCTCCTTCAGCAAGCTGGAGGTATCCGGTCCCGGCGCCTTCGACCTCTTGCAGCGGCTGACCTCCAACGATCTGGACCGGCCAATTGGGACGGTGACCTACACGTCGCTGCTCACGTCGCGGGGCGGCATCGAATGCGACCTGACCGTCACGCGGCTCGCCTCCGACCGGTTCCTGCTGATCACCGGGACGGCGTGGGGGCCGCATGACCTGGGGTGGATCCGGCTCCACATGCCCCGCGACGGATCGGTGCAGGCCCGGGATGTGACCTCCAGCCTGGCGGCCTTCGGGCTCTGGGGGCCGCGGGCGCGGGATATTCTGCAGCAGGTGACGCCCGACAATGTTTCTCACGAGGGCTTCCCCTACATGACGGCCCGGCAGATCGCGGTGGGGAGGGTGCCGGTCCTGGCCCTGCGGGTGACGTACGTGGGGGAGCTGGGCTGGGAACTCTACGTCCCGGCGGAGTACGGCCTGACCCTCTGGGACACGCTGTGGGAGGCGGGTCAAGCCTTTGGCGTGGTGGCCGCCGGCTACAAGGCGATCGACTCCATGCGCCTGGAGAAGGGCTATCGGGTCTGGGGCATTGACATCACCCCGGATGATAACCCGTACGAGGCGGGCCTCGGCATTTTCGTGAAGTTGGACAAGGGCGACTTCATCGGGCGGGAAGCGCTATTGCGAGTGAAGCAGGAGGGGATCAAACGCAAGTTGTGCGCCCTGACGCTCCCCGGAGAAGCGGGGGCGATCTATGGCAACGAGCCGGTCCACGCCGACGGTCGGGTCGTGGGCAGGGTGCGAAGCGGCGGCTTCGGCTACTCCCTGGGGATGAACATCGCCTACGCCTACCTGCCCATAGAGCACGCCCGGCCCGGGACCCAGGTGACCGTCGAGATGTTCGGCGCGCAGGTGCCGGCCTTGGTCCAGAAGGAGCCGCTGTTCGATCCCAAGAACGAGCGGGTGAAATGCTAGAGGGGTGTCCCCCTCAGCTACCCCTCTCCCCTCGTGGGGGAGAGGGAGAAGGTGAGGAGGGGCGAAAAGGGAGTCCGCCATGGTGAGCTTCCTCGAGATCTGCCGGCGGGCGGCCAGCGGGCCGATCGTGGCGCCCGACGACTTCGATATGGAGCGAATGGTTCCGAACCTCCAGAAGGCCATTGCCCAGCATGGGCTCAAGGCGCCCCCCAAGGACGTGGTGATCCCCTGGGATGATGACCTGGCCGACCGGATCTTCCTGGCGGCCAAGGACTTCGTGGTGGAGACGGGGGTCTACTGCCCAGACACCAACCGGGTCATCCGCTTCACGCGGGACGAGCTGGAGGAGGCCATCCACTTCGCTGCGAGGGAATGCTGGTTAGGCGAGGGGAAGGACCGGGCCGCGATGCGCCCGCGCCGTCCCGAGGACCCCCAGATCCCCTGGTGCCACGTGGGGGGCGGCATCCCCGTGAGTTCGGAAGAGATCGCTTCGGCGGTGGTGGAGGGATACGCGCGCATCCCCCACGCCAATTCCATGAGCATCCCTGCGCTCACCCAGATCCGCGGGCTGACGGTCCAGGCGGGGGCACCGTCGGAAATCTACGCCGCCATCCAATCCGTTCGCCTGGGACGGGATTCCATGCGGCGCGCCGGCCGGCCCGGCCTGCCGATCATCAACCTCCTGTCCACCTCGGCTTCGCCCATGGGGGTGCTGGCCATCACGAACTCCGATCACGGCATCCGGCCCTCGGACGGCTGGCTGATCGTGTCACTCACAGAGTTCAAGCTGGACTACAACGTCCTGAATAAGACCGCTGCCGTCCTGGCCTACGGGGGCAACGTCGGCTTCGCGGCCGGCGCCATCTACGGAGGGTTCGCCGGCGGCGTCATCGGATCGGCCGTGGTCAACGCGGCCTACATCATGGTTGCGCCGCTGGTCGTGAGCGCCACCTATCACCTGTTGTATTCGCTCCACATCAACCAGTCCAACTCCACCGCGCGGGAACTGCTCACCAGCGTGGCGCTGGGGTGCCAGGCGGTGAGCCGCAACATGGCCTTTCCCTACTTCGACCTGGGGTACGCCGC
>METI01000115.1:7031-23883 GCA_001771285.1 candidate division NC10 bacterium RIFCSPLOWO2_12_FULL_66_18
CACGAGGCAACTGTACGATGAGACGGCGGCGCGCATCATGGCGGACGTGGTATCGGGGGCCAACATCGAGACCGTGCACCCGGCCAAGGGCATCCTCACGGACAACTACAGCCCCATGGAGATGCGCTTCGCCTGCGAGGTGGCCCACGCCGCCGCCGGGGTGAGCCGGCGCGACGCCAACGAGATGGTGAAGGAACTCCTGGCCCGGTACGAGTCGCACCTGGCGAAGCCGCCGGAGGGGAAGCGGTTCCAGGATTGCTACAACCTGGACACGCTGGAGCCGGACCCGGAGCACTTCGACATCTACGCCGAGGCCAAGGGGCACATGCGCAAACTGGGTCTGAAGCTGAGATAAGAGACACACGCGAAAGACAATGCAACCACAGATGCACACAGATGAACACAGATATCATCTTTGGGCTTCGGAATTTGAATCTGTGTGAATCTGTGTTCATCTGTGGTTTCACGGGGGGAATTGCATGACTCGGGAGGAGATTCTGGAGGGACTGAAGCAAGCGGTCCTGGCCTATGATGTGGAGGGGGGCAAGCGGCTCACCCGGCAGGCGCTGGACTCCGGCCTGAGCCCAGTGGAGGCCATTGACGAGGGGCTGTCCAGAGGGATCCGGATCATCGGCGACAAGTTCCAGACCATGGAGATCTTCCTGCCGGAACTCATGATGGCGGCCAAGGTCTTTCTGGAGGCCATGAAGATCCTGGAGCCGGCCATCCTGGCCCTGGGCGAAGGCCGGCCGAAACGCGGCGTGGCCGTCATCGGGACGGTGAAGGGAGATGTCCACTCCATCGGCAAGGACCTGTACGGCACCTTGCTCAAGGTGTCCGGGTTCGAGGTCCACAACCTGGGGGTGAACGTCCACCCGGGCAAGTTCATCGAGAAGGCACTAGAGACCGGGGCCGACATCGTGGGCCTCTCGGCGCTGATGACGACCACCATGCCGGGCATGCGGGAGGTCGTCGAGTTCTTCCAGGCCAAGGGCGTCCGGGACAAGCATACCATCCTGGTAGGCGGTGGTCCGGTCACGGAGACGTTCTGCAAGAAGATCCAGGCGGACGGCTACGGCGAAACGGCGCAGGACGGAGTCGAGCTGGCGACTGAATTCGTTCAGCGACGGCGCGCCGGGCGGCCGTAGCCGCGTAACGGCGTTCGGGTGTTTGACGGTTCGGGGGTTCGGGCGTTCGGTTGTTCCTCTGAGAGAGAACCACCGAACCCTCGAACACCGCTCCGGAGCGGGGAACTACCGAACGCTTTGAGGTGAATGCTGGGTAGATCGATAGAGCTGACACTGGACCGGCCGCGCGTGGCGCCGGATCTGATCCTGCGGCTGCAGAAGTACAAGAAGCTCGAAGCCGTGCCCGCGCCGGTGAGAGAGGCGGCGCAGGCGATGGCGGCGCTGGCCGAGAGCTTGGTGGAGCCGGAGGGGCGGCTCCTGCATGTGCCCGTGCGACGCGTCGAGGCGGAGGGCGCCGTCATTGTGGCAGGCGACGTCCGGTTTCAGAGTCGGGCATTGGCCCGCCTGCTTCGGGGCGCGACGGAGAGCTTCCTGATTCTCCTCACGCTCGGGCCCAAGCTGGAAAACCGGGCCCAGGCGCTGATGGGCGAAGAGCAGTTCCTGGAGGCGCTCCTTCTGGACACCGCCGGGTGGGTGGCCATGGATGCGCTGACCAAGATGGTGCGCGGGCGCCTGTCGGCCGAGGCCACGGATCGGGGATTGCAGCTGACCCACCGGATGGCGCCCGGCTATGCTGACTGGGGGCTGGAGGAGCAACGCGCCCTCTTCTCGGCGTTCGGTGAGGACACCCTGCCGGTCCAGTTGACCGAGGCCTGCGTGATGCTTCCACAGAAGTCCATCTCGGGCATCTACGGCTTAATCCCAGCGACAACTACGGCATAAACCTTCACCGCCAATCCCGCCAACGGCGGGACAAGGTCGCAAAGAAATGCCAGTCTTCAACAATGCGGAGCCGGTACCCGGACCAATATGTTCCGGGCCGGCTGTCGGAATTCCTCCTCGTCGGAACTTGATTATAGGAAGTCTCTTGGCGTCCTTGGCGGTTCAACCGGTCTTTCTGTGATGAGCGGACACCAGGTCACGATCACGTTTGCGCCCGACGGGCAGCAGGTCTCGGTCCCGGCGGGAACGACCCTGCTCTGGGCCGCCCAGCAGGCTGAGCGAGACATCGTCGCAACCTGTGGCGCCCGGGGACGATGCCGGAGCTGCCGGGTGAAGGTCGTCTCCGGCACGGTCCCACCCCCCGGCCTGGCCGATCGAATCCAGCTCGGCGAGGACGAAGTGCGAGAGCGATATCGCCTCGCCTGCCAGACGGCGGTGGCGGAGGACCTGACGGTGCTGATTGCTCCGGCGCTGGAGGAGGCGGCATTTCAGATCCTGGCGGGCGCGGGCGACTTGCGTTCTGCGACTTCCTGCGCCCTGGATTCGGGAGTCCGGAAAGTCCTTGTGCGTCCGCAGCCGCCGTCTCGGGAGGACCACCAGTCCTCGGACTTGGAGGAGCTGTTGCGAGAGGTGGTTGAGCCCGTGACGGAGGTGCCGCTCCAGTTCCTCCGCACCGTTCCGTCCCTTCTGCGGTCCGCCGCCGACGGCCTCACGATCACACTCTTCGATCACGGTCTCCTGGCGCTGGAGCCGGGGGATACCCGCGCCCAGGCTTACGGGATGGCTTTCGACATCGGGACGACCACGGTGGTCGGGTACCTGGTGGATCTCTCGGGGGGCGAGGTGCTGGAGACCGCCTCCAGCCTGAATCCCCAGTCCGCCTTTGGCGGAGACCTGATGTCCCGGATCGCCTTCGCGCAGGAGAGCCCGTCCAATGTCCGGCAGCTCCACGCGCGAATCCTCCAGCTCTTGAACGGGCAGATCGAGGAGGTGTGCGCCAAGGCCGGAGTCGCCCGCGACCAGATCTACAAGGTAGTGGCGGTGGGGAACACGGCCATGCACCACCTGTTCCTGGGCATCGATCCCACCTACGTCGGCCAGGCGCCCTACGCACCCAGCGTGAGACGGAGTCTCCGCGTGACGGCACGGGAGCTTGGCCTTCGGGTGCACCCCAACGCTCCGGTGTTTCTCTTGCCCCTCGTGGCGGGCTTCGTGGGTGCGGATACTGTCGGAATGGTGCTCGCCACGCGGATCTACGAGAGCCGGGAAACGCGGATCGCGGTGGACATCGGCACGAATGGCGAGGTGGTCATCGGATCGCAGCAGGGTCTCACCGCCTGCTCGGCGCCGGCCGGGCCGGCGCTGGAGGGCGCCCAGATCCAGTGCGGCATGCGCGGGGCCCATGGGGCCATTGACCGGGTCTGGGTGGATCGGGACGTGGCGTACCACGTGATCGGCGACGGGCCCCCGCTGGGGGTGTGCGGATCCGGCCTGCTGGATGCCATCGCCGGGATGCTCGATGCGGGCGTCCTGGACGCCTCGGGCCGGCTGCATCCCGAGCCCCCGAGCCGCGTCCCCGACGGCCTGCGCCGTCGCGTGACCGCGCTGCCCGGCGGGATGCCCGCGTTCGTCCTGGCGTGGGGGGCTGAGACGGCAGCGGGGAAGGACATCGTGCTGACGCAGGCGGACATCCGGCAGGTGCAGTTGGCGAAAGCGGCGATCCGCAGCGGGATCACCATGCTCCAGCGTCTCCGCCATGCGCCGGACGGACAGATCGAGGAGTTGATGTTGGCGGGCGGGTTCGGCAATTACCTGAGCATCCGGAGCGCGGTCCGAATCGGCCTCATCCCGAATCTGCCGCCGGATCGGGTCAGCTACGTCGGGAACGCCGCCGGCTTGGGCGCGCAGATGGCGCTGGTCTCCGAGACGGAGCGCCGGCGCGCCGACGATCTGGCGCGCCAGATCCAGCACGTCTCCCTGGCAGACCACCCGGACTTTCAGGATGTCTTCCTGGAGGCGGTGACGTTTCCCGAGGCATAGACCAAATATTTCACCGCCAAGGCGCCATGAACGCCATGGGAAGGCAATCAGGCGACCCGGCAATCTGGCATTCCGGGATTCCAAATTGCCTGATTGCCGAGTTGCCGAATTGCCAAGTACTCTTGGCCGCCTTGGCGTCTTGGCGGTTAAATGTGTTGGCCGGGGGGACTACGCGGGGGCGGGTTCGGCGCCGGTGATGGGGAAGTCCAGGGTGATCTTCCCCAGCTCGGGGATGGGGATGCGACCCTTCATGCCGATGATCTCGATGCCGTAGAGGCGGCCGTGCTCATCGAGGTCCACGAGGAAACCCTCCTCGACCTTCCGGGTCCGGGCCGACGTGCCGTCCTGGAATTTGATGTAGAGGGCATCGGCCTTGGCATCGTAGCTGATCTTCATGCGGATGGTTCCTGCCAGTAGGCGGTGATGACCTGGGTGTGGGCGCGGTGCCGCCAGAAGATGACCTCCAGCGTCCGCGTGTCTACCTGCTTCCGCGCGAGCCAGCGCTTCTCGAAGCTGGGACCGAGGTAATCCGGGGCATCCAGTGCCGCCTGGATCTCGCTCTCGCGAATGCCCCGGTCCAGCATGCGCGCCAGTGCGTTGTTGGTGAACTCGACCTTCATGCCGTCACCCGGCCCCATACGGACGGCCACAATACATCACGGGGCACCCCTCGGAGGTTCAGGGATCAATGACCCTCCTGCCGGACAGGAAGTCTAGCACGTCCCGACCGGTCCAGGGAAGGGCCTGACGCCGGCGTGCCTTTGCCTGGCCTGCTTGCCGTGGTATAAAAGCCGTGTCGCTACAAGCGCTCCAGGAAACGAGCCCAGGCGTCGAAATACGGTTGGCCTCCCACGATATAGGTGTCGTTGTGGCGGGCCCCGCGGATCTGGTAAAAGGTCTTGGGCTCGTTGGCCGCGTCGAAGAGGCGCCGGCCCTGCTCGTAAGGAACCACGTCGTCCCGGTCGCCGTGCAGGACGAGAAGAGGCACCCGGATTTCCCGGATCTTGCCCAGCGAGTCGTACTTGGTCCGCAGCAGGCCGTCCACCGGCAGGAACGGTAGGGTGACGCGGGCCATGTCCCTGATGGAGGTGAAGGGCGTCTCCAGGATCAGCCCGACTGGAGGATGGCGTCGGGCAGCCTCCACCGCGATGGCGGCCCCCAGGGACCGGCCGAAGTAGATCAGCCGGGTCCGGGCCAGATCCTGGCGGCCCCGGAGATAGGCCAGGGCCCCGTCGGCGTCGCGGTAGGTCGCCTCTTCCGACAGGTCGGAATGGCCTCCGGCGCTTCTGCCGTAACCGCGATAATCGAAGATGAAGATGTTGAGGCGCAGGAGCCGGTGCAGGTACTTGATATTGTCCACCCGATGGCTGATGTTGCCCGCGTTTCCGTGGAACCAGAGAAGGGTGAATCGGGCATCCGGTGCGGGGACCAGCCAGCCGTGAAGCCTGACGCCATCTCCGGCCGAAAACCAGACGTCCTCGTAGGCGATCCCCTCGCTCCGCGGGGTCATCTCGATGGCCCGTTCCGGGACGTAGATGAGATATTTCTCCAGGCCCAGGAACATACCGGTCCCCAGAATGCCCGCCACGAGCAGCGGGACGCGCCAGGCCATCGTCCGTAACGGGGGAGTCATGGGTTCCCCCCACAGCATGCCAGAGCGGTTCGCGGGCGGCAAGGGATAAACGTCCCGGCCACCTGTGAACCCCGTGAGCGACCATGGCAAAGCATTCCGCCGAGACCCCACCGCCGTGCCGTCTGGATTTTGCCCGGCTGGTCAGCCGGCCCGAGACGGCGATTGACCTGGCCGAGGCCGCGCTCCTCATCGCCAAGGAGGAATACCCGACGCTCGAGGTGGGGCGGTACCTCTCGTCTCTCGACGCCATGGCCGCCGAGATCCGGGACCGCGTGGGCTGTGCGGAGGATCCCCACCGGCTGATCGCGGGCCTCGGCGACTACCTGTTCCGCGAGCAGGGATTCCGGGGCAACGCCGACGACTACTACGACCCGCGGAACAGCTTCCTGAACGACGTCCTGGACCGGCGGACGGGCATCCCCATCACGCTGTCCACGCTGTACATGGAGGTGGGGCGGCGCCTCGGCGTCCGTTTGCACGGCGTCGGCATGCCCGGGCACTTCCTGGTGAAATACGTCGGGCCGGACGAGGAGATCGTGATCGACCCCTTCAACGGGGGGGCGATCGTATCGTCGGCCGACTGCCAGCGCATCCTGGATCGGACCTACAAGGGGAAACTGGCCTTCGAACCGCGCTTCCTCGCGGCCCTCGGGACCCGCCAGATCCTGGTCCGGATGCTCAACAACCTGAAGGCGATCTACTTCAATACCCAGGCCTACGCCAAGGCGCTGAGCGTGGTGGAGCGCCTGTTGATCCTGGAACCGGAGGCGCCCACCGGGATCCGCGACCGCGGGTTGCTGTTGTCCCAGCTCAAGCGATACCCGGAGGCGATGAACGAGTTGCAACAGTATCTGAAGCTGGCGCCGGCGGCCGAGGATGCCCAGGCGATCCGGGACCACCTGCGGTCCATCCGCCAGCGCGAGTCGTCGCTGAACTGAGGGGAAGGCATTGCAACCGCAAATGAACGCCAATACACGCGAATGGGGGAGCGGGTGAAGATCTACACGAAGACAGGGGACAAGGGAGAGACGGGGCTGCTGGGCGCGGCGCGGGTGCGGAAGAACGCCCTGCGGGTCGAGACCTACGGCGAGGTGGACGAGCTGAACGCCAGCCTCGGCCTCACCTGCGCGGCGCTCACCGACCGGGAGCTGGTGGGGCTCCTCGTGGACATCCAGCGGGATCTCTTCGCCGTGGGGGCGCAGCTCGCCGATGTCCGCAAGGAGAAGGCGAAGGCGATGGAGAAGGCCACCCTCCCCGAGCAGAAGGTGGCCCACCTGGAACAGGTCATCGATCGGATCGAGCAGGAGCTCCCATCGCTGAAAACCTTCATCCTCCAGGGGGGCTGCGAGGCGGGAGCACGGCTGCACCTGGCCCGGACGGTCTGCCGACGGGCCGAGCGCCGGCTCGCGGCCCTGGCGGAGAAGGAAGAGATCTCACCCGTCATCCTGGCGTACATGAATCGGCTGTCGGATCTCCTCTTCGTCCTGGCGCGACTGGTGAACCATCGCGCCGGCACCCAGGAGATCGCCTGGTGAGAGGCTCCTGATGGGCGTGCGCCAGAGGGAGGAGGAACAGGTCCCGCTCCTCCTCCGGGTCGGGCTGGGTGCGGTGTGGGTCTACGAGGGCCTGGTCCCCAAACTCCTCACCCCGAGCCCCGAACTCCTGGCGCTGGTCGCCCGCTTTCAGCCGCTGCCCGGCAACCCCGGGGCCTTCCTCAAAGCGGTGGGCGTGTTCGAGATCCTGCTGGGTCTTCTCCTGATCCGGGGATGGATGATCCGATCGGTGGCGGCCGTCCAGTGCGCGCTCCTCGTCGTGTTCACCATCGGCATCGGAGCCGCCGTGCCGCACGCCCTGGTCCAGCCGACGGGGGCGGTCTCCAAGAATGTGGCCCTCCTGGCGGCCAGCCTGTGCCTCGTGTTTCTGGGCAGCAGGCGGGACGTTCCCGTCCGCACCTCCTGGTGGGACCGCGCCGTTCCCCTGATCCTCCGCCTTGGCCTGGGGTTCATGTGGGTCTACGAAGGCATTGTTCCCAAGTGGCTGTTCCCCAGCCCGGCCGAGATCGAGATCGTCGCCCGCACGGGGCTGGTGCCGTTCCACATCTTGACGTTCCTGAAGCTGCTGGGAGTCGCGGAAGCGGCACTGGGCTGCTCGATCCTGGCCGGGCTGTGGGTTCGCGGGCTGGCGGTCCTCCAGGCGGGGCTACTCGGCGCCTTCACGGCGATCGTCGGCTGGACCTCTCCCACCTACCTGACGGACCCCCTGGGAAGCCTGTCGAAGAACCTGGGACTGCTGGGAGGCGCACTCGCCCTCTATCGAACGGGAGGCGGTCCGTGGGCAGTGGAGGCGTGGCTCGCGCCGAGTCCCACCTGGCGGCGGTGGCTGCTGCTGGCAAGCCTCCAGTGGAATCGCCTGATCGAGATCGCGGCCGCCCAGGTCTACCGGGTGCAGGCCCGGGCCCCGGCGGATCCCAACACGCACGGCCTCCTGGAGAAGCTCGCGCTGGACGAGGTGAACCACGGCCAGGACCTGGCCTCCCTGATCCGCCGGCATGGGGGCCGACCCGTTCCCGTGGCCCCGCTCTGCAGGGCCCTGGGATGGATCGTTGGATGTCTCACGGTCGTTCTCGGCACGCGGGCGTCGCTCCGTCTCGACCTGTGGCTGGAGGAGCGCGGGACGTCGCTGTACCCCTGGAGCGCCGGGCTGCTCCCGCCGGAGGCCGGGATCTCCGCCCGGTCTCTGCTGGCCATGCAGTCCCAGGAAGTGCAGCACGTCCACCTGTTGCGTGATCACCTGCGGGCCATGCGGGCGGCGAGCAAGAGGCGGCGATGAGGCAGAGGCCATGAGCCTGCTACAGGATCGGGTCGCGCTGGTCACGGGTGGGAGCCGGGGCATCGGCAAGGCCATCGCCAGGGCCCTGGCAGAGCAGGGGGCGAAGGTGGCCATTTGCTCCCGCGACACCGAGGCGGTGCGCCAGGCCGCCGATGAGATCTCGCCGGGCGGCGGACGGGTCCTGGCGTTCCAGGCGGACGTCGCAGAGAAGGCCGATGTTCGCGCCCTGGTTCAGGGGATCGTCTCACGATGGGGGCAGATCCACGTCCTGGTCAACAATGCCGGGATCAACGCCCGGATCCCCATTGACGCCGAGGACGAGGCCCGCTGGATCCAGATCCTGACCGTGAACGTGGTGGGTGCCTACTATGTGACCCGCGAGGTCTTGCGATACATGCCCAACCACGACGGCGGGCGGGTCATCAATATCTCCTCCGTCCTGGGGCGGTTCGGCGTGCCCGCCTACACGGCCTATTGCACCGCAAAGCACGGGATCATCGGATTCACGCGGGCGCTGGCGCTGGAGGTGGCGGGGCGAGGCATCACGGTGAATGCCATCTGCCCGGGGTGGGTCGAGACGGACATGGCTCACCTCGGGATGCAGGAGACGGCCGCAGCCCTGGGCATGAGCCCCGAGGAATTCCGCAAGCAGGCCCTGGCCATGGTCCCGATCCAGCGGATCCTGGACCCGAAGGAGGTCGCCGACCTCGCCGTGTACCTGGCATCGAATGCGTCGGCCGGGATGACCGGGCAGGCGATCAATCTCTGCGGCGGGCAGATCATGTCCTGATTGCCCACCGTGGCTCTGCGGTGGGCAGATCATGACCTAACCCGGTTCGAGGTTCAAGGTTCGATGTTCAACGTGTTCGATGTTCAACGTTGAAAGTCGCACGTCGCACGGTGAACGGCGCGCATGCAAATAGCGAGTCCATTTGCAGAACAGGAGAAAGCGCGCGGGGCCGTGCTGACCGAGCATTTCGGCGTCCTCTTGCCGGAGCATTTCGGTGACCCCGCCCGGGAGTACGAGGCGGTCCGGAAGGCCGTGGGCCTGGTGGACATGTCCTTTCGCGGGATGATCGAGATCACCGGCGCCGACCGGGTCGGGTGGCTGAACGGCCAGATCACCAACGACGTGAAGGACCTGAAGGCCGGTGATGGCAGGCTGGCCGCCGTCCTGAACGTCAAGGGCCACATCCTGGCCGACCTGGCGGTGTACGGGCTCCCGGGTTCGGAATGGATTGATCTGAGCCGGGATCGGGCGCAGATCGTGCGGGACGCCTTCGACCGCTACATCGTCGCCGACGACGTCGTGGCCGAGAATGCGAGTGATCGCTACGCCCATCTCATGGTGGTGGGCCCCGAAGCGCAGCGTTTCATGGTGGAGGCCGCGGGGGCCGGGATGGCGGATCTCCCTGCGTGGCATCACGCCGAGGTGTCGCTGGGATCTCTCCCCGCGAGGGTCATCGCCACCCGATGGCTGGGGATGCCCGGCTATGACGTGATCGTTCCGGCGGACGCGGCCGGCAAGTCCTGGGAGGCCCTGGTGAAGCTTGGTGCGGGCCGCGGCCTCTGTCCCGTTGGGATGGCGGCGCTGGAGATCCTGCGCGTGGAGGCCGGTTGGCCCTGGTTCGGGGTGGATTTCGACGAGGGGAACTTGCTGATGGAGTCCCTGAGCCAGGACCACGTCAGCTTCACCAAGGGGTGCTACATCGGCCAGGAGGTCGTGATCCGGGTCGAGCACCAGGGCCACGTGAATAAGCGGCTCTGCGGCCTCTGGGTCGCCGGCGAGGCCGTTCCGCAGTCCAGCGCCAGCATCCAGTCGGGCGAACGCACGGTGGGGACCGTGACCAGTGCGGTCCGGTCACCCGTCCTGGGCCGGGTCATCGCCCTCGGCTTCCTTCGCCGCGAGTTCTGGGACCCAGGCACGAAACTCCGCATCGTCTGGGGTGAGCAATCGGTCGAGGCCCAGGTCGCTCCCCTCCCGTTCATTTCCGAGGGCGTCTAGCTGTCTCGCCTCGGGAATTTTTTCGCATCTGCGTTTATTTGCGTTCATTTGCGGTTGCATCATCTGTGGTTCCAAAGGAGGTCGTCATGCCGCTACGGACGCCGGAGCAGTATCGGGCCAGCCTGAAGGACGGGCGGACGGTCTACTACAAGGGGGAGCGGGTCCCGGACGTGACGGAGAACCCGGTGATCCAGGTGGCCATCGAACACGCCAGCATCGATTACCGCATGGCCGAGGACCCGGCGTGGAAGGACCTGGCGATCGTAACGGACGAGAACGCGGGCCAGCGGATCAGCCGATACTACCAGCTTCCCAGAAACAGCGACGACCTCTTGAAGCGGAGCGCCCTCATCGAGCAGGCCACGCGCCTGGGGCGAACCCTGGTCGTCCTCATCAAAGAGATCGGGACCGACGCCCTTTTTGCCCTGCACATCCTGGCCCACCAGATGGACGGGAAACTCGGGACGAAGTACCTGGAGCGGGTGCGCCGGTACCACGCCTACTGCCGGGACAACGACCTGGCGCTGGCCGTGGCCCAGACCGACGTGAAGGGCGATCGCAGCCTCGCCCCCTGGGAGCAGGCGGACCCCGACGCTTACGTCCACATCGTGGGGGAAAGCGCGGAGGGAATCACCGTCCGGGGGGCCAAGGTCCACACCTCGGTTTCCACGAATGCCAACGAGATCATCGTCCTGCCCACCCGGGCCCTGGGGGAAAAGGACCGGGACTACGCCGTGAGCTTCGCCGTCCCGGCCAATGCCAAAGGATTGAAGCTCATTGCGGCGCCCTACGGCGCGGCGCGGATGGACGTCTTCGACCATCCCATCAGCGGCCAGCACCGGATGATGGAGACCCTGACGGTCTTCGACGACGTCCTGGTTCCATGGGATCGGGTCTTCCTGAAGGGGGAGTGGCAGTACGCCGGGCCGCTGGCCCTGACCTTCGTGGAGTTCCACCGGTTCACGGCCATCTCCTACAAGCTGCCCCTGGTGGACCTCCTGGTGGGCTGCGCCCGCCTGATGGCGGAGTACAACGGCCTGGAGCGCGTCTCCCACGTTCGGGACAAGATGATCCACCTGATCGGCTACGCCGAGACGCTGCGGGCCCTGACCCACATGGCCGCGTTGCATTGCAAGCTGGTGGAGCCGGGCATCGCCGTCCCCAACCAGATGCTGGTCAACATCGCCAAGCATCATTTCGCCAGCCACTATCATCAGGCAGTGCAGTGGGTCCAGGATATCAGTGGCGGCCTGGTGGTCACGGGGCCGTCGGGCCGGGATCTCAAGAGTCCAGAGATCGGCGGCTACGTGAAGAAGTACCTGGCGGGCAAGAAGGGTGTCTCCGGGGACACGCGGTTGCAGGCCTTCAAGATGGTTCGGGACCTCACGGCCTCGGACTTCGGCGGCTACCAGGAGGTTCTGGCCGTCCACGCCGAGGGGTCCATCGAGGCGGAGAAGCTGGCCATCTTCCGCTCCTACGACTCGAAGTCCGCGTACGAGTACGCCAAGTGGGTAGCCGGGATTCAGGACTGACAGGGGACGGGGGACAGGTGACGGGGGGTGGGGGCGTGAGAGGAACTCGAAGGTTCAGGTCCGGGTGGCTCATGGTGCCAGTACTCGCAACGCTGGTCCTCGCTGGCCCACCGGGACGGGTCTCTGCGGGCGAACCCGCCTGCGTCCCGACTTCCCCGGACTCCCTGGGACCCTTCTACAAGTCGAATGCGCCGGAACGGTCCAACACCGGTAAGGGTCTCGTCGTGACCGGGACGGTGCGGTCCGCCTCCGGCTGTGGCCCCATTCCTGGCGCCCGGATCGAGTGGTGGTCCGTCAATTCGCGTGGGAGCTACGATGACGACCATCGGGCGACGCAGCGAGCCGACGCCGAGGGCCGCTACCGGTACGAGACCAACTTCCCCGTTCGGTACTTCGGTCGCCCGCCGCACCTGCACGTCCGGGTGACCGCTCCTGGTCACCGGACGCTCATTACTCAGCTCTATCCAACACCGGGCCAGACCGCGCTCACCGCAGTCTTCGTATTGATCCCCGAGTGACCATCCCCCGACCCGATGGCTTTCCTTGACCCGGCTGGCCCCGTCTGGTAATTTGCGCCGGTAGCATTCTTTCGCCATGTTCCCCGGACCGACCCTGCCTCGACGGGGGCCCTCGCACACGGAGCTTCCATGACCGACGCTGCCATCCTGATTCCAAAACTGCTACAGGCCCTGGACTTCGCCGCGCGGCAGGTGCGGGGCACCATCGAGCGCTATCCGGATTTTTACCCCATGTACACCCGGGCCGGACGGTGGAAGCACGAGGGAGAGGCCTGGACCCACTGGTGCGACGGGTTCCTGCCGGGCATCCTGTGGTTGCTCCACCGGCATACGGGGGAGGCCTGGTTCCGCCAGCAGGCGGAACGGTACTCGCGGCCCCTGGAGCCGCGGCAGCACGACCGGGACGTCCACGACCTCGGGTTCATCTTCATGTCCACGTACCACCACTGGTACCGCCTCACCCGCGAGCCTGCCCTGCGGGACGTTCTGATCCAGGCGGGACAGACCATGGGGCTGCGGTTCAAGGAGCGGGGAAAGTATCTCTCTTCCTTCATCGGTCCCGAGTCGGTGTTCATCGACATCATGATGAACGTCGGGATCATCTTGTATGCGGCCCGGGAGACCCAGGACCGGACGATCCATCAGGTGGCCGTGGACCACTGCCTGACCACCCGCCGGGTGCTGGTCCGCGGGGACGGCTCCACGGCCCACGAGGGGATCTTCAACGTCTCAACCGGGGAGTTCCTCCGCCAGAGCACCCACCAGGGATACCGCGGGGACTCCTGCTGGTCCCGGGGCCTTACCTGGTCCCTCTACGGCTTCGGGATCGCGTACCGGTACACCCGGGACCGCCGCTTCCTGGAGACGGCGGAGCTGAACGCAGACTTTTACATCGAGCACACCCCGGCCCACGGGGTTCCGCCCTGGGATTACGATGCGCCCGCGGATCAGCGGAAGCAACCCGACAGCAGCGCGGCGGCCATCGCCGCCTCCGGCCTCCTGGATCTCGCCGAGTTCTCCGCGTCGCGCGCCAAGGCGCGCCTCTACCGCGATACCGCCCTCCGGATCCTGGACACACTGACGGGAGAGGAATACCTGGCCCATACCACGCCGGGCTGGGAGGGCATCCTGAAACGCGGGGTGTACCACATCCACAAGGGCCTGGGCGTCGACGAGTCGGTGATGTGGGGCGAATACTTCTTCATCGAAGCCCTGACCAAAGCCTTGACGTTGCTCGGCGCCTGAGGGCGATGGCCGAAGGTTGCATTCGGCCGGAGAGCATCACAGGACGGAGGCGGATCCATGACGGATGACCAAGCCACAGGCACGGGCGGCCTGCGCCGCCGCCTCACCCTTGCGTTTCTGCTGGTGGGGCTGCTCCCGGCCGCGGTGGCGGGTTTCCTGGGCGTCCGGCAGACCCTGCACGCGGCGCAGGCGGCCCGCCTGGAGAGTGAGGAGCGTCTTGTCGCCCTCTCCGCGGAGGGCGTGGCGGCCACGTTGCGCAACGGCCTGCGGATTCTCCAGGTCGCGGCCGAGGAGAACGCTCTGCGCCGAACGGTGCAGGTGGGCGATCGGCCCGGCCTGGCGGCGCAGGTCAGCTCCATCCAGCAACGGTACCCCGATTTCGCCTCGGTCCTGGTGCTGAACGCGGGTGGAATCAGCCTGGCGAACAGCCTCGACCCGGGCGTGGTGGGTCGGGACTTCAAGGGTCGGGATTACTATCAGGGCGTCCTGCGGTACGGCCGGCCCCACATCTCCCCGGTTCCCTACGTCGGGGCGGCCACCCGCGTCCCCACCCTCGCTATTGCATCACCCATCCGTGCGTCTCGCGGCGGACTTCTGGGCGTCCTGGTGGGCACCTTCACGCTGGAACACCTGAGCCATCTGCTGGCGCCTGCCGGGGTTGTCGCATCCAGCAAGGGAAGTCGCGGTGGAGACCCGGGCGAGGTGTACCTGGTGTCTCCCTCGGGCGTCATCCTGGCCCATACCGATCCGGGCAAGCGGGCGACGACGGTGGAGGATGCCGACGCCGGAGCGCGGGAGGCGCTGGCTGGGCGGCGAGGATTCGTCACATGGGCCGACAGGTCAGGCCACATGTCCCTCGGAGTGTTTGCGCCCCTCCCGGAGATTGGGTGGGGCCTGGTGTACACGCGGGCCTACCATCCCTTCCTGTTCGCCATGCCCTATCTGTTCCCGGGGGTCCTGCCGGCCCTGATCGTGGTCCTGGCCGCGGCCGCGCTGGCCGGGACGATGGCGGCGCGACAGCTCTCGCGGCCGATCCTGGATTTCCAGCAGGCGGCGTCCCGCCTGCGCGAGGGTGACTTCAGCGCGCGCCTGCCCGAGAATCGCCGGGATGAGCTGGGGGACCTGGCGGCTGGTTTCAATCGGATGGCGGCCGCACTCCAGGACCTCTACACCAACATGGAGAACAAGGTGGCGGAGCGAACCGCCACCCTCAAGGCGACCAATCTGGAACTGGCGCGGGCCTCGCAGGTGAAGTCGGAATTTCTGGCCCGCATGTCCCACGACCTCCGGTCGTCCCTGAACGCCATCCTGGGCTTCACCGACCTGCTCCTCACCCAGCAGGCCGACCCCCTCACCGACAAGCAGCAGCGGTATCTCACGCATGTGGCCAGCGCGGGCCAGCACCTCCTGAGTCTGATCAACGACGTCCTGGACCTCAGCCGGGTGGAGGCCGGGAGGCTGGAGATCCATCCCGAGCCGTGCCAGGTGTCGCCCCTCCTGGATGGGACGCTGGCCCTGTTCCGGACCCAGGCACTGGTCCGGCGCATCACCCTGACGCTGGAGATCGGATCGCCCCTGGGCGAGCTCATGGCGGACCGCATCCGGCTGCAGCAGATCCTCCACAACCTGCTGTCCAACGCGGTGAAGTTCAGCCCGGAGGGCGGGGTCGTCACCGTCACGGCGCGCCAGGTCGGCCTCGAGCTGGAACTGGTCGTGCGGGATACGGGCATCGGGATTTCCCCGGAGGACCAGGAGCGGATCTTCGAGATGTACGAGCAGGCGGGGACCATCGAGGGCAGGCAGAAGGGCACGGGCCTGGGCCTGGCCATCACGAAGCGGTTGGTGGAATTGCACGGCGGTCGGATCCGGGTGGAGAGCGCGTCCGGCCAGGGCAGCACCTTCACGGTGCATCTGCCCGGCATGGCCCCGACGGAGGCGGAGCCCGGGAGAGCGGATGTCGCGCGCCCGCTGGTCCTGGTGGTCGAGGACGATCTCCAGGCGGCGGAGCTGATCCGCGACCACCTCACGTACGGCGGATACCGGGTGGCCGTGGTGGGCAGCGGCCATGCCGGCCTGGGGGCGGCCAGGCGCCTGCGGCCTCACGCCATCGCGTTGGACCTCGGCCTGCCGGACATGGACGGCTGGGAGGTCCTGTATCGGTTGAAGCGCGACCCAGACACGCAGAAGATCCCGGTGCTCATCGTGAGCGCCCGGGACCAGGGGCGGCTGGGGCTCAGCCTGGGCGCGGTGGACTGGCTGGTGAAACCGGTGGACCCCCAGCGCCTCTTCGCCGCCCTGCAGCGTTGTCGGGAGCTGGGGGCCCCCAGGCGCACCTTCCGGATCCTGGTGGTGGACGATGATCCCGTGGTCCTGGAGGCCCTGGAGGCGCTCCTCACTCGCGAGGGACATGAGGTTCTGCAGGCCCCCGACGGCGAAGCGGCCCTGCAGCAGGCCGAGACGGCGCGACCGGACATCATCCTTTTGGACCTGCACCTGCCGGGCCTGAGCGGATTCGAGGTCGTGGATCGCCTCCGGCAGATCACCGGGCTTGAGGCGATACCCGTTATCGCCTTCTCGGGCAAGTTCGTGTCGCCCGAGGAACGCACGCTCCTCACCCAACAGGCGGTCCAGTTCGTCGGGAAGTACGGGGCGGTGGGCGTGAACCGGTTGCTGGACGACCTGCGCCAGATCAGCCTGCTGGCCAACTGAGCCCTCATCCGAACAAAAGGCATGAACCGCCGGTACAAACGGCATCCGCCTCAGGCGGATTGGTGCGCCAAGGTCGCCAAGGATCGCGGCCATCTCGCCCGGGACGACCGGGAGGGCCACGAAGGTCGTCCCGCCCTCCTCCAGCCACACGCCGGGGGCGGCCCCGCTTTCCCTGATCACCGGCCTTGTATGGGAGGGAGGAGTAGCGCGGCCCGCGGAACTCCGAAGGCGGATCGCTCGCCCTCCCGTCTCGAAGGGGCTGGTGAGACTTCTGAAGACGGCGATTCCCTGATCCTGCGCGGTCTGCGGATGCCCGGAGGAAGAGGGATCAGGACTTCGGCGTCGCCTCGGCTCGCGCCGCCGGGACGGAGCGGAGCTGCCCGAGCAGGGAATCGCGCGCCTTGAAGAAGGCCGGGCGGGCGGGGGGGGAG
>METI01000116.1:0-1503 GCA_001771285.1 candidate division NC10 bacterium RIFCSPLOWO2_12_FULL_66_18
CACGCTGACGGTCACGTCGAACCACTGCCCGCGCTTGACGGCATCCGGCGCCACGATCTTCGGCGTGTGCTTGGGATCGGGCGCGCTCCGCACGGCCTTGTACTCCGGGGTGAACTGCTCTTCCTGCCCGGCCCGGGCGGGCGGGGCGGCGAGGACGGCGGCCGCGGTGACGGCGGCCCACACGGCTATCCATCGGCTGGTCGTGCTCATGGCTCCTGCCTCCTTGCGTCGGTGCTCACGCCTCGCCCACCCACTTCCGGATGGCCTCCAGCAACTGTCGCGGGCTGTACGGCTTGGTGAGGTACGCCGAGGCGCCGGCGTCCATGGCCTTCTTGTCGTCGCCGCTGAGCGCGAACGAGGTGACGACGATGATGGGGATCTTGGAGGTCTCGGGCTCGGCCCGGATCTGCCGGGTCGCGTCGAGGCCCGACATCTTGGGCAGCTGGACATCCATGATGATCAGGCTCGGCTTCTCCCGGCGTGCCGCCTCGACGCCCGCCTCGCCGTCGTGGGCCTCTATGAGGTCGTAGGGCTGACGGGCGAGCAGGTCGCGGACGATCTTCCGGTTGAACTCGTTGTCCTCGATGAGCAGGATCTTCTTCTGGCTCATACGGCCTCCGTCGCTTCTGCGATCCGCAGGGGAATCGCGAAGTGGAACGTCGAGCCGCGCGCCGGCTCGCTCTCGACCCAGATGCGGCCTCCGTGGAGCTCGACGAACGTCTTCGTGATGCTCAGCCCAAGTCCTGTGCCGCCGAACTCCCGGCTGATGCTCGAGTCCACCTGGCGGAACTCGCCGAAGATGTGGTCGAGCTGGTCGCTGGGGATGCCGATGCCGGTGTCGCTGACGCTGTAGACGACCCGGTCGCCCTCGAGGCGGGCGCGGATCGTCACGCTGCCCTGCTTGGTGAACTTGAGCGCATTGCCCACGAGGTTGGTCAGGCACTGGGTGATGCGCTTGCCGTCGCCGTAGGCGAGCGGGATATCGGACTGCACCTCCACCGTGAACTCGAGCCCCTTCTCGGCGGCGAGCGAGCGGAGCGACGTCCGCGCCGTCTCCACCACCTCCTGCACGGAGTAGTCGGTCAACGAGAGCTCCATCCGGCCCGCCTCGATCTTGGAGAGGTCGAGGACATCGTTGATCAGGCGGAGCAGCTGCTGGCCGCAGGTGCGGACATCCTGAATAGGACCACGCACCTCCGGGGGCACGTCGCCGTAGATGTCGTCGAGGATCATCTCGGTGAAGCCCAGGATGGCGTTCATCGGCGTGCGGAGCTCGTGGCTCATGTTCGCGAGGAACTCGGACTTGGCCTGGCTCGCCCGCGCGAGCTGGCTGTTGAGCGCCTCGAGCTGGCGGGCGGCCTCGCGCTCCTCCTCGTACAGCCGGCGGAGCTCGGCGCTCATGTTGTTCATGCGCTCCGCCAGCGCCCCGAACTCGTCCCGATTGTCGACGGTGACGGTCGTGCTGAAGTCGCCCTTGGCGATGCGGCCGAGGAAGCCCTGGGC
>METI01000116.1:1511-13358 GCA_001771285.1 candidate division NC10 bacterium RIFCSPLOWO2_12_FULL_66_18
CTCGCGCACCGGCAGGATGAACGACCACGAGGTGACGAAGCCCAGGAGCAGCGCGAGCAGCAGCGACGCGAGGACGAAGCCGCCCATCAGGTAGAAGGCGTGACGATTCGCGCGGGCGGTCGCCTCGCGCTGGCGGGCCATGCTGTCCTCCTCGATCCGGACCACCTGCTCGACGAGGCCCTCGAGCTGCTGGAAGAGCGGATAGCCCTCTTTCAGCTGGAGGCGCATCGCCTCGTCGATCTTGCCGTCGCGGACAAGGTTGGCGACGTCGGCAACCGTTGCCATGACCTCGCCCTGGGCCGTCCGGATGCGCTGGATGATCTCGCGCTCCTCGGGGGGCGCCGCGTTCTCGATCTCGGCGAGCCCGCTGTTCAGCCGGTTGTTCTCGCGGAGGATGCTCCCGATGGTCGCCTCGTCGCGGAGAAGCAGGGCCATGGCCGTGTAGCTCATCTGCATGGCGAGCGCGTGCTGCGCCTGCCGGGACGCGGTGACCCGTTGGTGGGCGTGGTGCATCGCCTCGCTCTGCTTCGACATGGCGCTGATGATCTCGAGGCTCATCGTGCCCATGACCGAGACGAGGAGGGCGACCAGCATGAAGGCCGCCAGGAGCTTGAAATGGACGGACAGGTGCAGGCGCGCGACCGCGCGCACGAGCAGGCCCAGGGGGGTGTGGGAGAGGAGGAGGCGAGCCGCGCGCTCGCTCCACCCCGGAGCGGCCGCCGGGGCGGATGCGGCTGAGTCGCCGGTGGATCCGGCCTCGTGAGGGGGCATGGAGGGCAACGCAACGGCATGCTAGCAACCGCGGAAAGAGGAGTCAAGGACGCTGGCGCGCGGCGGGGCGCTTGACACGCCAGGCGGCCGGGGCTTAGCGTCGCTTCGATGCCTCCGAAGATCCTCATCATCGACGACACGCCGCTCAACGTGAAGATGCTTGTCGATCTCCTCTCGGCCAAGGGGTACGCGACCGCGACCGCGGCGTCCGGGCAGGAGGGGCTCGAGCGGGTGGAGGCGGAGCGCCCGGACCTGGTGCTGCTCGACGTCATGATGCCCGGCATGGACGGCTACGAGGTCTGCCGGCGGATTCGCGCCAACCCCGAGTACGGCATCCTGCCCGTGGTGATGGTGACGGCGCTCGACCCGGCCCGCGAGCGCATCAAGGGCCTCGAGGCGGGGGCCGACGACTTCCTCACCAAGCCGGTCAACATGGCCGAGCTGGTTGCGCGGGTGCGCTCGCTGCTGAGGATCAAGGACCTCTACACGACCGTCCAGGTCCAGGCCGCCGAGCTCGCGGACCTCAACGCCAACCTCGAGCAGCGGGTCCAGGCGCAGGTGGCGCAGCTCGAGCGCCTGGGACGGCTCAAGCGCTTTTTCTCGCCGCAGCTGGCCGAGGCGATCGTGACCGGCGGGGCGGAGGATCCCCTCAAGAGCCACCGGCGGGAGATCACCGTGGTCTTCGTGGACCTCCGCGGCTTCACGGCCTTCGCCGAGACGGCTCCGCCCGAGGAGGTCATGGGGGTCCTCCACGAGTACCACGGCGAGATGGGAAGGCTGATCATGGACTGCGAGGGAACGCTCGAGCACTTCGCCGGCGACGGCCTGATGGTCTTCTTCAACGATCCCGTCGAGGTGCCGGACCCGAGGGAGCGGGCCATCCGCATGGCGCTTGCCATGCGGGGTCGGGTCGACGCGCTCGTGCCCCGATGGCGGCAGCACGGCTACGACCTCCACTACGGAGTGGGCATTGCCCACGGCGCGGCGACGCTGGGCGCCATCGGATTCGAGGGGCGCTGGGACTACGGCGCGATCGGGCCCGTGTCGAACCTCGCGGCTCGCCTGTGCGCGGAGGCGAAGCCTGGGCAGGTCCTGATCTCTCACACGTTCCTCTCCGGCATCGAGGCGCTGGTGACGGCGGAGCCCGTGGGCGAGCTTCTGCTCAAGGGCTTCGCCAAGCCCGTCTCCGCCTTCAACGTCCTGGGCCTCCGGCCCCCGGAGCTTCCGTTAGCGTAGAGGGGTCGTGCGACACGTCCAGGGCAGAGGATTCACGACATGGCCACCTGAGAGGGAAGAGCGTTTGTTGTTGATCCGATGCGCCCGATGGCCGGAATATCCAACGGACGCGTGAGCGGTATCCGGCGATGGAGCACTACATGGAGCGCGCGCCGTGTAGGTGAGCAACCTGGGTGTCGTCGACCCTGTCTCGGACGCGCCCGCTGGCCTCCGAGCCCTGTACGCTTCTCACACCGCCCGCAGGGCGCGGGCGACGACCAGGAGGACTTCCTCCCGGGAGAACGGTTTGCCCAGGCGAGGCACACCGGCCTGTGCGAGGAATTCTCTGCCCTCGGCACTCAGCGCGTCGCCCGTGACACACACGAATCGGCGGCGCAGATGCGGGTAGCGATGTGCGAGCTCCCGGTAGAAGCCAGGGCCGTCGAGCTGCGGCATCCGGAGGCTGCTGAGAACCAGGTCGTAGTTGCGCCGTCCGAGCTGTTCCAGAGCGATGACCCCGTTTGATGCGGTGTCGGCGTGGTGGCCCGCGGCGGAAAGGATCGCGGCCAGCAGAGCGGCCACCTCCGGCTCATCGTCCACGACCAAGATGGCCCTCTCTCCGAGGGCCGCGGGGACCTCGCCCCCGGGGATCTTCTGCTCTGCCGCGGGAAATGGTTCCACGGGAAGGGTGACGACGACAACAGCGCCCTGGCTTGGCCGCTCGACGGTGATAGATCCTCGATGCTCCTCGACGATCCCCCGACAGAGGGCCAGGCCAAGTCCGGTCCCTTCGCCGGGGGCCATGGTCGTGAAGAAGGGCTCGAAGATCCGCCCCTCCAGCTCGGGAGGGATCCCGGGGCCGCTGTCAGCGACGGTGAGCGTCACGCAGCCCCGCGGAGGGTCATACCGCGTGCCAAGGGTCACTCGACGGGGCGGAGCGGTGTGGAGCGTGGCGTGGTGCGCGTTGCTGATCAGGTTGACCAGGACTTGATGGAGCTGGTGTGGATCGGCCGAGAGCGTGGGGATGTCGGAGCCAAGGTCCAGCGCCACCTCCACGCTGTCCTCTCGCAGCGGAGAGGCGAGCGAGTCGACGGCGTCCGTGACGACCTTGTTGAGGTCCACCTGCGCGCGCTCGGGGGGCCATTGCCGTGCCAGGGCGAGAAAGTTCTTCACGATCCTGGCGCACCGCTCGGCCGCTTGAACGATCCTCTCCGCCTGCTCCGCGAGGGGACCGCCGCCGGCCGCCTCGCGCAGCAAGGCCGCCCGCCCGGTGACCACCGACAGCGGGTTGTTCAGCTGGTGAGCCACCCCCGCGAGGAGCTGGCCCATGGCCGCCAGCTTCTCGGCGTGGTGCATGACCTCGCGCTGGCGATGCAGCTCCTCCTCGGCCCTCTTGCGCTCGCTGAGATCGCGCGCGATGGTCGAGAGGAACTCCACGCTGCCATCCGGGACCCGGTGGGCGATGATCACCTGGGAGACGGGGACGACCCGCCCCGTCCGGCTGAGGAGCGCCGTGTCGCCGCTCCAAATCCCGTCACGAATCGCCGTCGGGATCGCCTCGCCCACCACCAGCTGCCTCGCCCACTCGGGATGGGTATCCGTGATCCGGATGCTGGAGATGGCCTCCCCCTCGGCGATGCCCAGTATCCGCCGGGCCGCCGGGTTGAAGTAGATGACGCGCCCATCCACGTGGCAGAGAGCCACAAAGTCGGACGTCGCCACCAGGACCGCCGCGAGTCCCTCCACCCTCTCGTGGGTCTGGACGCCCTCGGTCGTCTCGGCCGCCAGCGCGAGCGGCCGTTGCCCCACCCGATCCTCGGGATGGCCGGCGGCCCGGGCTCGCTCCAGGGCGATGGCCACCTGATTTCCCACGCCCTCCAGGATCGCCAGATCGCGATCGGGAAGCCACCCGGGCCCTGGTCCGGCAAGGTTCATCACACCGAGTGTCCGATCGTCGATAGACAACGGGACGCTCGCGTGATACCGCAGTCCTCCGGTATCCCCTTCTGCTCTCGTCAGGCGTTCACACTCGAGAATGATATTCGTCGCCCGGGTGAGCTCCCCCGAGCGGAGGAGCCTCCGGCACAAGCAATCCCCCTCCATCGCCCCGGCGACAGCCAACCCGGGAGGCAAACCCCGGGCGGCGGCAAGCCGGAACCCGGCCTCCCCCTCCCGGAGAGAGATCCACGCCGCCTTGACGCCGGGCAATTCCAGAGCCCGGTCGACAGCGAGCTGGGCCACTTCGTGTTCTTGAGTCGCGCGAGTCAGTCCTTCGGAGATGCGATACAACGCCTCGAGAAACAGGGCCGAACGCTCGAGCTTGCTCTGCCGCGCCGTCAGATCTTCGCCGGGATCCCCGAGATGGACCATATTCCCTTTCCTCTCGTGCTGTTGAACGGACCAGGAGAGGCTCCCCAGCCCATTCTGCCAGGCACAGTAGCACAATCCCATGCGCTCGCGATGAGCCGACGGATCATTGTGTCGCTCCTCTCTGGGGGTCGTGGCCGAGGTCGGGGACGTCCCGAGTTTCCTGCGCGCCGGCGGGACGCGTCGACGCCGGCCCGGGTGGAATCGACGCACGCCGTTCACGTCGGACCTCTGGCGATCCATCGAGGCGATCCACGCGGCGGTCTGCCTGCTCGCCGGCCCTTGACTCAGCCTCTCCGTCGTGCGATCACTGCCGCACAGGGGGACGGTTGACGGAGTCGGCCAGCGCCGACAGGACCTTGACGTTCGTCCGCTCCCCGTGCGTGGCTCCGCGTCCCGAGGAGGGCGGCGGAGCAGGAGGGACGGCAGACATGCGGCTCCCCTTCGTCCTTGCCGTGGGTCTTGCCGTCGCGTCCGGGCTGGTGGGCCCGGGACCCGTCGCCGCGGACGACCTGATCGAGATCGCGAGCCACAAGTGGACCGACCAGGTCACCGAGGACCGGCAGCATGGCCGCACGTTCACGGAGACGGCGCCGGTCGCGCCCCTCATTCTCTGGATGTTGGTGAAGGCATCGCCGGGGGCGCTGAAGGCCTTGGCCGAGCGTGGCAAGCTGCCGATCTTCCACCAGTGGTTCCGCCTGGCCATCGCCGGGACGAGCGCCGAGGGTGCGACCGAGATGATCGACAGTATCGCCCTGGACGCCGGGCGTCCCGACATGCTGCGCCAGCTCGGCCTCGAGGTCGAGCGCCGCGGCTTCTTCGACTGGCGCACGTGGAGCCGGAAGGACAACATTCGGGCCGGGACCTGGCTCGTCCGCATCAAGTACGCGGACAACACGCCGTTGCGCTGCGGCGGCCAGGCCTGCGAGTTCCGGATCACGGTGAAGTAGGCGGCGGGGGAGTCGACCACCGCCCATGAGCGCCGCGCCGGCGGCCGAGGTTCACCGCGACCCCGGGGGCCCGCCCGCGATCCTCACCGAGGCCGTGGACGACGCCCAGCTTCTTCTCGCCTACGCCGCCGAGCACGGCAAGGGCATCGACGTGGAGGCGACCCGCATTATTATCGGCTCCCGGCGGCTCCGTGACGGGGGGGGAAACGAAGACGGCGCCGAGGTGGCCTTCTGGCTGGCGTTCGACAAGCTGGCGCGGGCTCTGGCCCCGGTCACCGTCCTGAGCCTCAAGACCTTCGCTCGGCGTGAGCCCGACCGCTCGCTCAGCGCCCGGCTGGTCCGTCGTCTCCTCGGCACCGCCGGGGGCCAGTCGGCGGCGCAGGGCGCCATGCGCCGGATCCGGCGCTGGGCCCTGCTCACGCTCGTGGTGCTGGTGGCCAGCCAGATCTACTGGGTCGTGGGGGCGACGCTGACTCGAGACATCCCCGGCTTGCTGAAGGAAGTGCGCGACCGCCAGGTCAAGCTGCACGAGCTGAAGGGGAGGCTGGGCGAGGCCGCGGCCCGCGCGCTGGAGGTCACCCAGCTCGAAGCGGAGATCGACAACCAGGAGATCCCGGTCCTGGTCCACTACGAGATCCTCCAGGCGTGGAACAACGTGTGGCAGGCGGAGCGCCTGCGCCGCTTCTTCGGTCCACTGCCGGCCCAGACCACCACCGCTTACCAGAACCTGCTCAAGGAGCTGATCACCGCTCAGTTCGTCCTGTCGGCACTGCAGCAGTACCTGCTCCCCCTGCTCTACGGGCTCCTCGGCGCCGTCATCTACGTGCTGCGGACGCTGGCCGCCGATATCAAGGCCCGGAGCTACACCCCGGACGCCGAGGTGGGCTACCGCCTGCGCATGGTCATGGGCGCCCTCGGCGGCCTTGTCGTCTCCTCCTTCGTCGCCGCCGACACCAGCGCGGCCACGCTCAAGACGCTCTCCCCCTTTGCCCTGGCCTTCGCCACCGGCTACAGCGTCGAGATCCTGTTCGCCATCCTCGACCGGTTCATCACCGCCTTTTCCCGCCAGGAGGGGACGGGACCGGCGCCGCCCCGGCGCTGAACCTCTGCGAGCACTCCCGCTTCCGCGCCGTTCAGCGGGAGTTGCGCCGCGAGGGCGAGAGGCAGTGGGATGGCTTCCTCTCGCGCGACCGGAAGTGGCTCGAGACGGCGGTGAAGACCGAAGCGGGCGATCTTGCGCGTGACTTCGGCCGCTGACGGCCGGCCGGGCGCCGCCGCCGTTTGACGCGCCGTTGACGATCTGGCACGATCGGCGCCGAGGAGCACTGAACCAAAGGAGGTTCGATGACCCCGTTCGCCGTTTCCGTCGCCTACGTCTTGATCTGGCGGCTCTGCGTGCTCGCCTGTGGGCTCGTGTGCGTCATCCTCGGATACCGGCTGTTCCAGAGCGGGTTCGCCGCGCAGCAGGGCACCCTCGAGGCCGGCATCAGCGGCAACACGCTGAAGCTCACCAACGTCGCGCCCGGAACATTTTTCGCCCTCTTCGGCGCGGCGATCATCGCCATGCTGGTCTGGACCTCGCCGCCCGAGATCGTGATCCCGAAGGCGGCCCTGCAATCCTCCGGACAGGTCGACGTCGGGCAGGGCGGGCTGAAAGTCCGGGGGGAATAGCCATGTGGCGGCTGGCGCTGGCCGTCCTGCTGACTCCCGTCGGCACGGCCCAGGCGCAGGACTTCCAGAAGAGTTACGCCATCGTCGTCGGCGTCGACGACTATTCCGGCGTCGGCCTGCCCAAGCTGGCCAACGCCGAATCGGACGCTCGAGCCGTCGAGCGTTACTTTCGCGCCCAACGGTACCAGGTGACGCCGCTGATCGGTCCGCAGATCGCGACGAAACGCAACGTGGAGAAGGCGGTGCGGGAGATCAGCGAGCGCATCACAGAGCAAGACCGCTTCGTCTTTTTCTTCGCCGGCCACGGCAAGGCGCAGCGGCAGGAAGGGGTCGACGTCGCCTACCTGGTCGTGCCGGGCGGGCGGGACAAGAACGATCCGTCTTCGCTGGTCTCCACGGGCGACATTGCGAAATACTCGCGCAGCCTCGACCGCGCGCGGCACCAGCTCTTCATCTTCGACAGCTGCTACGCCGGCTTGATGGGACAGTTCCAGACGCGCGCCGTGGGCGAGCGGCTGCAGTACGACAGCGAAACCTTCATGGTGCGCGACCTCAGCGCCCGACGCGTGCGCCAGTATCTGAGCGCTGGCGGCGAGGACCAGGAGGTGCTCGACAACGGTCCCGCGAACCTCAGCTGGTTCACGTATTTCCTCCTGAAGGGACTGGAGCCGGGCGTCGTGAAGCAGCGTTCGAGCGGGCTCGTCACGTTCTCCGAACTGGCCTCCTACGTTCAGGCGTTGAGCGCCAACCCCAAGCACACGCCCGCGTTCGGCAGCCTCGCCGGTCACCACGGCGGCGAATTCCTGCTCTACTCCACTGCCCAGGGATCGCCGCCCCTCGCACCGCTGCCCACCATCACTGTGAAGACTCTGCGCGACCTCGGCTTTCTCACGCGCGCCGATGCCCCGGAGCAGGTGGCGCCCGCCATCGACCGCATGCGGGAGCCGATCGACCTTCTCTATCAGGCCTGGATGCAGAAGGACGTGGGCCTGTACCTGCGTCAGTTCGACAGCGGCGCGGTGCAGACGGGCCGGTTGAAGAGCGGGGGGGCCTACAGCCGCGGGTACGAGGAGATCGCGCAGCGCCGGCGCGTCGATTTCGTGCGGGTCGACCACGTCGATGTCTTGAAGTACGAGATCATGTACCAGGGGAGCGACGCCCGGGAGGCGACCTTCGGCGTGCGCTACAGCATGGATTTCTACTGGCGAGACGGATCGGTGACGCGGGAGCGCAACATCAACGAATGCTACCGGGTCCGCCCGCGTTCCGACGGGCGCCGCTGGGTGATCGTGCGCAACGACGACTATCAACGACGCATCTGCTATCAGTAGGAGAGGGGCCATGGAGTATCTGAAGGTCGAGTTCGAGGAACGACGGCGGGTGATGGTGAACAACGTGCCCAACGGCTTCACGAACAGCGTCATCGAGGCGCCGGGCGGGGCGCATACGGTTACGCTGGCGCCGCCCGTCGACTTCTCGCCCACGAGCCAGGAGGTGTGGCTCGAGAACACGGCCCCCATGGACGCGTGCCGCATCTCCTTTCACAAGCTCCCGCCCGCGGCGATCCCGCCGGCGCCGGGCCGTCCGTCATGAAAACCGGGAGGCGCGCGGCGGCCGTCTTTCTCCTCGGGACCCTCGGCCTCCTCGTCCCGGCGTGCGCGCACTATCCGTTGAACGCGCGGCTCACGGAATACCGGGCGGACGGCGGCTACCGCTTCGACCCGCTTCTGGCGGACGAAAAGGCCGACGAGCTGTTCGTGTGCCTCTCCTTCTCCGGCGGGGGCACGAGGGCGGCCGCCTTCGCCTACGGTGTGATGAAGTCGCTTCGCGAGACGACCATCCCGCTTCGCGGCACGACGGTGTCCTTTCTCAGCGAGGTCGACTGCATCTCCTCGGTGTCGGGCGGCTCCTTCACCGCCGCCTACTACGGGCTCTTCGGCGACCGCATCTTCACGGAGTTCGAGGACCGCTTTCTCCGCCGTGACATCGAGAGCGAGCTGTTCTGGCGGGTGCTCAGCCCGATCAACTGGGCGCGGCTCGCCTCGCCCTACTGGAGCCGCATCGATCTCGCGGCCGAGCTCTACGACGAGACCGTCTTCAAGGAGAGGACATTCGTGGAGCTCATCGCGTCGCCCCGGCGGCCGTTCATCATCATGAACGCCACCCGTCTCGCCAACGGCTCGCGCTTTCAGTTCACGCAAGAGGAGTTCGACTTCCTCGGCTCCGATCTGTCGGAATACAAGGTTGCGCGCGCCGTCGCCGCGTCCTCGGCCTTTCCGGTCCTGCTGAGCCCGCTCAGCCTCTGGAGCTATCCTCCTCCTGCGGGATCTTCTCCCCCTGAGGACTACGTCCAGGCGCTCAAGAGCGCCGCGGCGGACCAGGGACGCTACTACCGGGCCCTGCACCGCATGGAGCTGATGACGGGGGACCGGAAATACATCCACCTGATGGATGGAGGCCTGGCGGACAATATCGGGCTCCGGACGATCATGGCCGGCTGGGAGTCGACCGACGGATTCATCCTCCGGCGGATGAACGACGGCGGGATCAAGCGTCTCGTCGTCATCGCCGTCAACGCCCGGACCGATCCGCCCGAGTACCTGAGCAGCAGCGAGCGGCCGCCGGGGCTCGGGTCGGTTGCCTACAAGGTCGCGACGGTGAGCATGGAGAACTACAGCTTCGATACGGTGGATCTCATGCGGCGGCTGGAGCAAGGGCGAGATCAGCTCCAGCGCACGACCGCCGACTGCCAGCGGCACCTGGACAGGTCCTGTCCCTCTGCGCCGCCGGTGGACCAGCTTCGGCGGGTGCCCGCGTGCATCGTGGAGGTGAGCTTCGAGGCCATCCAGCCGGAGGGCCGGAGGGGGGAGTTCCTGGGCTTGCCGACCAGCTTCGCCTTATCCGGGCGCCAGGTGGACGCGCTCATCCAGATCGGCGGGGAGCTGCTCGCGCAGAACCGCGATTTCCAGAAGCTGCTGCGCGCCCTCAGGGGCGAGCCGAGCCTCGGCGCGGGCGCGGGCGAAAAGGGCAATTGCTCCTGACGCCCTCCCGCGCGCAGATCGGTTCGGAGGGGTCGGCGGCTTCCAGCCCGGCGCCACGCTTGACAGCATCGCCACCTGCTTCCGCGACCTCGCCCAGCGGACCGCGTGCCAGGCCTGACGGGCCGCTAAGTTGCTGCCGATGCGCCGCCGGCGGACGACGCGTCGCACACCCGGTTCCGCCCGGCCTGCTTGGCGCGGTACATCGCCTGATCCGCTCGCCCGACGAGGTCGCGCACGGTGGCCGCATCTGCGGGGTACGAGGCGACGCCGACGCTGACCGTCAGCGTGAGGGTCACCCCGTCGCCCAGGTCGATTGGCGCCGCCGCGATCGCCGCCCGCAGCCGGTCGGCGACAATCAGGGCGCCGGGCCCGTCGGTGTTCGTCAGGATCACGCCGAACTCCTCCCCGCCGTACCGGCACGGCACGTCGGCACTGCGCAGGCCGGCACGGAGGCGTGCGCCGAATTCTCTCAAGGCGACATCGCCGGCGGGGTGGCCGTAGCGGTCGTTGACCGTCTTGAAGTGGTCGATGTCGAGTATGAGGAGGGCGACCGGCTGGCCGTAACGCCGGGACCGGTTCACCTCCTCTTCGAGGCGCAGCTGGAAGTGTCGCAGCGAGTAGACCTGGGTCAGCTCGTCCGTGATCACCAGCGCGTAGAGCCGGGCGTTCTCGAAGGCGACCGAGCAGTGGTTGGCGAGCGCCCCCATCAGGCGCTGCGCGTCGGCGTCGAACGGGCGATCCCTCGGCTCGTCGGCGACGATGAGCCCGAGCGAGCGCTCTCGGAAGCGCAACGGCAGACAGGCGCCGCGCGTGTCCGGGTCCAGCCGCTGCGCCGTCATCTCGCCGGCGACCCACGCGCGCAGCAGTGCCGAGGGCAGCGGCCCGGAGGCCGAGGCCGGCCCCGGCATCCGCACGACGTGTCGTTGCGGGCTGTCGGCGCCGGCGGCGCGCACGAGGACCTCCCACTCGTCGGGCTCCGGCCCCGCGGTGACGAGCACGACGCGCGGCGAGCGCAGCACCTCCGCCGTCAGGTCGAGCACGATCGGTTTGAGATCTTCGAGGAAGACGCTCCTGCTCACGCGCTCGACGATCGAGTAGAGAACCGCCATCTCGAGCCCCTGGTGCCGGATCTCCTCGACGGAATCGGCGAGGTGTGCCGCCATGGAGTCGAGCGCGGTTCCCACCGCCGCGACCTCGTCGCGGCCGCGCATGCCGACGCGCGTGCCGAAGTCGCCGGCCCCGATGCGGCGCGCCGCTGTGATGAGCCGTTGCAGCGGGTGGTGAACGTAGCGCGTGGTGACCCCGAGCAGGGCCAGCGCGAGCACGACCAGCGTGACCGCCCATGTCGCCGTCAGACGATGACGGACCGTCGCGAGCACGGCGGTCGCGGCGCCCGCGTCCCGCTCGACCAGCAGCATCCCGGTGAAGCGCGCCGCCGTGCCGTGACACCCCTGGCAGCGCGGCTGGTTCGGGAGCTTGGTCGCCATCCGGAAGACCGGGATTCCAGACGCGTCTGTGGTGAGTGACGTCAGCGCCGTCGCCGGCTTGCCGCCGTCGTGGCAGTTGCGGCAGGGAGCATCCCGCGTCTTGTCGAAGACCAGCCCCCGCTCGGATCGTGGGAATGCGTGGGCCACTCGCCCCGAAGGGTCCACGACCAGGAGCCGGCGGATCTCCCCACTGTCGCCGACATCGGTGAGCGTCAGCTCAAGCAGGTCGTCGGTGATGCGGAGCATCTGCTGCTGGAGGGCCGCCTTGAGGACCTCGCCCAGCGCCGCCATCTGTCCTTCCATCTGCTGACGGAAGGCGCGCTGGAGAAGGACGTCGAGCCCGGC